>DASVZC010000093.1:0-81173 GCA_036391835.1 Ktedonobacterales bacterium | reverse complement strand
CGTGACTTGCGACAGCGCTTCTGTGGAGCCTCACTGGACATTCAAACGGCTCGAGCGATCGGGGCACACCACCAATGTAGCGTCCCAGTCGGCCGTTTCAGCGCTGAACCACCGTAGTGGGCGCAAGCGCCCCGGCGATCTCAACAGCCCAGGCGTCGATCGCTTTCCAGTCGCGGAAATCCCCTTCGGGGAGCAACTCGCGCCCGGCTGGCAGCCGTCGGAACATCCGCTCAGCAAACGCCAGTCGGCCTGGGTTCAGCGCGCCGAAGAACACACGAAGTCCACGTGGTTTGATGACCGCTTTGAATTCGGCGAACTCTTTTGGCTCTGTCACCACTAGCAGATCGCGCCCCTGTGCGTCTTTCGGCGAGTCGCCGAGCGGTCCGCTACTGAACAACCACACAGGCCGCGTAGCGAGGAATTCCTGATTGCGCCGCACAAATGCGGTCGCTTCCTTCATCCAGGATCCTACATACGCGGCGCTGCCGATGACAAACGCATCATAAGCGGCGAGGTCTTTCACCGCGAGAATTGGAAGCGCACGGGCTTCCTGACCGGACACCACTAGCTTGGCCGCGATCCGCTCGGCGATTCCCTGCGTAGCGCCATGCTTGCTAGCGTACAAGACGAGTATGGTCATGGGAGCTTCCTTCCTGTGCGTGACGAATAGATGCATCACGTCACAGGTCTTGTACCCTACGCATGTCACCAACTGGTCACATATGTAAGCTATGGCCACCCGCGGGAATCACCATCCACGGTCAACGCCCATCGACGGCGACCGAGACGCTAGGCGCTGCGGCGCTGCACCGGCTCTACGTCTACGATGCGGCCGAGGATGTCAGTATCCGCCAGGATGACATATTGACCATCATCGAGCTTCACCTCAGTTCCAGCGAATTTCTGGAACAGAACTCGCTCGCCGACAGTGAGTTTCTCCGCCAGCGCCGCGCCCTCCCCGAGCGCGATTACCTCGCCCTCACTGGGCCGTTCTTTTGACGTATCAGGAAGATAGGGTCCACTTGCGGTCTGGGTAGGCGCGTCAATCACTTTGACCAGCGCGCGCTCACCCAATGGTTGTAACGTCTTCATTGTCTTTGACTTTCCATCGACTACGTGGGCAGCCCAAGGAGGGTATCCACGCGGGCGCGGTCAAACCCAACGACCACCTGTCCATCGATCCACGCTTGCGGCACACCCATTTGTCCCGATCTGCGTACCATTTCGAGCGCCGCGGCGGTATCGCGGCTGACATCGACATCTCGGAACGCGATTTTATGCTCCTTGAGATATGCCTTCAGGCGCGAGCACCAAGGGCAGGTGGGAGTCGAAAAGACTACTACTGAGCGCTGACGTGTACCGCTTGAAACGCTTGAGGTTTTGCCAGACTCAACTGTGAGCGCGGCATCGAGCGCATTGATATAGCCCTGCTCAGGACGCACGCCGATAAAGGTGTTGATCAGCTTGCCGTTTTTGAAGATGCCGATGGTCGGAATACTTGAGATGTGGAAGCGCTCCGCTGTCATCTGCTGTTCATCTACGTTCAGCTCGCCGAAGGTTACTTTGCCCTCATATGTGCCGGCGACTCGCTCCAGGATTGGGGCCACCAGCCGACACGGCATGCACCACGGCGCCCAGAAGTCGACCAGCGTCACACCATCGCGTGCCACATGCTCGGCGAAATTACCGTCTGTTAGTGTTACGATTGCCATTTCGATGCTCACTTTCCCGGGCGCTATGTCCGAGGGATATTGGCTCGCTCCCCACTAGGGATGCGCGTGTTCTACCTGGGGAACCGGCTCATTGCTCGCGCCAAGTCGCGCTGGATAGCCGCGCGCGATCCATGCGCCCACGCCGTCACGTACCGCGATTGTCTCGCGCCCGAGCGCCGCCACCAGGCTGGCTCCCATCGAGGCGCGATGGCCGGTGCGGCAGACAACCGCGACTGGCTTGTCCATCGGCAATTCATGCAGGTGGTGCGGTAGATCAGCGATGTGGAGATGCTGCGACGCTGGGATGTGGCCCGAACGCCATTCCGTCTCGTCTCGGACGTCGAGAATCGCGACATCGCCAGTGCGCCACCGCCGGTACAACTCGTCGCCAGCAATGCGCTCGTACGAGCCGGTCACGTATCCTGCGCTCTTCCAGGCGTCTATACCGCCGTCCAGATAGCCACGCGCCTGCTCGTAGCCGATGCGGATGAGCTGCGCCGCGGCCTCGCGCCGGTCCGCATCAACTGGGAGCAGCAGCGATAGTGGCGCGTTGAATGGAAGCAGCCAGCCTATGTATGTTCCAAAGCTAGCATCCAGTTCGATATTCAACGAGCCTTCGACGTGCTCGTGGGCAAAGACGTCGCGCGATCGCCCGTCAATCAATGGAATGCCCTGACGCATCAGGTCGTTGACCATCGTCGGTGTCAGTTTGGGCAGTTCCGGGACGCCACCCAGGACGTGTGGGCCAGCGACGTTGATGTCACGCATGGCCGAGTAGTAGGCGGGATACAGGCCGTAGCCTGCCATCTGCGCCTTCACAAAGTCGGCTTCATTATGCGCATGGGCCGCCGGGCTGTTCACACGCTCGCGCGCAATAGTTGATGAACGCTCAATGGCTTCCGCCGTCACCGCGCCGCAGAATGATCCGGCGCCATGCGTCGGGTAGACGGCCGCGCTGGGTGGCAAGGTATCGAGCAGACGTCGAAGTGAGCGATACTGGTCGCGCGTCAGCGCCAGAGTCATTCCAGGACTGACCAGGTCGGTGCGGCCAGCGTTGCTCACCAGCAAGCTGCCTCCGCTGAATACCGCCGCTGGCTCGCTGGAGTCGCCAGCGTAGAGCGAGTAGCTCAAATGAGCGGGCGTGTGTCCTGGTGTCTCGATTGCCACGAAACGCAGCGAGCCAACTCGCACGCTGTCTCCACCAGCCACGCCGATGTGTTCATACGCCACACCTGCGGCAGAAGCGGTGACAATCTGCGCGCCCACGCGGGCCTGCATCTCCAGAGCGCCGGTGACATAGTCGTTGTGCACGTGCGTTTCGAAGACGTGCGTAATTCGAGCGTTGGCGCGCTCGGCGGCTCTGAGATACAACTCGATGTCGCGCCGCGGGTCGATAACCGCCGCGACGCCAGCCGCCTCGTCGGTCACCAGGTAGGACTGGTGACCGAGACCCTCGAGGAAGAATTGCTCTACACGCATGCGATTACCCTCTTATATCCCTCGTGCCTGACTCATTGACCGGGCCAGTGCGCAAGACAACGCTACTCCATGGGCTGCTGGCTCATGTGCCAGACAGACGTGCCACCAGTGACGTTCCATACCCGCTCGAATCCCTGCTGTTTCAGGTATTCAGCGGCTTGCATACTGCGATTGCCACTCTGACAAATGAGGAGGATGTCCTTGTTTGTGGGAAACTCTTTGACGCGCTTGGTCAGCTGGCTCAGCGGAATGTTGCGCGCGCTCTTGGCATGGCCGCGGGAAAACTCCCAGGGTTCGCGCACGTCAATCAGCGCTGTCTCCTGGCTTGCGCGAGAGACCTTCTCCCAGGCTTCACGCGGGCTGATACGTCCGACGCCACCCGAGGCGCGTCCAAACATTCGATCGAACATGTGAAGTGATACCCTCTCCAATTCACTGGACAGTACGGTCGGGCGCGGCGCGCCACGAACAATCGGAAGCGGATGAATCTCCGTATTGCCTTCCTTGTTGATGATATTACCATATATGAATATGTGAATGTCAAGAAGTGGTCGTAAATCCGTAGTGCGGCTAGCGGATGACGAGCGGATGACGAGCGGATGACGAGCGGATGACTAGTGGATGAAGTGCAGCGCGACGGCGTTTACGTAGAGCATGTACAGGGCAACCGCGAAGATAACGCCTACGAAGATGAGTGTCAATGCGCGCCGATTGACAGCCAGTCGAGAGGCAAGCCACGCGCCAAGCCAGCCACCACCGATGCCACCGAGGAAGTACTCTCCCGCCAGGAGCCAGTTGACTTTGCCGGCCAGCGCATAGCTCACCGCAGTCGTCGCGCCAAACGCGCCAACTGAGAGGAGCGAGGTCCCAATCGCATTGATGATCGGCATGTCAGTCGCGAAGATCAGGCCCGGCACGATGAGAAATCCGCCTCCAATGCCAAAAAAGCCCGACAGAGCGCCAACCACCAGCGCTACTGGTCCCGCCCGTTTGAGCGTCTGGGCGCCTGGTCGTACCTCCAGTGGCTTCTGGGCGTCGTCAGCGCCACGTGGTTTCTTCAGCGCCGAGCGTAGCATCGTCAGCGCCACTCCGATCATCAGTAACGCGAAGAGGAAGAGCAGCTGTTTGCCCGGCATGCTCTTTCCCAGCGCCGCGCCTGCCGCAGCCCCAGCGGCGCCAAGGAGCGCGAACGTCACGCCTGCCTTCCAGCGCACATTTCCTGCGCGCCAGTGAGGAATCACGTTGACGAAAGCTGTGGCCGCAACCGCGGCCGCGGTTGTGCCGAGCGCTACGTGGGGATCGTGAAAGCCAACCACATAGAGAAGGAGCGGCACGGCAAGAATTGAGCCCCCGCCTCCGATGAGCCCAAGGCTAAATCCGACCAGTGCGCCGGAAAGGATCGCCAGCGCCTGCTGCAAGAGTGTTAGCGTTTCCATGTATGTTCATTCCCACGAGGCGCACAGCGTGCGATCCTCTGAACTGGACGACAGCGTGCCCAGAGGTTGACGCGCAATCGATACTATATTATCATATTGGCATATGGTTATCAAAATCGATTGGGTGTGCGCTGGTCCGCCTGCAATCGCGTGAAGGCGGTGTGATTATGTGCGTGGAAGCGCTCAGAACTGGAGAACTGTATGCAAAACGAGGTGATGATAGAAGGGACAGCCTGGAGACATCTTGATGATGATCATGGCTTTGCTGATCCCCTCATCGAGGCGATTTCGGGGCGATTCCGCCTGCTAGGTGAGCCGTTGCGTCTAAAACTGCTGGCCGCGCTTTCTGGCGGTGAGCGGAGTGTCAACGAGCTTGTAGAGATCACTGGCGCTGGACAACCCAACGTCTCGAAGCATTTGGCGGCGCTCGCCCAGGGTGGCCTCGTTGGCAGGCGTAAGTCGGGCTCTGCTGCGCTCTACTCGATTACTGACCCCTTCGTGCTGCGGCTGTGCGATGTAGTCTGCGCGGGGGTCCAGGAAGGCGTGTCGCGCCAGGCGCAGGCATTTGGCGTCAGTGGGATCTTCGCTCCTCCAGCGCGCGGCTAGCTAGTCCAGTTTGCCTTAGTGGTATCCTAGCAGCGGATTAAGCATCGTCTGAAGCGCTCGCGGAGAAGCGGCGCCAAGGACCATGTGCGGCTGCCGCGTGCGGCGGTCGAGTTGAAGCCGGCTGGGAGCGTCCATGTCAATGCAAAACGCACATTCGATGATGTCCCCCATGGGTTCCGATAGGCAGCCCGCGCCACAATTTCGCGCTGAAACACTCGCCACACATGGGATAGTTGCGGCGCCGCATGCTCTGGCGGCACAGGCTGGCCTCGACATGCTCAAGGCTGGTGGCAACGCGGTAGATGCGGCAATCGCGGCCAATGCGACGCTCCAAGTGGTGTATCCGTTCTTGTGCGGACTGGGCGGTGACCTCTTCGCTGTGGTGTGGGATGCTCCCTCGCGCACGCTGATTGGCTTGAACGCCAGCGGCCGCGCGCCGTACGCCGCCACGATCGAGCGCTACCGCTCATTGGGCTACGAGCGAATGCCTCGAAACGGTATTCATTCGGTCACCGTGCCGGGCTGTGTGAGCGGCTGGGGAATGCTCTCCGAGCGATTTGGTCGGCTGGGATTGGCCCAGATTCTCCAGCCTGCCATAACATATGCTCGCGAGGGCTTCCCTGTCGGACAGGGGCTAAGTCGTGCGCTGGGCCGCATGGATCAACTCGACTACACGCATCGGTCGTTTCGCGACAACTATCTGCCCGGCGGCCGCATCCCTTCCCCTGGCTCAATCGCGACGGCGACAGCGCTGGCCAACACACTGGAGGCCATCAGCGCCAGTGGTCCGAACGCCTTCTATAGCGGGCCAATTGCAGAGCGCATCGGCGCATTTTTCGCGCGCGAAGGTGGCCTGATTACTGAGGATGATCTGGCAGCGCACAGCGCCGAATGGGTCACACCACTTAGCATCCCGTTCGCCGGACTGGACATCGTCGAACTGCCGCCCAACACGCAAGGCGTGACCGCGCTCCAGATGCTCGGTATTTCAGATGGCGTGCCTCTGGGTGATGATCCACTCAGCGCCCGTACTGTTCATGTCGAAGTCGAAGTCAAGAAGCTTGCCTTCGCCGACCGCGCGGCGCACATCACCGATCTCGAACGGATGCGTGTGCGGCCGGAAGCGCTCATCGCGCCAGACTATCTTGCTACGCGCCGGGGATTGATCTTGTCTGACCGGGCGACAGAAGCTGTGGCGAAATCCGGTATCGCTGGCGACACAATCTATCTCTGTGCCGTCGACAGCGAGGGCTCCGCTGTGTCGCTCATCCAGAGCAACTACGCTGGCTTTGGCAGTGGCTATGTTGTGGATGGCGCAGGCATCTCCCTCCAGAATCGCGGCGCATACTTCTCGCTCGATCACTCGGCCGCGAATGCGCTAGAGCCGCACAAGCGCACGCTTCACACCCTTATACCTTCCATGGCGTTGCGCAATGGTCGACCTGTCGTCGTGTTTGGCGCGATGGGCGGAGACGGCCAACCCCAGACACACCTGCAGGTATACACGAATCTCTTGCGCTATGGCATGAATATTCAGGCGGCTATCGAGGCGCCACGTTGGGTGCATGGCGCGGATGAACCGGGGCAGAAGGAGATACTCCGGCTGGAGCAACGCTTCCCTTCGGAGACAAGCGATACATTGCGCGAGATGGGGCATGAAGTCACCATGGCTGAGCCGCTTGATTCGGCCATGGGGCATGCCAATGGCATCGTCATCGATGATGAGTCGGGAGTGCTCCACGGCGGATCAGATCCACGCGCGGAAGGCGCCGCTGTGGGCTGGTAAGGCTCATGTCGCTCCACCACCTCAAGCGAGAATATTAATGCTCCGGACAAGTTGGTACCGAAGATGCATGCGCTGAGGGCGAGATGCAGTATGTCGTTCACCGTCCGAATGCGGCGCGTGAGCCAACAGGAAAGGAATCATGACGATGTCCAATCATCAACATAACCACCAGGAAGAGCGTGATCCTCTGTTTCCACCTGCCACCGGAGATGTGTCACAGAGCGCAGACTGGATTGTCGGAGTAATTGATAACCTGTCTGTGGCACAGCAAGCGGAACGTGCGCTGTTGGATGCCGGATTCGCCGATACGGATGTTGTGCTGCTGTCTGGTCCTGAGGCAATACATCGGCTACAGGTGAAGGAAGAGCAACGAGGCCCGCTAGGTTGGGTGCGTAAGGCGTTCGCCAGCGTCACCACTGACGCAGACTACTTCGAGAGCGCGTATGAGGAACATGCTAACGCAGGGCACGCGATTATCAACATCCACTCCGACGACCCAAACTGGATTTCCCGTGCGACCGCGATCTTGAAGCGCTATGACGCGCACAACGTGAAGCATTACGGGCCATGGGTCATCACAGACCTGCCCTAACACTGGTGCGGTGTCGCGCTGACTGGCTGGCAGATAGGCGATTGGCGTTGATATCCTGACAACCTCGCCTTTCTGAGACGTATACTGGACACGCGCGCAGTGTGCGCGTGTCTGCGGGCCATTGAGTGTCCCGCGCGTGTGACATGCGAGAACATGCGAAGGGGCATGCTCCATGCGAGTCAGCGTTGGTCTACCGTCTACTATTCCAGGCTGCCAGGGTCGCGTATTGCTCGAATGGGCGCGGCGCGCTGACGCGGGGCCATTCTCCGCGCTTGCCGTGCTGGATCGAATCGTCTATGACAGCTACGATCCACTCATAGCGCTTGCCGCCGTGGCAGGCGCGACCACCCGCATTCGCCTCGCCACCAACATCATCATCGCGCCGATTCGGAACACCACATTGCTAGCGCGCTCGGCCGCGTCACTGCAAACGATCTCGGGCGGGCGACTCTCACTCGGCGTCGCCATAGGCGCGCGTCAGGAAGATTACGAAGCGACAGGCGCGCCGTTCGCCAATCGAAGTCGGCGTTTTACCGAGCAATTAAGTGAACTCCAATCCACCTGGGAAGACAAGAGGGTTGGCCCCTCCTCCGCTGAATTCGGGCCGCCGAGACTTCTGCTTGGTGGTTCCTCAGACGCGGTCTTTGGCCGTGTAGCGCGTTACGCCGACGGATATATGCATGGTGGTGGACCTCCCCGCGCCTTTGCGCGCGCCGCAGACAAAGCTCGCGCTGCCTGGCTCGACCTTGGCCGACCTGGCATGCCCATCTTGTGGGGACAGGGCTACTTTGCACTCGGAGGCGATGACATCATCGAGGAAGGCCACCGCTATGTGCGTGACTACTACTCGTTTACAGGCCCGTTCGCTGAGAAGATCGCAGAGGGATTGCTAACCACGCCGCAGGCTATCGCGCAGTTCCTGCGTGGGTACGCCGATGCTGGCTGCGGCGAGGTAGCGCTTTTCCCGACCAGCGCCGGCCCCGACCAACTGACGCGACTGATCGACGCAGTTAGCGGGCTGGCTTCAGTCGAGTCTGCCGCGCATGCCGCCGAGGTGGGACACCCGTGTACATAACCATCTTAGGCGCCGGGCCAGCGGGCTTATATTGCGGACTCCTGCTGAAGAAAGCCAACCCCAGCCACCACGTCCGCATTCTGGAGCGCAACCCGCCCGACGCGACCTATGGGTGGGGAGTCGTGTTCTCTGACCGCACGCTCGCGGCGTTCCAGGAGGCCGACTTCAAATCCTACAAGGCCATCACCAGTCGTTTCGTGCTGTGGGACGCGATCGACACCTACTATCGCGGCGAGTTGATACACTGCAGCGGGCATGTCTTTGCAGGCCTTGCGCGTAAAGTCTTGCTCACGACGCTACAAGAGCGCTGCAGAGAATTAGGCGTCCTGCTAGCATTCTCTACTGAAGTGGAACGCCTGGAATCACTCGCCCCGGCTGATCTCGTGATCGCCGCGGACGGGGTCAATAGCCTTGCCCGCCGCACGCACGAAGCCGCCTTCGTCCCCCGTATCTCACCAGGAACCGCACGTTATATCTGGCTTGGAGCGGACAAAACACTCGACGCTTTCACATTCATCTTCAAAGAGAGCGAATACGGCCTGTTCCAGGTCCACTCCTACCCATTCAGCGGCGACCGTAGCACGTTCATCGTCGAGTGCGCCGAGGATGTTTGGAGGCGTGCAGGTCTCGAGCAGGCGAGCGAGCAGGAAAGCATCGTATTCTGCGAGCGGCTCTTCGCCGATGAGCTACGGGGGGCGCGCCTATACAGCAATAATTCGAAGTGGATCAACTTCTCGACCCTGAAATGTGCCCACTGGCACACCGGAAATCTCGTCCTACTCGGTGACGCAGCCCACACGGCGCATTTCTCTATCGGCTCAGGCACTAAGCTGGCGATGGAAGACGCCATCGCGCTCGCAAACGCTATCGAGCAGTATCCTGATTTGGAGCGAGCGCTAACGGAATATGAGTTGACGCGCCGCCCGATAGTAGAACTACTGCAGGGCGCTGCCGCAGAGAGTCAGGGATACTTCGAACATACGCAGCGGTTTACCACGCTGCCGTCCGCGCAGTTCTCATTCAATCTGCTCACGCGCAGCAAGCGCATCACCTACGATGATCTGCGCCTCCGCGATCCACGGTACATAGAGTGGGTAGACCGCTCGTTCGCTACGTGCGGTTCACAGACGGAACAGATCACTTTCGCGCCGCCACCAGTGTTTACCTCGTTAGCGCTTGGAGGTTTGTCGCTCTCGAACCGCATTGTCACACAGCCGTCTGCCGAAAGGACCTGGACAGCGCAGGCTGGCGCTGGCTTGGAGATATATGGCCCGCTGGCAGTCTCAGCGGATGGGCGCGCCACACCCAACCAGCCAGGACTGTATGACGCAGACCACAGCGCCACCTTGCGTGCGCAGGTCGATTCCCTGCACGAGACATCCATCAAGGTGTGCGCCGTGCTCAACCATGCGGGTCGACGTGGCGCGTCCCGAGCGCCAACAGCCAGCGCCTCGCTGCTCGATCGTCCGCTGGTGACGGGAGCATGGCCACTCGTCTCCGCCTCGGCGCTGCCGTATACGCCACGCAGCCAGACGCCGAGTGAGCTTACACGCGACGCCATGCGTGCGGTGATCGAGCAATTCACCTCGGCGGCGAGCGTTGCTGACGCGCGCGGTTTCGATATGCTGTTGCTCCATATGGCGCAAGGGTATCTACTGGCGAGCTTTCTGTCGCCACTCACCAACCAACGCACAGACGACTTCGGTGGGTCGCTAGCGAACCGCATGCGTTTCCCGCTCGAGGTCTTCGCCGCGGTGCGCGAGGTCTGGCCTCGACAGAAGCCCCTTGGCGTAGCGCTCAATTGTCATGACGGCGTCAAAGGTGGACTCACCCTGGACGATGCGGTGGCGACTGCTGCGTCGCTCAAGGCGCTAGGTTGCGATCTGATTCAGCCCATGGCTGGGCAGACAACCCCCGAAGCCAGCCTGCCCTATGGCAAAGCCTTCCTTGCGCCACTTGCCGAGCGCATCCGCACTGAGGTAGGGATGGTGACCCTGGTTGGCGGCTATATCACGACGACGAACGAAGCGAACACGTTGCTCGCTGGCGGGCGCGCTGACCTCATTCTGATGACGCCGCCGAGTTCGCGCCACGCGACGCCGCAGGTGAAAGGATAGCGTAGATGTCCGATTTCGCGACTCCGTTGCGCGGCAAACGCGCTGTAGTTACCGGCGCAACGAAAGGTATAGGACGCAGTATCGCGCTTGCGCTAGCGGAGGCAGGCGCGGATGTGGCCATCAACGCTCGTTCCGAACGTGACCTCGGGGCGCTGCGAGATGAGATCGAGGGCATGGGTAGGCGCGCGCTCGCCATCGCGGGCGATGTGACTGATCCGGATTTCGTCGCTGGGCGGCTCGCACGCGACGTTCTTGACGGCTGGGGCGGCCTGGACATCCTCGTGAACAATGCGGGGAATGCGGGCAGCGCGAAGTTCGCGAACCACCCCGATGAGTTGTGGCATCGGATGCTGGCTATTAACCTCACCAGCGTCTATTACGTGACCAAGGCATTCGTTCCTGCGATGATCGAGCAGCGCGCTGGCCGTGTCATTACTGTCGCCTCTATCGCTGGCAAGGTCGGTGGGAAGTATATCGCCGCATACACGGCTTCGAAGCATGGCGTGCTCGGGCTGACACGTGCGCTGGCAGTCGAACTCAATGGGTCCGGCATCACTGTCAACGCCATTTGTCCCGGCTATGTCGATACTCCGATGACTGAGGCAAGCGTCGCCAATATGACGGCCCGCACCAGTATGACGGCCGAACAAGCGCGGCAGGCGCTGGAGCGAACGAGCCCGCAGTATCGCCTGATCACGCCGGAGGAGGTCGCGTCGGTTGCCGTGTTTCTGGCGCTGGATACCAGCGCGGGTATCACCGGCCAGGCCATCAACGTAGATGGTGGCTCCGTCAACTATTGATATGCTCGGCGTCTGACCCAGGTGGTCGCAGCAGAGCAGGAGGATACACTCGTTGGCCTACGACTTTCTCTATGAGGTAAGCGACGGTGTCGCGACGCTCACATTCAATCGGCCTGAGGTGCTCAACGCGCTGACCTTTGAGGTCTACGCGCAACTCCGTCAACTGTTTGATGACCTGCGCTACGACGATAGCGTGAAAGTCGTCGTGCTGACGGGCGCGGGAGACGCCTTCTGCTCAGGCGGCGATGTGCAAGAGATCATCGGCGAGTTGCTGAAGCGCGACCTGAAGGGCCACATCGAATTCACGCGCATGACTGGCGCAGTAGTACAGCATATGCGCCTGCTCGAGAAGCCAATTATCGCGGCGCTCAATGGCATGACAGCGGGCGCAGGCTCAGTGCTGGCGCTCGCCTCCGATGTACGTATCGCGTCCGAACGTGCGCGCTTCGCCTTTCTCTTCACCAAAGTTGGGCTGACGGGCGCTGATATGGGCGCTGGCTATCTGCTCCCGCGCATCGTCGGCCTTGGACGCGCCAGCGAACTCCTACTGTTGGGTGACACCATCGACGCGCAAACCGCCGAGCGCTACGGCCTCGTCAATCGCGTCACCCCGCATGACGAACTCATGAGCGTGGCGCGCTCCTGGGCTGCTCGACTGGCGAAGGGTCCGTCCCTCGCGATTGGCATGACCAAGCGCATGATGAACAATGAACTTGGCATGGACTTCGTCGCGGCGATCGAAGCGGAAGCGCAGGCGCAGGCGTTGCTCCTCCTGGGTGATGACCATCGCGCCTTCTACGAGGCATTCACCGAGAAACGCAAGCCAGAGTGGACGGGGCGGTGAATCAGATGCAGAAACGTATTGTCACGCCAACAGGGCTCGCCCGCCCGCGCGGCTTTAGCCATGGCATCGTTACCACTGGTGGTAAAACGCTTTGGCTGGCGGGTCAGGATGCAAGCGATGCCAATGGAAAGATCGTCGCGCCGGGCGATGTGGTCGCGCAACTCGACCGTGTGCTCTACAACCTGCATGCTGTCGTGCACGAAGCGGGTGGACAGATGACGGATATCGTCAAGCTCACCATCTTCGTCCGTGACCGCAACGAGTACGTGTCGAAACATCGCGAGCTTGGAGCCGTCTGGAAACGCTACTTCGATGACTACTATCCAGCGCTGGCGCTCTTCGAGGTATCGGCGTTCTTCCAACCGGAAGCGCTGATCGAGATCGAAGGCTTTGCCGTCCTCGCTGACGACTAGGCGCGTGACAACAGGTGCGAGAACGTCGAGTGAAAGGCGCTGGCGATGGATTTTGAACTCTCACCCGAGCAGAAGCAGTGGCAAACGCTGGCGCGCCAGTTTGCGCAGGACGAGGTGGCCCCGCTGGCCCGTGAGTCCGATGAGCAGGGCGTCTTCTCGCCCATGCTTGTGAAGCGGATGGGTGAACTCGGATTGCTAGGTGGTCCATTGGAGGCGGAGTATGGCGGTTCCGGCATGGACTATGTCAGCTTCGCGCTGGTCGCCGAAGAGCTGGGGCGTGTTGATTCCTCAGTGCGCGGTTTTCTCACGGTGCATGCGGGACTAGTCACCCTTTGCGTTCGCGAGTGGGGCAGCGACGAGCAACGCTCACGCTACCTACCACGTCTGGCAAGCGGCGAACTGATCGGCTGCTACTGCTTGACTGAGCCCGATGCCGGCTCAGACGCCGCCAGCATCCAGACAACGGCGCATGCGAACACAGACGGATACGAATTGAATGGCGAGAAGGTCTGGATCACCAACGGTGGTGTCGCACAGCTTGCCATTGTGTTCGCGACCAAAGACCCAGGCATGCGTCATCGAGGGGTGAGCGCATTTCTCGTCGAGACCGATACGGTGAGATTCCAACGCGAGCCCATGCCTGGACGAGAACTGGGTCATCGAGGCTCTGACCACGCGCATATCACGTTCGATCACTGCCAAATTCCAGCGAGCGCGCTCATGGGCGTGGAAGGCGAGGGTTTCAAAATCGCGATGTCCGGCTTGGATCGTGGACGTCTCGGGGTCGCTGCGGGTGCGGTCGGCGTCGGGCAAGCTTGTCTGGATGCCAGTGTCACCTTTGCGCGAGAACGGCATCAGTTTGGCAAGCGACTCGGCGACTTTCAGATGACACAAGCGGCGCTTGCCGACATGGCGTCGGAGATCGAGGCGGCGCGATTGCTGACATACCACGCGGCATGGCTGAAAGATCGGGGCCAGCCAGCCACGAAGGAGACATCTATCGCAAAGCTCTATGCGACTGAGGTGGCTGCACGCGCCGCGAATGAAGCGGTCACGTTGCATGGCAGCCGCGGGTACTCGAATATCTATCCCGTCGAGCGCTACCTGCGGGACATCAAAGGGATGCAGATCTACGAGGGCGCGAGCAACATTCAGCGTATCATCATTGCGCGCGAGCTCCTTGGTCGCGAGTAAGCGTCGCATCATCATTCGCGGAATCGCATACCTGGCTCGGGAGCGGTACTCCAATCGATGTTGATTGAGGGGGTAAGCATGGATTCGTCCGCGTACTGGAACCCAAAGAACGAGACGCTACCGCGCGAAGAACTCGAACGGCTGCAACTGACCAAGTTGCGGCGGCTTGTGGAGTGGGCGCACGCGAATAGCGAGTTTCACCGCACGAGGTGGGATGCCGCAGGTTTCCATCCCGAACAACTCAAGACGTTGAGCGACATTCGCCGCATTCCCTTCATGACACGCGAGGCGTGGATGGAGTCCATTGCGGAGAAGCCACTGTTCGGTCACTTGCCCGCTACTTCCCCAGAACACGCCATTCGCTATCACCTGACATCTGGCACAAGTGGGCGCACTCCGATCCGTGTGCTCGACAGCATGAAGGACTGGGAGTGGATCGCCGAAATGTGGTGCTATGGCCTGTGGGCGTTCGGCGTGCGCCCGCAGGATACCGTGTATGTCGCCTTCGGCTATGGGCAGTTCATCGGATTCTGGGGTCTGCATTACGGCTGCGAGAAGATCGGCGCTCTGGTCATTCCCGGTGGCGCTCAGACGACCGAAGCGCGCGTCAAGATGATTATGGACATGGGGGTCACCACCGTCGCCTCCACTCCTACCTATGCGCTGCGCCTGTGGCAGCAGGCGGCGGAGATGGGGTACGACCTGGCGAAAGACAGCAAGGTCAACAAACTCATCCTCTCCGGTGAACCAGCCGGTTCGATTCCAGCCGTCAAGAAGCAACTCGAAGACGCCTGGGGCGCCAAGTGTGGTGACACCGCTGGCATGACCGAGGTGGGCACGATCATGATGTTTGAGTGCGAGAAGCAGCCGGGCGGCACGCACATCATCGAAGATCACTACATCGAGGAAGTCATCAATCCAGCGACGGGCGAGCCAGTGGGATATGGCGAACTCGGGGAGCGTGTGGTGACGTCGTTTGGCCGTGGGTTCATTCCAGTGCTGCGCTACCGCACCAAAGATATGGTGGTCAAAGTCCCACATACGAACTGCACGTGTGGTCGCACTGGTGATCTCTATGATGGCGGCATCCGTGGACGCTGGGACGATATGAAGCTCATTCGCGGCACGAATGTCTACCCTCGCGCGGTCGAAGCAATCGTCCGTGAATACGATGCAATCGACGAGTTCCAGATGTATATCTGGCGCAATGACATCCGCGATGAAATCACCATCAAGGTTGAGCTCAAACCCGGACGTGAATCGGAGTGGCCGTCGCTTGGCGATGAACTGGCCCGCGCGCTCGCTCAGGCGCACGAAAACCTGCACTTCCTGATCGAACTGATGGAACCGGGAACGCTGCCACGATTCGAACTCAAAGCGCGTCGTCTGGTAGATGCGCGCCCAACCGCTATCTATAATCAGTAATTCACGCTGAGATGGAGATGAGCATGGCAGAGACAGACCTGCTAGGCAAGCAGTTGACAGCCGTTGAACAGGAAGCGCTGAGCGCCTATGAGGCGCTGAAGTCACTGGCCGCGCGCGCTGACCTTCCGCCCTGCGCAAGCAGCAACATACGGAAGGCATTGGCGGCGATGTGGCAGGTCACCAACGACCTCGACCTGCAATTCGAGCAACTCTACGACCTCGGCGTATAGGCGTTTCAAAGAAGAGGAACGATCGAACAGGCCAGCGTTGAAATGTTCACGCTGGCCTGTTCACGTGTGTCTACCTACGATCAACTGATCAACGCCCCAACGCTCAACGCGCCTTGTCTGCTTCCCCAGTCGCCGCGCTCATCTGCGCGTCGTGAGCGGTCGAAACGTAACGCTCATACAGTTCCGCTTTGACCACTTTGCCCATCGCGTTGCGTGGCAGGGCATCAACGAAGATAACGGACTTGGGGATCTTGAAGCGGGCCAGCCTACCGTCGCAGTAGCTCAAGATGTCCTGCTCAGTCAGCGCATCTGGCAAGCGTGGCGCGACTATGGCCAGTCCAACCTCGCCCCAGCGCGGGTCTGGCTGGCCCAGCACCGCAACGTCAGCGATACCCTCATGCGTCGCCAGCACACCCTCAATCTCGGCCGGGTACACGTTCTCGCCGCCGGAGATGTACATGTCCTTCTTACGCCCGACGATGAAATAGTAGCCTTCCTCGTCCTGGCGCACGAGGTCGCCCGTGTGCCACCAGCCGTTTCGATACGCCTCAGCGGTAGCGGTCGGGCGACGCCAGTAACCCGAACACACATGTGGCCCCGCAAGCGCGAGTTCGCCGACGGCTCCCAGAGCTACATCGTCGTCGTGGTCATCCACGATGCGCGCCCGCGAGTGAAAGACAGGTCGCCCAACCGAGCCACCCTTGCGGGTCGCATCCTCAGGCGCGAGACCGAAGCAGTTGACACCAACTTCGGTCAGTCCATACCCCTGGCGAAACTCCAACCCTCGCGTCGAATAGCCTTCGATGATCGGCAGTGGACATGGAGCGCCGCCGCTGATGCAGAATCGCACGGACGACAAATTAGTCGACATAAATGTGGACGATTCCATCATCATCTGAAACACGGTAGGCACAGCGAAAAGGAGTGTGCAGCGCTCACGCTCGACAGCGGCGAGGATTGCTTCAGGGCGCGTATCGCGCAGCAACACGACGGTCCCCCCGAGGTGATACATCGGTGTCGTGAGCACATTGAGGCCGCCGGCATGAAAGAATGGCGCGAACGTTGGAGCGATGTCCTCCTCGCGCAGTCCCCAGGAAATTTGCGTATTGATGGCATTCCAGGTCAACATCCGATGGGAGAGCATGGCGCCTTTGGGTGTCCCCGTCGTGCCAGACGTATAGAGAATCAGGGCAATCTCTTCGCCGTCCTGCGTTTCGAAAGGCTCTGCCCGCGCGGCCAACACCGCGTCGGCGCCAGGGAAATTATCGATTCGCAGTAGGCGCGGTGTCCCAGCTTCCGTCGCCACGTCCGTCGCGACACTGATATAGGCGTCGTCAGCGATCAGCGCTACTGGCTCGCAATCTCTCAGGATACCGATGAGTTCAGGCCGTGTCAGCCGCCAGTTCAGCGGCGTCAGGATGGCTCCCAGTAGAGCGCAGGCAAAGAACGCATCCAGGTACTCTGGGCTGTTGGCGGCAAGGATCGCCACGCGGTCGCCCATTCGAACTCCGTGGCGCTCGCTGAGCCACGCGGCAAGCGCACAGGCGCGCGTATTCAGCGTTCGATAGGTGAGACGCTCGCCTGTAGCGACGTCGATCAGCCCGATGTGGTCTGGCGAAAGCTGTTCACGTCGCGCTAGCCATTCGCCTACGCCAACGAAACGTCCGCCTGTTGTCATGGTCGCGTGTCCCTTCCCCACAGGAGCGCCGTCGCTCCCCAGGTAAATCCGAGACCAGCGCTTGCCGCAACGACGAGGTCGCCATCGCGCAGTTTACCCTGCGCCTGCGCCAGTTCGAGCGCCAATACCTGATCGGGCGCGCCAATGTGTCCATAGTCGGATAGATACATCGACTGGTCCTCGCGCAGTCCCAGCTCGGCGAGAATCCGCCGATGCATGGACGGCTTCATATGATTGATCGCGAGGAAAGCGATATCTTGCGGACGACGCCCGCTATATTCGACTGATTCGCGAACCACCTGCACGAAGTTTCGCTCAGAAACCTCGGTGAGTCCAGCTTTGAGGTGAGCGGAATCGGACACATGGAATGTGTGGCGACCCTCGCGCAGCGTCTCTGGAGAGGTCGGCGCACGTGTCCCACCCGCTGGAATCGTAACATCCTCGGAGAGCGAGCCGTCAGTGATGAATGACGACGCGAGTATCTGGTTGCTCGGATGTCCGCGCCGCAGAACCATTGCGCTGCCGCCGTCGGAGAGATTGAACAGAAAGCGAGTGGTGTGGTCACGCAGGTTGATGAGGTCGCCAGTGCGATGGCCGCCACAAATCAGCACGGTGCGCAGCCGCCTATCGGACGTCATCAGATCGCGGGCCAGCTTCAGCGCAAGCACGTTTGTGGTGCAAAGCGCCACCGCTTCAAATGCCCAGGCGCGCCGCGCGCCCAGAAGATACTGGATGCGATTGGCTGCTGACCACACATAGAAGTCTTTGTGCATGCTCCCAGAGTAGAGAATCAGATCGATCTCGTCGGGCGTTACGCCAGCGCGATCGAGCGCTGTGCGCGCCGCATGCACCGCCATCGCCGAAGTCTGATCTTCTCGGCTTGCCAACCGCTTAGACGTGATACCCAGCTTCTCGCGCACAACCTCTTCGGGAATCTCGCTCTCAGCGGCTATCTCGGCCGCTGTCTGTACACGCTCCGGCAAATACGTCGCCAGGCTCATCAGCCCTATTTCGCGTCGAATATCGTCACTCATCGTTCTCGCCTCCTTACGTGCGACGCGTGATCCATCCCAAAAGCCCGCGAGTGCGTGAATGCGCCTGGACAGGTTGTCCACTACTTACCGGAGCAGGCGCAAGCTTTGCCGGCGTATCTGGATGGGACTGTAAGAACTGGCGAAGCGTGGCGCGAAACTGGTCAGGTTTCTCCAGCAGTGGGGCGTGACCACAATCGTCGTACACGACCTCTTCGTAGTGGCCACCATTGGCTCGATAGCGGTCCAATACCGCGCGAATCTGGCGCAGCATGGGCTGTGGTGGGCAAAGCTCTTCGCCAGGCCAACCAGGGATATACCCAAGCTTGCCGAGCGTGGCAGGGTCGGCCGAAGCGGTATCGCTTACGAGCGCATCATCCGTTCCGCGCACCCATAGCATTGGTGGCTGCGTCGCAATGCTCGCCAACGCGCTCAAATCGCAGTATTTTGGCGAAAGCGCGTTGTTCGACCCCCACCTGCCGGGAGCGCTGCCAGGCCAGTTCTGCGAAGGCGTTGAATCGCCAGGATAGAACTGATCGCCGATGACCATCATTAGCATTTGCTCCACCAGCGCATCCTCACGTTCTGGCGCACAGGTAAACCCTGGCTTGACGATGACGTTACGAAGGCCAGCGCGAGGCGAGAATGGTGAATCTGCGGTGAAGTCCTGCGCCTGATAGCGCTCGATCACCGCAGGAGAAATCAGTCCGCCTCCGCTGCCAGCGAAGTCATCATAATTGGGCGCGCCGTCGTCGCCGTGCGATCCGCCATAGCCAAACGGCGAGCCTGTCGCGTGCAGTGTCAGCGTCGCCACGCGTTCCGGGTGGTCAATCGCATAGCGCATGACGATCACACCGCCCAGCGACCAGCCGAGCAGATGAAATCGCTCCCAGCCCAGCGCGACTACCAGCGCTTCGAGATCATCACTGTAATCACGCATGCCACGCGTGCCATCGGTGGGCCTGGCTTCGGTCGCCCCATAGCCACGCAAATCCGGCGCGACGATGGAATAGTCCGGAAAGCTGGCGATGAACTCTTCAAAGAAGCGGGCAGATGAAGCATTGCCATGCACGAGCAGCAAGCGCTCACTTGCTCCTGAGCCCTGCTCACTCTCATAAATGTGCATGCGAAGGCGATCAGTGGCGACCTTGCGCGAACGCACTCCTGGTAAGAGTGGATAACGTGAGCCGCTCGGAGTTGCGCGGGTCGGAGGTGATGCGTCGCTCACACGAGCCTCCTTTGGAAATGGATGCAATTAGGTAGCGCGACAGCATCTCTACGCGTGGCATACGGTGTAATAACCGTCCACAAATGATGTGTCATGGGAGAGGGGAGGATGGCTGGCTGGACCCTACGCGAGCCCAACCAGCCGCCAGGAAAGGACAGCCTACGGCCAAACCGATGCGGCTTTGATGAAATCACTCACCGGGGTGAGCGTTCCATTCTCCACCTTCAGGATCTGGAAGTCCTTGATACCACCGTGTTGGTCAGCCGTCCATGTGATGGTCGGGCCGAATCCCGTGTTGTAGCCGGAGAAGTCGGTATTGAGCGCCTTCTGGAGGCTGGCGCGCGTTGGGAAATCGCCAGCCTTGTTGAGCGCGTCTACCATCAGTTTGGTGTTGATGTAGCCGTAAAACTTGTAGGCGCTGAACACTGTGTCACTGCTGGTTGCCTTCAGGTAGTCCTTGCCGACAGGGGTGTCGACGCTCGTGTAGCCGCTGACGTAGATGCCTTCACCCGCGGGGCCAAGTACCTTGGGCCAGGAGTTGTCGGCCATCGGGTAATTAGCCATGTAGCCGAGCGAAGGCTTGTAGCCCTGCGATGCGGCTGCCAACACAAACTTCGCAGTCGGACCAGGGAGACCATTAAGGACAACAAGATCAGGATTTGACGCCTTGAGTGTCTGCACCGCGCTGCTGAAGTCTGTTTGTGTCGCCTTGTAGCCCACGGATGCGACGAGGCTCGCGCCATTCTTTGTCAGCGCTTCGCCAAGCGTTGTCTTCTGCTGCAGACCAAGAACGTCGTCCTCGTAGAGCAATGCGACTGACTTCGCCTTGAGTGTCGTCGCCGCATAGTAGCCGAGCACATGCCCTTCGTCGCCATAGTTCGGCTGCGTCATCCACAACCAGGGTAGCGCATTGCCACTTGCGTCTTTGAACTTCGCGCCGCCGCCAATCGGGTCAACGAACGGAATACCTTTCGCGCCAAGATACTCCTCAGCAACATTCGAAGCGCCCGAGCCGCAAACCTGGAAGACGGCAAACACGTTGTCCTGCTCAACCAACTGGCGCGCGGCGTCCTTCGTCTTCGTGGGGTCGCCGTTGTCAGACACCTGGATGAACTTGACCTTGCGCCCATGAATGCCGCCAGCCGCATTGATCTTGTCGATGTAGAGTTGATCGCCATCGTAGATCGGTTGGCAAATCACTTTCAATGGTCCGGTGGTGTCAAGCACGGCGCCGATCGTGATCGAGCCTTTGTCTACACCGGGCGCGCTTGGACCTGTCGCGGCGGTAGCCCCACCGCAAGCCGAGAGCGCCAACGCCGCCGTCAGCGCCACAGGAACGCCTACTCGTGAGAACAGAGATAGTGGACGGGTACTGCTCAGCCGGGGAAAGGACCGCATCATCAGCACTCCTGTTTCTCGCACGCTGATCATCGCGCGCGGCTCCGTGTCTGCACATACATGACGACTGAGTCATGTGTCACTGTATGTACACGAGGGCTTGCCATGTTGTCAAGTGGTTGCTTTAAGAGAGACTCGAGTGATATGAAAGTCGCAGTGCACGATGCCGTGAAGCAGAGACTCCGGGCGCTTGACAGGCGCCAACGCTCGTGGCATAGTGATGAAACATGACGAGTCAGTCATATGACATTGATGTCATGTTTACGTGCGAGACATCGCCCGACCCTGCTTCAATGCTGAGGAGGCGGCGCACATGCAAGCGTTCTTACAGGTCACATTCTCCGGTCTGGTGACCGGCAGCCTCTACGGGCTCCTTGCTCTGGGCCTCGTGCTGATCTACCGCACGACTGGCGTGCTCAACTTTGCCTACAGCGCCCTCTCGACCTTTGGCGCCTGCTTTCTCTACGTCTTACTTACGTCGCGAGGCATGAACTTCTGGCTGGCCGTTCCCCTCAGCCTCATATTTGCCGCCGTGCTGGGCGCCGTTGTCGAGCGACTCTTCGCTCGGCCAATGTTGCATGCGCCAATCTTCACGAAGGCAATCGCAACTCTGGCGCTTGCGCTGGTTCTGCGCACAGTTGAGCAGGCGATCTGGCCACAACTTGCGCAAACTGAGCACTTTCAGACACCTTTCGAGACAGCGGCCATACACGTTGGAGGCATGTACTTAACGGCTGCGGCGCTTCTATCGCTGGTGGTGGTGGCGATAGTCGTCGTCGCGCTCACGCTGTTCCTCAATCGCACGCGCCTGGGAATCGCAATGCGCGCGTCGGCTGACAACCAGCCAGTAGCGCAGTTGATGGGCGCGCCGGTAGGTCTCATCTTTCTGATGACGTGGTCTCTGGCGACCGTCATAGGCGCACTTGGCGCGATCCTTCTTGCCGCCCAACAGCGCACGATTGACATCACCTATATGGACCCTGTGCTGCTGCTCGCGTTCGTCGCGGCTGTACTCGGAGGGCTCGATTCTCTGCCCGGCGCGCTGCTTGGCGGCATACTCGTCGGTCTGGTCGAGAATTGGCTGGCGCTCGCGTTCGCTGGGCATCACATCGGACCGCTCGATATCAGCGCGCCGGGTATACGTGAAGCGTTGATCTTCGCTGGATTCATCCTTGCGCTCGTCTTCCGCCCACAAGGGCTACTCGGTAAAGCGGAACTTCGGCGCGTCTGAGTTGGCGCCCGTGCGCCAACTGCGCCAGAAATCCACATGCGACCATATTCAACGACTCTCAGAAGGAGTTCGCATGCCGACTTCGCAGTCCTCAGCGCCGCCTGCGCCAGCGTCGGCCGGGCAGCAGCAGACATTGAGTCGCCCCAGTATGCCCATATGGTCCGGGAGACGCGCTCAGGTTGTCCTGCCAGTCGGCGCACTGATCGTTGCGCTGGCGCTCCCGTTCGTGTTCGATATGTTCTTTGGGTATAGCGCAGGGTTCCAGCTCCACCGTATCTCACTCATCTATATCTTCGCGCTGGCAGCGTTCGCGCAGAACATCCTCACTGGCTACGCGGCTCAGCCATCGCTGGGGAACGCTGCATTCTTCGGACTCGGCGGCTACCTTGTCGCGTGGATCGCCGGAGACCTCGGCCAGCCATTCTGGTTGGCCATTATCATCGCAATGATCGCCAGCGCCGGCGTAGGCGTGATCGTTGGTGGGCCCGCATTGCGAATCTCAGGAGCCTACCTCGCCATCGCCACCATTGGGCTGGTGCTCATCGCAAGTTCGCTTTTTGACTTCTGGGATACAACGGTCGGGCGCATGAGCTACGACATCAATACACTGCCCGGCGTGCTTGGCGATGACCACTCTCTCTACTATGTCGTTGCGCTGGTGACGATCATCGTCTTCGCGGCAGGCGCTGTCCTCCTCAGGTCGCGTATCGGTCGCGCATGGATCGCTATACGCGACAGTGAATCTGCCGCGCAAGCGTTCGGCGTGAATCTCACCTACTACAAGCTGCTAGCGTTCATCGTCAGCGCTGCGCTCACGGGGCTGGCAGGCTCGCTCTACGCGATTTGGGCGCAGACGGCGAACTCGTCCATGTCCAGTGTCGACGAGACAATCGTCTTTCTTGCGATGATTGTCGTCGGCGGTCTGGGCTCGCTGCTTGGCTCAGCGCTCGGCGCGCTCTTCGTCGGTTTCCTCCCACTTCTGCTTGGTCAACTGCCTTCCCCGCTGAACGTAGGCGGTTTGTCAATTCAAGTCTCGACTCTGACGACTGGGATCTATGGCCTCCTGCTATTGCTGGCGCTCATCTTCTTTCCCGCGGGGCTGGCGTCGGGCCGCGACGCGTTGAAATCGCTGCTGGCGCGACGTGCGCATGTAGGAGGATCGAATGAGTGATCGCGATAGCGCGGGACTCCTCAGCGTGCGCGGCCTGACGGTGCGATTTGGTGGCCTCATCGCCATCAATGCGCTCGATCTCGATGTTCCGGCTGGCGGTATCTTCGCGCTGGTCGGCCCAAACGGAGCAGGCAAGACGACCCTGCTGAATTGCATCAGCGGGTTCGTCGCACCGAGCGAAGGCGCTTTGACCTTCGATGGTGTTGACCTACTGACCGTCGGACGTCATAGGCGTGCGGCGTTGGGCATTGGGCGCACTTTCCAGAATGTGCAACTCTTTTCCAGCATGACCGCGCTTGGAAACGTTCTGACTGCCCAGCATGCTCATTTGCATGCAACTTTCTTCACGAGCCTTCTGCCGTTCGGTCCAGCCATAGCGGAAGATCGCCGCGCGCGGGAGGTTGGCCGCTCGACGCTGGCGCTCCTCGGCATCGAGCAATACTGTGACGCTGTGACAGGAACGCTGCCGTTTGGTGTGCAGAAGTTGGTCGGGGTGGCACGGGCGCTAGCGCTCCGACCACGCCTGGTGCTTCTCGACGAGCCAGCCGCAGGCATGACACTGACGGATGTACGACAATTCGCCGAGTCGCTTCGGCGCTGGCGCGATGAACTTGGGGTCACCTTTGTGCTCATCGAGCACAATATGGCGCTTGTGCAGAATGTAGCGGACACCGTGTGCGTGCTCGATTACGGGCGCAAGCTTGCCGAGGGCCGGCCCGCCCAGGTATTGGCAGATCCGGCAGTGCTGGAGGCGTATCTTGGCACGGCTGGACGGCAGGAGGGCGCTCATGCTTAGCGTCAGCGGGTTGCGCGCGGGGTATGGACCGCTCGAAGTGCTGCACGATGTCTCGCTAGAGATCAACAAGGGCGATGCGGTCGCAGTCCTGGGTGCGAACGGCGCAGGCAAAACCACACTGATGCGCACGCTAACGGGACTTATCCGCACGCGCGCAGGCTCCATCAGCCTCGACGGTCGCCGACTCGACCGTTTGCCTCCGGAGCAGCGCGTACGCGGTGGACTCGCATTAGCGCCAGAGGGTCGCGAACTATTCAACTCTCTTACTGTTCGCGAAAACCTCATTATGGGCGCATTCACTCGGCGTGATCGAAACTCCCTCGACGCGGACATCGAACAGGCGCTAACCTACTTTCCGCGACTACGCCAGCGGCTCGATGCGCCAGCAGCCAGCCTGAGCGGCGGCGAAGGGCAAATGCTCTCCATATCGCGTGCGCTCATGTCTCGACCAAGTGTGCTACTACTGGATGAACCGTCGCTAGGCCTGGCGCCCTCAGTTGTCGATACTGTTTTCGAGGTCATCGCTCGTCTGAATCGTGAACAGGGCCTGACGGTGGTTCTGGTCGAGCAGAATGCCCGGATGGCGTTGAGCATCGTTTCCGCCGCCTATGTGCTTCAGGGGGGAACGGTCGCGCTGCACGGTTCGACGGAAGACCTGACGCAGAATTCGTCCGTCCGAAGTCTGTATTTAGGAATCGACGAAAGTGAAACGCAGTCGCGCCCGGCTCCAACGGAGTCAGACCGGAACCGAATGGAGGTCAGCATGAGCGTACCGTTGCTGGATGGTATTCAAGCACGTACGGTCGACACTGCGCGTTTACGAACGAATGTGTTGACGTCAGGCGATGAATCGGGAATACCTGTGGTGTTCATCCACGGCAATGTGTCCTCCGCACGCTTCTTCGAGGACACATTGCTTGCGCTTCCGGCCCACTACTGGGGTGTCGCTCCAGACTTGCGAGGTTTTGGCGACAGCGAGACGAAGCCAGTAGACGCCACCCGCGGAGTACGCGACTTCAGTGACGACCTCCACGTGCTGTTCCAGGCGCTCGGGATCACGGGTCAGCGCCGGCCTCATCTCGTCGGCTGGTCGATGGGTGGGGGCGTGGCGATGCAGTACATGACCGATCATCCAGGCGAAGTCGCGTCACTGACGATGATCGATCCCATGTCTCCCTTTGGCTTTGGTGGCACGAAAGATAGCGCAGGCGCACTCTGTTGGCCAGATGGAGCAGGCTCAGGCGGTGGCACGGCAAATCCTGACTACGTCCAGAGGTTACGTGACAAGGATGCGGGATCGGATTCACCCAACTCTCCGCGTGCTGTCATGAATGCCTTCTACTTCAAACCACCATTCAAGGTGTCGCCTGAGCGTGAAGACCTGTATGTCGTCGAGATGCTCAAAATGGCGACTGGCGAGGACAACTACCCTGGCGATATGTCCGTATCGGAAAATTGGCCAAGCGTAAAGCCCGGTATGCGCGGAGTGAACAATGCCATCGCTGCGGGGCACTGTGATCTGAGCTCATTCGGAGCGACGCAACAGACAGCGCCGGTGCTATGGGTGCGTGGCGCGGATGACCAAATCGTGTCTGATGCCTCGTTCCTCGACTTTGGCACACTGGGCTCACTAGGCTACGTTCCTGGGTGGCCGGGCGCCGACGTCTTCCCATCGCAACCCATGGTCTCACAAATGCGGGCAGTTCTCGATCGCTATCGTAATGGTGGTGGCGCTTACGACGAGGTGATCGTTGCGGACTGCGGGCATTCTCCGCACATTGAAAAGCCCGAGGAGTTTCGGAAGGTGTTCCTCGCGTTCCTCGCGCAAAACAGCCATTGACCGCGTGGTTCGCATCAAACTTCGCATCAAACTTCGCATCAAACTTCGCATCAAGCTTCGCATCAAGCTTCGCATCAAGCTTCGCATCAAGCTTCGCAACAGGCAAGGGGTCATCATATGGCAACATTGGACGGTAAAGTCGCTCTCGTGACAGGCGCCGCAAGTGGCATCGGACTGGCCACGGCGCAAGCGTTGGCTGATGCGGGCGCACTGGTGACGCTCGCCGATATCGACGCCGAGCATGGTCGCGACGAAGCCACACGCATGCGACATGCGCGTTTCGCACATGTCGATCTCTCACGTGATGGGGCCGCCGCGCGTGTCGTCGAGGAGACCATCGCGGAAACCGGGCGAGTTGATATTCTCGTCAATAACGCTGGCATTCAGCATGTCGCGGCAATCACCGAGTTTCCCGAGGACCGCTGGCGTCTGCTCATCGAGCTCATGCTGACGGCGCCGTTTCTCCTGACGAAGGCCGCGCTGCCCGGTATGTATGAACGCGGCTGGGGCCGCATTGTCAACGTGGGCTCTGTCCACTCCTTGCGCGCTTCCGAATTCAAATCCGCATATGTGGCGGCAAAACATGGCTTGCTAGGGTTGACGCGAGTCACTGCGCTGGAGGGGGCCAGCCACGGCGTTACCTGCAACTGCATCTGTCCCTCCTATGTGCGTACGGCCCTGGTCGAGAAGCAGATCGCGTCACAAGCGAAAGCGCATGGCATCCCAGAATCCGAAGTCGTGCAGAAGATCATGGTCGCGGAGTCGCCCATCCATCGGCTGCTGGAGCCGTCAGAAGTTGGAGCCTACGTGGCGTTCCTCTGTTCTGACGCGGCCTCCGGCGTCACTGGCAGCGCGGTGAATCTCGATTGCGGCTGGACAGCGCACTAGTACGCTCACTGGCGAGAGGTGAACACCTGACGCGAAACGCGAAGAAATAAGTAGTTCCTCAGTCCGGTTCGTGCGCCATTTGCCCTACTGGTGCTATGCTGTACCTCATCGTGACACCATGGTCGGCGGCGCTGTACGAGGCGCCATCCATGATGTCAGATCGTGGATGCGGCGAGCCAGGATGGGAATGGGAGAAGCGACGATGACGACCCGGAATCGTCGAGTGGTGGAAACAGGAGACGGCATGGTCGGCAATGAATCTGCATTTGTGCGTCAGGCGAATGCGCCGCTTGTGCCGGCGACTCCACGTGGCGAAGCAACCCGTCGGCGGATACTGGATGCCGCTGAGCATGTATTTGGTGAGATGGGCTACTATGAGGCTAGCGTAGCCGAAATCACTCGCCGAGCGGGTGTTGCGCAAGGCACGTTCTATATCTACTTCCACTCAAAGCGTGAAACGTTTGTGGAGTTGGTGGAAGATATCGGCGAACGCTTGCGCAAGACGACAACAGAAGCGATACAGGGCGCGAGCAATCGTTTGGACGCTGAGCGACGTGGCTTCGAGGCGTTTCTCGACTTCGTCTATGCTCATCGGCGCATCTATCATATCGTCGAAGAAGCTGGCCGCGTGGCGCCCGAGGCTGCGCGAGAATACTATCGTCGGATCAGCCTGGGATATGAGCACGGCCTGGCCGCTGCGATGGAAGCGGGCCAGATACGGCAGGGCGAGGTCGAAGGCTTGGCCTACGCCCTCATGGGCATCGGCCACTTCATGGCGCTCCGGTGGATCATCTGGCCAGGTGAACTCGAAGCGGCGCACGGCGAGCGCGACGGGAACGGTGAAGAATCGCAGAGTATCGTCCCAGAATCAGTCTTCGCCTCCGTCATGGACTTCATAGCCCGAGGACTTGCTCCCACCGAACCTACCCCGCAAGCGCCAGTCTCTGCCGCTGAATGATCATACGTGCAAGACGTACCTTGCCAACGTTCGACAGTGCGGTGTGTGCCGGCGAATGTCTGCGTTTTGTAGTCTATGACTATATGCAAGATTGCGCGTTCAGCACGACTGTGTTTAGATTGGACTCGACAATCCAGCCGATAGTAGGCGCGTAACCTCAAATCCGCCAATGATTGAAAGGTAGCCGTCCTTGGCCAGCCACGCAGACGACGACAAGGTCACATACACGCGTTTGATTCAACGGCTGCCATCGTCGGCGCCGTTCGTGGGACCAGAAGCGCTGGAGCGGAAGAGCGGCGTAAAATTCGTCCTGCGGTTGGGCGCCAATGAAAGCGCATTCGGCCCTAGTCCGCGAGCGGTCGAAGCAATGCGAGAAGCGACTCCGCGGGTCGCCTGGTATGCTGACCCCGAAGCGTATGACCTGCGTGGAGTCATCGCACACCATACAGGCGCGTCTATCGAGTCTATTCAGATCGGCGCAGGCATTGATGAACTCCTCGGGGTTGCGGTACGTCTCTTTGTTGAGCCTGGTAACGCGACCGTGGCGTCACTGGGCGCGTATCCCACCTTCGCCTTCCACGCCACAGGCTACGGCGCAACAGTGGAGCGCATTCCCTATAAGGACGACCGCAATGATCTCGATGCGCTCGCCGAGGCGGCCAGACGCACCAACGCCAGGCTGGTGTACCTGGCGAATCCTGACAACCCTTCTGGCTCGTGGCGCACAGGAGCGGAGATCGCAGCATTCGTCGACTCGCTACCACACCACTGTACGCTTCTCCTGGACGAGGCGTACCTTGAATTCGCCCCTCTAGTTGCGCACACACCGATACCATTTGCACATCCACAGGTGATGCGCTTCCGCACCTTCTCGAAGGCCTATGGCATGGCCGGCGCACGTATCGGCTATACTATCGCCGCCCCCGAGACGATTCGCGAACTCGACAAGATTCGCCTGCATTTCGGGGTGAATCTTGTCGCCCAGGTTGGCGCGCAGGCTGCCCTTGCGGATCAGAACTACCTGGCGGCAGTCGTCGCTGAGGTGGCGCGTGGACGCAGGCAGTATGAGGCGCTTGCGTCAGATTTTGGGCTGACAGCGCTTCCTTCTGTGACGAACTTCGTGACCATAGATGTCGGCGGAGTAGACCGTGCGCGGGCAACGGTCGCTGCGCTGGCGGACGCAGGAGTGTTCATACGCATGCCAGGCGCGCCACCGCTCGACCGCTGCATCCGCGTGACCGTCGGCGCACAGTCAGACCGCGACGAATTCGAGCGCATTTTTCGCGATATATGGCCCTCTATTGCCTCAAAATAGCCGTTCCCCACAAGTCACTCCGATTGTCTGATCGCCGTCCAATTCGCTATGCTCTGGCAAGTACAGTACTCGTTAAGTGAACGCGTCAACCGCGCATGGGGAGCAAACGTCTTGGACGGCACACTATCAGATAAGACTATTCTGGTCACTGGAGGCACGAGCGGCATCGGGCGGGTGGCAGCGACCACGCTGGCGCGAAGAGGAGCCAGCGTCATTATCGTTGGGCGCGATGAAGGACGCAATCGCGCAACCATTGAGCAGATGCAGCGTGAAACAGGAAACGAACGCATCGCGGCGCTCCAGGCGGATTTCGCGTCGCTAGAGAGCGTCCGCGCACTCGCGTCGTCCTTCCTTGCGCAATACTCACGCCTCGATGTGCTGCTGAATAACGCCGGCGCAGTCTATTTCGAGCGGAAATTGTCGGCAGACGGTTACGAACTATCCTTCGCGACCAATCACCTCGCGCCCTTCTTGCTGACGCATCTGCTACTTGGGCAACTCAAGGCAGATGCGCCCGCGCGCATCGTCACGGTTGGCTCGGCGGCCCATATCGGCCAGTCACTGAACTTCGACGACATCACACGCGAGAAACAGCCGTACAGAGCCATGCGCGCCTATGGCGAGAGCAAGCTCTCAAACATCATGTTTACGTATGCGCTTGCCCGTCGCCTGCAGGGATCGAATGTTACCGCGAACGCCCTGCATCCGGGCTTTGTGGCAACCAATTTCGGCAAGAACAATGGAGCCCTCGGACGTGTGGGCATGAAGCTTGCCAGCGCCTTCGCCATCAGCGAGGAACAAGGCGCGCAAACGAGCATCTATCTCGCGTCATCGCCCGAAGTCGCGCAGACATCAGGCGAATACTTCGTCAAGAGTAAGCCAGCGAATTCGACCGCATATTCACACAACATCGAAGCGCAAGAGCGACTCTGGGCCCTCAGCGAGCAGATGACTGGTCTTGCGCCGCGCTAGCCCGCAGTTAACTCACGCCATTGCCGCCATCGAAGACGGCAATGGTCGGCTCGACACCTTGCACACCGACGACCTCGCGCCACGCCTCGAAGCCTGCTTGAAACGCCACGACGCCTGCCTCAGGGAGGGTGATCTCGATCGCCTCCAGGATTTCCTGCGCATCCGCGCCATGCTGCATGGCCGCACGAATGTGGCTCTGAATGTGTCCCTTCCCAGCGCGCATGGCCGTCAGCGTGGCGCAGAAGAGTAACTCTTTCGTCTTGCGATCGAGTAGGCGCTGCCGGGTGTAGACCGCGCCAACGAGGTCATTGGTGGCGCGCAAGGTGTCGAAGTCAGCCGTGGCCATGCCTTTGTGAAAGTCCAGCACGTAGCCTCGCTTGCGAGCCATCTCGTCAATATAGGCCTGCTTTTCGACTCTGGATGCGTCCGAAGTAGACACTGAACGACTCCCTTCATTGTGAGAAACAGCGCACTTTCTTGCTATCCCAGTCTATCATTGTCCGTAGTACTCTGTAGTTGTCGGCTATAGGAAAGATGGCGACGCCATTGACGCGCTGAGATATGATTCTGTCGTGTGCATCGTCACGTCGTGGAGAGGAGTGTCACCATCAGCAGGCTTGTGAGGATCGCGGGAAATCATAGCATGCTCGTCACTCGACTCACCCGAGGCGCACGTGTCGGGCGCTATGCGCTCGCGTACAAGTTCTTCGAGCGATGGCGCTTCGTCACGGACGTTGACACGGACGAACTGCTCACCTGGAAGACGGAAGAAGAAGCGCTGATCATTGGCGAGGCGTGGAGACAAGCATGGGAAGCCACGCGGCTACCACGTCCCGAACCAGTACGCGCCGATCGCAGCCGAGCCACACGCTCATGACAGCCCGTATCCCTCAGTCCCAGGCGGACGAGGCAGCGGCGCGTGCTGCAGCATTCTGGCCAGAGTTCGGCCGTCGCTGGCCGTGGACTCGCGCTCCGCAGATCGCACAGGTCTACCAGTTGGCTGGCGAGCAAACAGTGGCGCTGTTGCGCATATTGCCCGCGATTCAGTGGTCTAACCAGTCTGAGTGGTATCGACGAGACATTCGCGACACGCCTGCGCTCCTTGCGCTGACTCCCGAAGCGATGCGCGTCGAAGCGAGCAAGTTTGCGCAGGGCGGGACGCCCGCTGCGATCGAGGGGAAACAGGTCCTCTCGCTCATGTATCCCGTACAGGATGAAGACACGCTGGATGGGCAACCGTCCGTCGCGCGAACGTTGCTCGCATCCACAGCGCGCGACACGCCCTTGTACGCGGCGCAACTCACACACGAGATACTCAACTGTTTTTGCTGCACTGAATGGGACGGACAGACCTTGCGCTGCGGCGTCCGCCGAACGATGTCTCCGGCGCAGGCCTGGGCCGCCGAGAGCGGCGCAGCATTGAACGACGCGCTACTCGATGCGATTCTCGTGAACATCCTGCCAGCGATTGGCGGCGGTAGCGTTGACGATCTCTTCGCCAGCGCACAGGGGCCTTACTGGCGAATTGTGCGGACGCTGGCGGTTCGCCTGCGAGGTGTTCCAGCGCTTGCCGCTCTGTTCAGCGGAGCATCGGATGCACAGCAACGATTTGAGCAGGGGCTCGCTGTCGCATTGGACACCCCAGACGCCGCGACGAAACTCGACCAACTCATCGCTTCACACAACTGGGCAGCGGTGCGCGACCTGTTAGGCGACGACGCCTAGCGCGCCTGCAACGCTATGCGCAGTCGCTCGCTGGTGCGTACAGCCGGACGCCTCACCCAGTTTCGCAGCGCTGCGCCCCGCGCATCGTCGGCGTCGCTCATCGCTACCAACTCATGCAAAGATGGCAATCCACGCAGATCGGCTGACGCCAGAGACGCAAGCGCTGCAATGATCGTCATGCGGGCAGTATAGCGGTCGCCCCATCCATCGCCGCTCGTCGCGTGAGCGAGCTCATACGCGCCCGTCACGTTCGCAAGCGCCAGCCCCTCCGGCGTGAGCAATCTGCGCAGATCGGCGACGTGCCCACCCATGCTGGCAAGTTCCCGCGCCTCGGTCGAGGAATCGGCTCGATAGCGCGACTCCAGAGGCGCAAATCGCACCTGATCCGCAAATTCTATATTCTCTGGTCGCGCGAGCAACGCCTGTAATTCACTCTCCCCGGAGTCACCGCGAGGAGCGACGATTACTTCAGCCTCGGCGAAGAGTTCGCGTAGCGCCGAGTCGCGGTCGGAGTAGTACCGCGGATCAAAGATCTGCACAATCTTGTCAAAGCCAACGATGAGCGCCACAGCGGCATCTGGCGCCAAAAGCGCTCGCATTGTGCGCGCCTGCTCGACATACAGACCACCGTCCAGCAGCGCCAGACCGTCGCCTAGCGCGCGCGACGCCGCACTGGTCTGGGCGAGTCGGTCTACCAGTGACGCCCGCTGCACGCCTTCCTTATCAACTGTCACCCGCGTGGCGACCCAGCAGATAGCATCCAACCCGGCTGACGTTCGTGCGGAGCGCGCCAGAGCGACATGCGCGCGGGACAGCGGATTCATTGAGGTAGCAAGCACACCCACTCGTCGCGAGGCGCGCAGCATCCTTCCACCCACCAACACAACTCCGTGGATCGATTGATCGACGCGCGCCCGCTCTAATTCACGATAGAGCGCCACCATGCGCACGACAGAATCGAGCGTGCGAACTGCGGCTTCATACCGGCGCAAGTAAGCAGCGCCTCCACGAGTCGTTGCGCTAGCCATCCCGCTCACCATCTACGCCTCTCTGGATCACAACCGCTTTCCAGTTGCCCGTGAGTCATCTTCCTGTGGATAATACTAGCAGCACAGTGAGCGACACGCGACGACAATGGAGGAAACGCGCTCATGACTAAAGTGGCTATGGCGACCTCCTCAGCGTCGCAGACCCAGCCCCAAATCGCCGGGGTCTTGCTAGCGGCTGGGAGATCCTCACGCATGGATGCGCATAAACTACTGCTACCGCTCGCTGGGAAGCCACTCATCGCACACAGCCTGAGCGCCGCGTGCGCCAGTCACGCGCGGCCAATCCTGCTCATGTTGGGGCGATCCGCCACACAAGTAGAGGCGGCGCTGGAGCCCGGGTCCTATAGCGTCGTGGTCAATCCGCGCTACACCGAGGGCATGGGCACGACCCTTGCGCTCGCCATTTCAAGTCTACCTGTGGAGGTGATCGGAGCAATCATCCTGCTCGGTGACCAGCCTCTGATGACCACTGCCGCGATTGACACTGTGCTGAGTGCGGCGCGTCAACATCCTGAGCACATCATCATGGGACAGTACGCGAACCACACAAGCCACCCCGTGTATCTTCCCAGACGGGTCTTCGGGCAAGTAACGACGCTCACGGGGGATGCGGGCGCGCGTTCGATCATCGCCGCAGAGCGACAAGCACTCATCACAGTCCCAATCGCCGACGAATTCGCGGCATTTGACGTGGACACACTAGAAGACTATGCCCGAGCGCAGGCGCTACTTCAGTCCGCTCAGCTCTCTGAGAACAACCCGCGATGATCGGCCTGCCACGCAGCCCTGGTCGCGTCGTCTGGTTCTGGTACCCATGAGCGCACCAGCGTCGCATCACCGCGAATGATTGAGGGGCCAAGTCGCGCTGGCAGCACAACAGTATCACCTGTCGTCATTGTTACCATCGGGAATCCGTCCGCAATGACCTCAGCGGTTCCCCGTAGCGCCGTGAGGATCCGGCAACTGGACGGGACTGCAGGTTCTGCGAGCGCGCCAGCCAGTGTAATCTCTTCCTCGACGAAGTAGCGACACGCCACAAGCGCCTTACGCTCGCGAACACCTTCGCTCGTGGCGAGCGCGGTAGGTTGCAACGTGATCACAGAAGACGGCGCATACCGAATAACATCCAATGCACGTTCGATATGCAACTCACGTGGCTGTCCGTTCGCCTGAAGGCGGCCAAAGTCGTACAGTCGATATGTTACGTCCGAGTACTCCTGCAACTCATACAATGCCACACCCGCGCCGATCGCGTGGACGGTGCCCGCGGGCACAAACACGATATCGCCCGCATGTACTTCCGCCATCCGCATCAGCGGCTCGAGAGTATTCGCGGTGATGGCGGCTGCCACATCTTCCCGAGAAACCTCACGAGCGAAACCGTAGACGATTTGCGCGCCCGGTTGCGCCGCCAAAATATACCAGGTCTCTGTCTTGCCGAGTTTCCCGCCTTCGTGCTGCGCCGCATAGTCATCGTTTGGATGCGCCTGCACAGACAGCCAATCGTTGGCATCGAGAAACTTCGCCAACAGCGGGAACCGCATGCCATAGATGCTAACAGCCTGCGAACCAAGCAGATCGACGCCAAATTCCTCGACCATCGCACCGAGCGTTTTGTCGGCGTGTGGCGCTGTATCTACCAGACAGTTCAGTTCTGTCTCCCAGGCCTCACCGATGCGTTTTCCCGCTGGGAGCGACTTCCCAGCAACTTCGCGGAGTCGCTGGCCCCCCCAGAGTGTCTCATGGAGCGATGAACGCAGCTTGAAGGGGCCAAGGGCGACCGGACCAACCGTCATGAGGGGATGCCTCCGTACTGGAAACACTAGACAGGGATAAGACACGAAAATGCCGCGCCGCAAGTTCTAGTATCTCACGGCACGGCAAGAAGGGATAGGTAGCTTAGCCCTAGACGCGATTGAGTAGATTGAGCGCACGCAGTACGGTTTCGCGGGCTTCGGCGGGTGGTCTATCAGCCATAGCCTCATCCACCTGGCAGCGCAGCAATTCCATCGCTACGCTATCCATCGCGGCGCGAGCGGCCAGAATCTGCGTGACAACCTGCTCGCAAGTTTTACCGTCATCGAGCATGCCAATAATGCCGCGTATCTGCCCCTCAACCCGGCGCAAACGCATCTGGAGGTCCAGATTTGACTTATCAGATTGTAATGTCGCCATGAAGCGCCCCCAGCGTTCCCGCGGCCAGCAGACTACGACGCGCAGCCGCAGTACTAGGCCAGGGCGCCGAACGCGGTCTCCAGCTTGCGCTCGAGTACATCGCGCCGCACGAGGCCAACGATCCGATCGACTTCTTTACCGTCCTTGAACATAATCATCGTCGGGATGCCCTGGATGCCCAGACGCGACGGCGTGTTGAAGTTGTCGTCGGTGTTCATCTTGGCGAAGGTCACCTTGCCCTTGTACTCATTAGAAAGCGCTTCGAATGTCGGCGCCATCGCCAGACACGGACCACACCACGGCGCCCAGAAATCCACGACCACCGGGGTGCTGGAACCAAGCACGTCCGAGCTAAACGACTGATCTGTCACCTCGATATAAGAACCAGACATATCATCCTCCTGGGCATTTCGCCCACACCCAGTCTCAACTCGTCAGTTACCCTACGGGGGTACCGTATAAATTTACCACATCGGTCGAATTCACGTCAACGCGACGACAGGCAATGAGCGGGGCTATACTATGAACCGGAGCGTCCTGTCTTCTATCGCTTCACGGTCGCATGACACCTGTCTAACTGATGAGAGGATGTGATCCTCATGGCTCTACCGAGTGGCGTGATCTATCTCGACCATGCCGCCACGACACCTATCCGTGCGGACGTCCTCGCCCGGATGCAGCCCTACTTCAGCGAATTTTTCGGCAATCCCAGCAGTGTCTATACACTTGGCCGCAACGCCCTGGACGCCGTAGACTCGGCGCATGAGTCTGTCGCCCGCGCCCTCAACTGCCGCCCGACAGAAATTGTCTTCACAGGCGGAGGCAGTGAAGCTGACAACCTTGCGATCAAGGGCATCGCGTTCGCCCAGCGCCGTCGCGGCAACCATATCATCACGTCGGCGATCGAACACCATGCGGTGCTACATACCTGCCAGCGACTCGAACAGGAAGGCTATGACGTCACCTACCTGCCAGTCGATGAATACGGCATGGTCGATCCCGCGCAGGTCGAGGCCGCGCTGACCGAGAAGACCGCGCTTGTCACCATCATGTACGCCAACAACGAAGTCGGAACCGTCCAGCCTATCGCCGAGATTGGACGTATCTGCCGCGAACGGCGTGTGCCATTCCACACAGACGCAGTACAGGCGGGCGGCGTACTCGATATCGACGTGACGCGCCTACAGGTTGACCTGCTGACACTCTCAGCCCACAAGTTCTATGGTCCAAAAGGCGTGGGCATCCTCTACGTTCGCCAGGGCATGCGCGTACAGCCGCAGGTACTCGGGGGGTCACAGGAACGCAACCGACGGGCGGGCACGGAGAATGTGCCCGGAATCGTCGGCGCAGCGACCGCCCTACAATTTGCACGCGACGAACGCGATCAGGAGAACGCGCGCCTTATCGCATTGCGCGACCGGCTAATCGACGGCATGCTCGCCTTCCCCAATGTTCGGCTTACTGGACATCCATCCCAGCGAATGCCGAACAGCGCTAGCTTCACGCTGTCCGGTGTAGAAGGTGAGTCGATGCTACTCAATCTCGATCTAGTGGGCATCGCCGCGTCGAGTGGTAGCGCCTGCACATCGGGCGACATCGAGCCATCGCATGTGTTGACCGCCATGGGTGTGAAGGCCAGCGATGCGCGTGGCGCCCTTCGCTTGACGCTTGGCCACTCCACAACCGACGATGATATCACGATCACGCTGCAGCGCATGGCGGAGATTCTTCCACGTCTACGTTCACTCTCGACTCAACCAGCCTAATGGCGTCAGGAGAAAGGCAGACTACGTGCAACTCGAAGGAAAAGTAGCGGTTGTCACCGGAGGCTCGCTAGGAATTGGCGCAGGCATCGTACGCAGGCTCGCCGCGGAAGGCGCATCGGTCACACTGGACTACTTCTCACACCGCGACGCCGCCGACGCGATCGCAGCAGACATAGCCGCAGCTGGAGGAAAAGCGCTGGTGGTGCAGGCGGATGTATCCCAGGTTGCGGACGTTCAGCGACTTGTCAGCGAGACCGTCAATCAGTTTGGCAGACTGGATATCCTTGTGAACAACGCGGGCATCGAACAGCCAACGCCCTTCGAGAACATCACAGAGCAACAGTGGGATCACCAGATCGGAATTGATCTCAAAGGCGCGTTTTTCGGCGCTCAGGCGGCCTGGAAGCAGTTCGTCGCGCAGGGTAGTGGCGGTGTCATCATCAACATATCATCTGTGCACGAAGAGCTACCAATGGTCGGCAACTCAGTCTACTGCGCCGCCAAAGGTGGTCTGCGCATGATGACGCGCACGCTCGCGACAGAACTTGCCAAGCATGGGGTGCGCATCGTCAACATCGGCCCGGGCGCGATCGAGACGCCAATCAACGCCGCCACGCTCAACGATCCAACAAAGAAGGCGGCGCTGCTCAACGAGATTCCGCTCAGTCGTCTGGGTGCACCCGATGACGTCGCTAATGCCGTCGTATGGCTGGCGTCAGACCAAGCCAGCTATGTGACAGGGACAACTCTCTTCGTTGATGGCGGGCTTATGATCTATGCAGGCAGCCTCTAACACCTACACACGTACCCAACGGAGACACTATGTATCGCCTCGTCGCGCTCGACGTAGATGGCACGCTCCTCGATTCGTCCCATCGTCTGTCGCCAGGTGTGCGAGACGCTATCCATAGCGCGCAGCGCCGTGGTACGACCGTGTGCCTGGCGACGGGCAAACTGCTCGTGTCGGTCGCCCACCTGCTCGACGAGTTACACCTCAACGGTCTGCAAATTACCTGCAACGGCGCCGCGCTGATGAGCGTCGAGTCAGGCCGGCCGGCTGAGTCATGGCCGCTCACCTATGCGCACGCTGAGCTAGCGGCATCTACCATTCGCGGCCTCGCGCCCAGCATGGCCATCGCATGGTATACCGCCGACGCGATCTACGCCGACGCTCCATATGGCCCGCTCGACGATGTGCTCGCCAGCTATCAGGAGCCTCCACTGCGGCACGTCTTCCGCCTGTCCGACAATTTGCCAGCGCCACTAAAACTCCTCGTCACTGGTGACCAACAGCGCCTCCTGACTCTGCGTGACCAACTGACAGAACGCATCGGCGCCACGCTCACGGTTTCACGCACTACGGCGGACTTTGTGGAAGTCATGGCGCCTGCGGTGAGCAAAGGAGCGGCGCTGCACGCGTTGGCGCAGCGCCTTGGCATTGTGAATGAAGAAATCGCAGCGATTGGTGATGGCGAGAACGACATCTCGCTGCTCCAAGCGGCGGGCATGGGCATCGCGATGGGCAACGCAATGCCCGCCTTACTGTCACACGCGACGTACACGACCCGCAGCAACGATGAAGACGGCGTGGCCCACGCATTCGCCTATCTCGACCTGGCCTGAAAAGCGCCCAGACTAGCCACGCATACTCTCGTTACGCACGCCAAAACTGTAGCGCTGGACGAGCGTGCTGTACGCGCGCAGGCGGTGCAGCACGCGCGACGCGACGGTGCCTTCGAGGTAGCGGCCGTCGCTCGTCTTCGTCCCAAATGGGATGCCCGTCAGCGCCTGGATGCCTTCTTCGATGGTCGAGACACCGTAAATGTGGAATTTCCCGGCGCGAACGGCCTCAACAACATCCTCGCGCAGCATCAGATTGCGCGCATTGATGCGCGGGATGATCACACCCTGCTCGCCCGTCAGCCCGCGCTGCTGGCATAGGTGGAAGAAGCCCTCGATCTTATGGGTTGCCCCGCCAATCGCCTGTACCTCTCCACGTTGATTGACCGAGCCAGTCACGGCCAACGTCTGTTTGATGGGCAAATCGGCAAGGGCTGAGAGGAGCGCATACAGTTCAGCCGATGAGGCGCTATCGCCATCGACGCCATGATACGTCTGCTCAAACGAGAGGCTCGCCGAAAGACTCAGCGGGAAATCTTCCGCGAAATGACCGGCTAGATAACCCGCCAGCACCAGAACGCCCTTCGTGTGTGTTGGACCGCTCAGGTCGGCTTCGCGATCAACTGTCACGACTCCTGCCAACCCTGGCGAGACAGTCGCCGTGATGCGCGCGGGCATGCCGAACTCATATCCCAGAATTTCACGTACATAGAGGCCGTTGATCTGCCCGACGGCGGCTCCCTGCGTCGAAATCATCACTGCTTGCCGGAGGATGTCCTGCTGCAAGCGTACCGCTTCCATATTGCGCATCCGCTCACGCGCCTGGATGGCCATCTCGACATGCGAGCGCCGTGTGAGCGTATCGTTGTCGCGCTTCGCGAAGTAGCCTGCTTCCACACACAGATCTTGCACATCCGCCAACTGGGTCGAGAGTCGCTCCTGATCCTCCACCCAGCGACTCCCTTCCTCGATCACCAGAGCCACCGCATCATTGGTGAAGTCAGGAGACCCAATCGATCGCGCCGTCTGACCTGCGAGCGCCGCATACGCCTGTTCAGAAGCCGTATCACGTGGCATGTCGTAATCAAAGTCAGCGCGTACTTTGAAGTTCTGGCGAAATTCAGGGTCAAGGGCGGCGAGTTCGGCATACGTATGGGGGTCGCCAACCAGAATGACCTTCACGTCTGCGCGAATTGGCCTGGGGCGGATGGTAGCGCCCGGATTATTCCCAATTGGCTGCGAGGTGTTCTCGATCTCGATGCGCTCGAAGCGCACCATACGCTTCACAGCCTCCCACGAGCGTGGCTGAGTGAGCACATCGTACGCCTGGAGGATGAGAAACCCGCCGACCGCTTTGTGCATCGCGCCGGGCTTGAGCATCATGTGGTCAGTAAACGGCAGCCCATCCCGAATGCCGATATCAATACGTCCTGTGAGGTTGGAGTAGGTTGGACTCGTCTCGACTACCACCGGCGCCGTGCCGCCCTCCGCATGGGCGACTAAGACGTTCACACCATAGCGACGTAATAATGACCGTAGAGCAGGCGACGCCCGCAGATCGTCATCTTTCGGCAAACCGTCCGCCTCAGTGGCATCGATGGAGCTAGCGCCCTGCGTCGGCCCATCTTGCGACGGACCGTCCGATTGCGCTGCCTGCGCGTCTGTCGCCGCAATCAACACGCGTGCATGCGCCACGATGTCAGCGTGCAGTCGAATGAGATACTCGACCACTGCCGGAAACGACGCATAGGTTGCGGTCAGCTGGTCAGAGAGATGCCGTCCCGCAGTCTCCGCTACCTGGTGGTCGAGCGTGCGCACGAGTCCACGCGCTTCATCCTCGGCGGCGCGCACCTGGGGCAAAGCCTTCGCAATGGCAGATTCAACCTTGTCATGATTGACCTGAATCTGCTTCTTCTCGGCGTCTGGCAGCGCGTCAAACGCCTCCTCGGTCAACGGCTGTAGCGCAGCGCCAGGCTGCGCGGGAGCCAGTGGCACGATCATATAGCCCGATGGCGTGCCTCGAAGTTCGAACCCCAACGCGCGGGCATCGGCGCTGAGCGATTCGAGCAACCTGTCTCTGTTGGCCAGCGGTTCGGAAAGCAACGCGGCGCTCTGCTGGTCATACACATCGGATGAGAACGCGCGGCGAAGTTCTCGCCGAAAGGAGACGACATACAAGTCCACATCATGGGCGAAGGGGCGACCTCGCCCAGCAGCAAGTTCGAGCGCAAGTGGCTCCTCGGGCGCATCGAAATTATAGACATAGACCCAGTCGCTGGAAGGATGTCGTAGGCTTGCCACAGCCCGCGTCTGAGCGAGTGTCGCATCCGTGCGCCCCGTACCCGGAGCCCCCGAAACGTAGAGGTTGTAGCGACCATCTGGAGCATCCAGCGCTAATGCAATCGCCTCGCGGGCGCGGTCCTGACCAACCATCATATCGGGAGGCGCCAGGGTCGCCGTCGTCTGAAAGGGCAGTTGAGCGGGCACAGTCACACGGCGAAGCGACTCAGGACCGAGTTCTAGTGTTGGGCGAGACTCATCCATGGGACCTATCCTCACGTCATAGCGACTGCCATCTTGGAGCCCGATTGCGCGCAACAGAGCGTGCGCCGTCAGTGTAGCACGCTATCTCGTCCACGCGCAGCGCCTTGCTGACAACCAGCGGATGGTGCTACACTGCGTCTATACAGCAACAAGTGGGACGAGTAACGCGATGCCCTGACAGAGACGGATGGCCATTGGCTGAGAGCCATCCAGCAGCGAGCACGCCGCGTGAATACCACCCACTGGCTCAGCGCCGAACACGCCACGAAGTGGCAGCGTAGGCCGCTGCGGAGGCTCCGTTATCAGCCATAGCGAAGCAAGCGCCGCCCGCGAATGCAGAGGCACGGCGCTTGGAAGAGTGGGTGGAACCACGAAGGGCATACGCTCTTTCGTCCCAGATGGACGGAAGGGCGTTTTTATTTGCCCAGGCTACACCCGAGAGGATGAACAAACGAATGTCGCGACAGCATTGGTCGCCAACCGAAAGAGAACAGGGCCACCGCCAGCTCACCGCTGGCGGCCCCACTGACTGGACAGAACAAGCAGGCATACAGCGATCAACCGCGACGACATCCTCGGAGCCTGTACGGCTGGCGCTCACGGCGCATGAACCCGAGGCTCGGCTCGCGCATTGGTGGGCAATGCGCGATTCACTCACTACCACGCGGCGTTTGACCAAACACTATGCGATGCGCTAATAAACGAGCGCCATCACACGCGTAACACGCATGCACGCCGTAACGAAGAGATCAGAAAGGACGAGATGTCCCATGTCCGTTGAAGAAGAATTGAACGAATCGGTCAAATATACGCCGATTCAGAAAATGCGCCATAGCGCCGCGCACGTCATGGCTGAGGCGATCCAGGACCTGTTCCCTGGAACGAAATTCGCCATTGGGCCAGCCATTGAAGATGGCTTCTACTATGATATGGAGTTGCCACGCCCGCTCTCACCTGATGACTTTCCCGCCATCGAGGAGCGTATGCGCGCGAGCATCAAAGCCAATCATCAGTTCAAGCAGAGCCGCTGGTCACGCGAGAAGGCGCTAAAGTACTTCCGCGAGAAGGATCAGCCATTCAAGATCGAGATCATCGAGAACCTGCCCGACGCCGAGGTGGGCATCTACGAGCAGGGGCCGTTCCTGGACCTCTGCCGAGGGCCACATGTCGAATCCACGGGAAAGATCGGCGTCGTCAAGCTGATGCGCACGGCAGGCGCATATTGGCGTGGCGATGAAAACAAGCCGATGCTCACGCGCGTCTACGGCACGGCCTGGAACAACCAGGCGGAGCTAGACGACTACCTCTGGCGGCTGGAGGAGGCGCGCAAGCGTGACCACCGCAAGCTGGGTCGCGAACTCAACCTGTTCACGTTCAGCGAAGACGTGGGGCCTGGTATTCCGCTTTTCCTCCCGCACGGCGAGATCATCCGCCACGAGATGGAGAAATACGTCCGCTCGGTGCAGGAAGCGCACGGCTACCAGCACGTGTGGACGAGCAACATCGCGCGTGTACGGCTCTTCAAGCGCTCGAAACATTGGTATCACTACCGCGAGTCTATGTTCCCACCGATGAACGAGTCGCGTGATGTGTATGAAGGTGAATCCGACGAGGAGCAACTCGACAACAGCTTCGAACTGAAGCCGATGAACTGCCCGTCGCACTTCACGCTGTACAACTCGCAGCGCCACAGCTATCGCGAGTTCCCGATTCGCTACGCCGAGTTCTCGACGCTGTATCGCTATGAGAAGCAGGGTGAACTGTCTGGCCTCACGCGGGTACGATCGCTCTCGCAGGACGACTCGCACATTTTCGTGCGTCACGACCAGATTCAGTCTGAGTTCGGCGAGATCGTGGACCTCATCCGCGAGATCCTTGGCACGTTCGGCCTGACGGACTACCATCTGCGACTCTCGCTGCCTGATTTCGCCGACACGACGAAATATCACGGCGACGAGGAGATCTGGCGCGCGGCGGTGAGTGACCTCAAAGCGGCGCTCGACGCCAAGGGCCTCGACTACGAGTCGGCAGAGGGCGAGGCCGCCTTCTATGGTCCGAAACTCGACCTCATGGCGCGTGACGCACTTGGCCGCGAATGGCAGCTATCCACGATTCAGCTCGATTTCTTCCATCCGGAAAACTTCGATATGGAGTACATCGGCGAGGATGGGCAGCCGCACCGACCGGCCGTCATTCATCGCGCGATCATGGGCTCGGTCGAGCGATTCATGGGCGTCTTGATCGAACACTACGCAGGCGCGTTCCCTGCATGGCTCTCGCCTGTCCAGGCACTGGTTATTCCGATCTCGGATGAGAAGCACGGCGCTTACGCGCAGCAAGTCTACGAAAAGCTGCGTGCGGCGGGCATGCGCGCCGAGGTAGATAACCGCAAAGAGCGCATGAACGCCAAAGTGCGCGACGCCCAGATGCGGAAGATCCCGTATATGCTGGTCGTCGGAGATAAGGAGGCCGAGGCACAGGCCGTGGCGCTTCGGCTGCGCTCAAACGAAAATCTCGGCGCCATCCCGCTGGATGACTTCATCTCACAGGCTGCTCGCCGCATCGGCGAGCGCTCGCACGACCTGTGGGACAAGCCAGCCGAGAAGGAAGCATAGCGCTCGTCTACGCCTTTCGTCGGATGAAACGCACTGGGCCACGCTCGGTCGTTGTATCTGACGAGAGGCGTTTGCGCGTATTCGTGCGCTGAAACTTGCAGCGCCACTGATAGAGGATGAGCGAGATGAGCCACGGGCGATACTTCGACACTGGCGCGGACGACGAAATGGATACTGCGCTTCGACTTCCGAAGGTGGTATTCCCCGTCCCTGAAACGGCGCCAGCCATGCAAGCGGTACAGGTGCGCGTCCCGTGGCGGCGTGTGATGTTGATTGCGCTGATCTTCTGGGGAATCTCGCGCGTCGTCTATCTCCTGCTTGGAATCGTCGCAAGCTTGCTGCCACAGGTTCCGGGCGCGCATGGCTTGGGGATGCTCGGGCTGTGGCAAAGGTTCGACACCAACTGGTATCTAGGTATCGCAAGCCAGGGGTACAGTAAGCCTGCGCAAATCGCTTTCTTCCCACTCTATCCAGCATTGATTCGCGTCGCAAGCATAGTCACGGGCGGCAATCTGCTGGTCGCGGCGCTGCTGGTCGCCAACGTGAGTTGTCTCACCGCGCTCATCGCAGTGGGAGGTCTCGCCGCGCGCGAGTTACGTGACGTGCGGGCCGTCACATTCTCGATGCTCGCGTTGCTGCTCTATCCGTTCAGCTTCTTTCTGACTGCTGCGTACACTGAAGGACTATTCGTCACGTTTGCAGCGCTGAGCCTGTTGTTTGCGCGACAAGGACGCTGGCGACTGGCCGGACTGATGGCGTTGCTCGCCGCGGCGACCCGCCCGACAGGCGTGGCTCTCATTGCTCCGCTCGCCTGGGAGTGGCTCAGGCAGCGACAATTGACGCACCCCGCCATCGGGGCGGCGCTACTACGGCCCGGACGCATCCAGGTAGCGCGCGGCTGGCTCAGCGAACTTGCGCGCGCCGTTCGCGCCGAGTGGACTGGCATCCTTGCTATCTTCGCCGTACCCGCCGTTCTCGCCGCGATGACGGCTTACGCCGGGCTACGCTTCCATCACCCGCTGCTCATCTTCTATGTGCGGCGTGACTACTGGGGGTTGAAGAGCGCGCCTATCCTCCCTACCCTCTATCGTGAAGTCTCCGATATCTTTCTCAACCCGGCCGGCTCCATCACCCAATTCATCATCGTGCTCGATCTGCTCGCACTGGCTGCGGTGACTGTCGCGGCTGTGGTGTGGTTCCGTCGCACACCGTTTGCCTTCACTCTCTATACGCTTGGCTTGCTCTATCTGGCTGTGGCGCAGCCCACGTCAGGTGGATTGCATGCGCTGCAAGGGCCGGGTCGCTACCTTGTGCCTGCGCTGCCGCTCTTCCTGGGCATGAGCGAAGTTCTGGAGCGACGCCCGAAGCTCGCCGTGGCTATATTCACGCTCTGCGCCGTACTGCAGGGTGTGATCGCTCTACGCTTCCTGACCGGCGTGCTCATCGAATAGCAACGCTAGCGGATGTGTAGACCAAGCCAAAGGCCAAGAAACGCCGCTGCCAGACCCGCAACTACCGAACCAACTGCATTCAGCCACGCGAGACGGGTTTCATTGCGACGGGCCAGCGCGAACGTCTCATAGCTCAGCGTGCTAAATGTCGTGTACCCGCCGAGAAATCCCACGCCAAGTAACGTTCGCAGGCCAAGTTGCGCCGGAGCAATCAGCGCCGTCGTCAGCAAGCCGAGGAGGAACGACCCTCCGACGTTGATGAGCCAGCTCGCTAACGGGAATGGGCGTCGCCAGCGGCGCGCGATCCACTCTACGGTCAGGAAACGTGCGCCAGCGCCAAGAGCGCCAGCGAGCCCAACGCTGAGTATGGCGAGGAAGCTACTACTCATCGCCGCGCCTCCGCATCGTCCATCGCAGCATCCTGATCCAGATTCATCGATAGCTCTGGAATAGCAGCGTCACCTAATGCGCCCCGCTCATCCCAGCCGCCATCCACCAGTTCTTCCTCCGTTTCGGAAAACCAGAGCCGCATCTGCCGCCGCCCGTGGATAGCGGCGCCAGCCGTGGCAAAACCCGCCGAAGCGAGCGCTACGCCAGCCGCCATCGAGCCTACGAGATACAGCATTGCCTGCATTTCAGCGCCACGCTGCATCAACATACTGGCGCCAACCATGAACGAACTAAACGTCGTGTAGGCGCCAAGGAATCCTGTCCCAAGCGCGAGCCGCAGATCAGGCGAGATGCCCATTCCCTGCTCGAATGCGCCGAACAGCAAACCAATCCCAAACGCGCCCGTAAGGTTGATAAACAAGATGTCATAGGGAAAGCCAGCGTGGGCGCCCGGAAGTGTAGCAGCAAGCAGGAGTAAGGGCCTGGAGAGCGCGTACCGTGCTATCGCGCCGCAGAAACCACCAGCAAGCGTAAATATGAGCTTTCGAATCACCTGTATAGCACTCTCAGTTCGCGCTTGAGTACGGCACACAAAAAGGCTCCTACTGCGGTCGCAAAACGCCCTGGACGGACGAACAGACCGGAGTAGAAGCCATCAGCGGCGAGACACTCAGCGCCACGAATATCGGCGAGCCTCATCGCCGGGAACGCCCATTTCACCGGAGGCGTTCCAAAGTCCTTCCTACCATAGCACGCATCGCTGAACGCGAGCAACTGATAGGACAAACGCGGCTAGCGGCGCGCGTTTGCGGCGAAGCGGGCGCCGACCACACAAACGACAGCGAGCGCGACGAAGACGAGGGCATGGGTGTAGTGGTGGCCGGTCGGCGTGCCAGAGAAGGTAAATGGGTGATAAGGGCCAGGAATGGCGTAGAAGACAGCGAGCAGCAGACACACGACGGCAAGCACACCGCCCACGATCCAGGCTTTCATGAATTCTCCCTTACTCCGACGGCTGCGAATGGCTCACAGCCGCTCGAAAGTCGATCTCTACGGAACGATATTGAAGGATTGCAGCGCGAAGTAGATGAACGCCAGCGTTCCGGCAATCACACAGTAATACGCAAACGGATCGAGCCGATTGGACTCGAAATACTTCATCAGGAACCGTACGCTGAGGTATGCGGCAACGCCAGCGACGACGCCACCACCCACCGCGATGGGCAGGTCAGCGCGGTACTGCGCACCCATCAGCTTCGGCACTTCGACGATTGCAGCGAGCAGAATGATCGGCGTCGCGAGCAGGAACGAGAAACGCGCCGAGGCTTCATGGCTCAGGCCATTCGCCATGCCCGTCACCATCGTCAGGCCAGAACGTGAAAATCCAGGAATGAGCGCGGCGCTCTGCGCGCACCCGATGAGCGCCGCCTGCAAGAAGGTCATCTCGTTGAGCGAGCGCCCTACAGACCCAAACATGGGAGCCTGCGCCGCGATCATCTTTTCCTTACTGCGCTGCCGCCGCCAGAGCAATTCGCCCGCCAGCAGCACAGCGCCATTCAGTACAAGGAATGCCGCCGCAAGAATGGGAATGCTAAAGAACTTCTCCAGAGGGTGCTGAAACAGTAGGCCAATCAGTCCCGCCGGAATCGTTCCGACGACAACGAGCGCGAACTGTCGCCCATACCCTTCAGGGTCAACCTCAGGTGTGAAGCGCCCAGCAATCAGTGTGCGCATGCCGCCACGCAGCAGCAAGAGCCAGTCTCGCCAGAAGAAGGTCAACAGCGCGACAGACGTGCCCAGATGCAGCGTCACGAGCAGCGGAAGGAAAGCGTCGCTATGTAATGTCTCATTCCAGCCAAGGATTCCCGGAATGATCACCGTATGGCCCAGGCTGCTAACAGGAAATAACTCTGTGACGCCCTGCAGCAGCGCCAGGAGCAAGACGTGGATTGGGTTCATGCGCTTCCCTTACCTCGATACTTCGCGAATAGCGGCACGGCTCAACTCCAGTAGTTGAGACACGCCATAGCGACTTGATGGTAACGCATCAGCATGGCGCCGTCAACGCGACACGCCTGCCGGATGCTGTTCACGACATGATTCTTCATCGACGCTCCTCCACCCGCTTCCTGGCCTAACGCCTAGTGTCGACCTGCCGAAATGCCCGACGCGCCAAGCGACGCGCCCGCGTACAGTTCACGTAGCTGTATTAAGTGAATCAAAGTGTCAGCGAGGGCAGTGCGTGTGAGTATGAGAAATTTCTATTGGCTCGTAGATGGACTGCTCGCGGGAAGCGCCCGGCCCGGGGGGGACGCTGGACCCTCCTCAGCCACACCCTCTACAATGGCATTCAACGCTGCCTTGCGCGCCGATCTTGACTGGCTGGCCGACCAGGGCATCGGCGCCGTCTTGTCTCTGACTGAGGCGCCCTTGCCCACGCACGTGCTCAGCGAGCGAGAGATGGCGACCCTGCACATACCGATTGACGACCAGACAGCGCCGACGCAAGCCGAACTGCTCGCCGCGCTCGATTTCATCGATCAGCAGCATGTCGCGGGCCGCGGTGTGCTGGTCCATTGTCGGGTCGGTGAAGGAAGAACAGCGACCATCCTCGCGGCATATCTGATTCGCCAGGGAGCCACTTCGCAGCAGGCAATCTCACGCCTGCGCGCCATCAGGTCAGGAGCCATCAGCGCGCCATCGCAGCAGAGCGCGCTCGACGTGTTCGCGAAAGGTCGCGAGTGGATTATCTGAACATGGAATAACACGGCTGTGTGAGATACAGTACAGACGATGAACCCCAAGCCCATGTACACTGCGCCCAAACACGCACGCGCATCTGGGAAACCCCAAGGGGACGTCTATGCGAGAGGATCTCAACGCAGTTTCCGATGAGTCACCGCAACGCCTACCACGCAGAGCGTTGCCGGTCATATGGGCCGTCCTCGCCATAACGGCCAGTCTGACCGTCGGCGTCTTCATAGCAGCCATCCCCGCACGTTACACGCAAGCATTGCATATGTGCGCTGGTAGTAGCTGTGAAGGCCAAGCGACCTATCTCATCGGACTTGACGTCGTGACAGCGCTCATATGGACGACCCTCGCCGTGATGATCTTCCTCCGTAGGCCAGGCGACCGGATGGGACTGTTCGGCGCGCTCACGTTCCTCACTTTCGGCGTCGCCCGATTCCCCGAAACCACACTTGCGCTGAGGACAGCACAACCGGAATGGGCGCTTGTCGTTGAGGTTCTGCGTTTTCTTGGTTCTGCGTGTCTGAGTGTCTACGCGTTCGTCTTTCCTGACGGCCACTTCCATCCTTCATTGACACGTTGGATTGCCGCAGGGTGGATACTCGTTCAAGTCCCGGAGTTCTTCTTGACGTCTAGTCGCGCCAGTGAAGAACACTGGCCTGACTGGTTGCGGTTTGCGGGCTTCCTGGGATTCGTGGCGCTTGTCATTGCCGCGCAGGCGTGGCGCTATGTACATGTAGCTACGGCTTCACAACGGCGTCAAGCACGTTGGGCGGCGCTTGGCCTATCGATCGCGCTGGCATGCTATCTCATGCTTGCATTTGGATATCCCACGCTGCTCGCCATGCGACTGGTTCCAGCAACTCTGAGTCAGCTTACGCAGACTTCGCTAATCACGCTCACGTTCTTGCTCGCGCCTGTCTCAGTCGCATACTCGATGATGCGCCATCAACTCTTCGATGTCGATGTTCTCATCAACCGTACGGTGGTGTATGGGCTGACGACACTCGGCGTCGCCACACTGTACTTCGCCTCCATCACCGCGTTACAAGCGCTGCTGGGCAGCTTTGTCGGCGTACGCAGCGCATCTCCGCTGATCATTGTTGTATCCACGCTCCTCATCGCCTTCGTGTTTCAGCCCATTCGACGTGCGTTGCAGCACGCGGTTGATCGTCGTTTCTATCGCCGGAAGTACGACGCAGACGCCACTATTCGCACGTTTGCGGCGAGTCTGCTCCATGATGTTGACCTTGCCGACCTGCGTGGGCGACTGCTCGACGTTGCACACGAGACTATGCAGCCATCGCATGTGTCGCTCTGGCTTCGTCCGCCGACGCGAGACAACGCTCGTTCGGGGGCATGAGCCAACACCGAAGCATTTACACCACTTCTACGTTAGCTCATACATGTGCTCATCCAGAATCCATTCAGGAGCGAAGAGGCTCCGTAACGCTTCCCGTAACGGTTGCGTGACGGCACGCGTCTATGCTGTCAGCGTCAAAAGAAACGTACACACTCCCGAGAGGAGGCGGTAGCCATGGCCCAACTTCTAGACGTGATTCGGCGGCTGAACCCGCGGGCGCGTTCGCAACCTGCGCAGTCCAACAAGCCGACACCTCGTCGCGCGCGGCCTGAGCCGACCCCTGTCGATATCGCGCCTGATGATCCGCTCGTCGCATACTTTCTCGACACGCCCGGCGCCGTCGAACTGGATCGCCTCCGCCTCGATTCTCCAGCGCTCCGCGAACTTAAGGCGGCTGGTGTGGTGATGGCGATTCCACTCATCAGCCAGGGCGAATTGGTCGGCGTCCTCAACCTCGGGCCACGTCTCAGCCAACAGGATTACTCCTCCGATGATCGTGGTCTGCTGAACACGCTAGCCTCGCAGGCTGCCCCTGCCGTCCGTGTCGCGCAGCTCGTGCGCCAGCAACAGATCGAGACGCGCGAACGTGAACGTATCGAACAGGAACTGCGAGTCGCGCGCCTCATCCAGCAAACACTGCTCCCCAAGGAACTCCCGGCCATCGACGGATGGAGCCTCGACGCCTACTACCAGCCCGCCCGCGCCGTCGGCGGCGATTTCTATGATTTCCTTCCGTTCAGCGACGGACGTCTGGGACTGGTCATTGGTGATGTCACAGACAAAGGCGTGCCAGCCGCGCTGGTCATGGCGACGACTCGCAGTATCTTGCGAACCGCCGCGCAGGAAGGACAGGCCACTCCTGGCGCGGTATTGGCGCGCGCAAATGACCTGCTCTTCCCCGATATTCCGCCGCGCATGTTCGTGACCTGCCTATACGGCATCCTCAATCCGCACACTGGCGTATTGGTCTATGCGAACGCGGGTCATGACTTGCCACATCAACGGCAGGTGGGTGGCGCAGTCGAACTGCGGGCGACAGGCATGCCTCTCGGGTTGATGCCAGGTATGAGCTACGAGGAGCGCGAAACGATCCTCGCCCCCGGCGACAGCGTGTTGTTCTACAGCGATGGGCTGGTCGAAGCGCACAACACCGAACGTGACATGTTCGGTTTCCCACGCTTGATGACATTGATGTCCGACTGGCGCGACACCACGCCGCTGATCGAGCGCATGCTCAATGAGCTCGCGGCCTTCACCGGCGCAGACTGGGAGCAGGAGGACGACGTAACCCTCGTAGCCCTCTCGCGAGAAAGCAAGCCATCTGGCGGAGTCGAGTCGAACGGCGCAAACGGCCACGTCACTGAGGGCTGGCGCGCGTTGAGTGAATTCGATACACCCAGCGCACCGGGCAATGAGCGTCAAGTGATTGCGCTCGTCGAGGAGGCGATCAGTTCCCTGGGCCTGCCGCACAAGCGCGTGGATGAACTTAAGACGGCTGTGGCCGAGGCGACCATGAACGCGATGGAACACGGCAACCAATACGCGTTAGATAAGCCTGTGCACGTCGCAGTCGGGGCGAGCGAGGATGTCGTCTCTATCAGGATTCGCGACATGGGCGGCGACTTCGAAATCCCAGAGGCCCACACCCCCGATATCGAAGCCAAACTCGCCGAACTGCAAACTCCGCGCGGCTGGGGACTCTTCCTCATCAAGAGCCTTGTAGACGACATGCGCGTCAGCACCGAGGACGGATTCCACACCGTCGAGCTCATCATCAATCGGAAAGGAGACCATCATGTCATCCACGGCGCTTGAGGCGCGGGTGCGTCAGCTGAAACCGCGTGTCGCGGTCATCGAATTGGAGGGCGAAATCAATGGCTTCGCCGATGCGACGCTGAGCGCAGCCTATACAGAAGCGGAGGCGATGAGCCCTCAGGCGATCCTGCTGAACTTCAGCCAGGTCGACTACATCAATAGCACTGGTATCGCGCTGATTGTGACCTTGCTCGCCAAAGCACGCAAAGCGCACATCCGACTGCTGACCTGCGGGCTCAGTGAGCACTATATCGAGATTTTCAATATCACGCGACTGGCCGACTTCATGTCGGTCTACCCGACCGAAGCGAGCGCACTCGCAGACTCAGCCGCGCTCATGGATGCGTAGAACTGGGCGCCAATCTGATGTGAGAGTTGGAAGCAGGGGAGGAATCAATCCATGGCAGACACGACGGTCGCAATGCATGTCCGCCGAGTGGACGGACACATCAGCATCATCGACATCGAAGGCGATGTCACCGCGTTCGCGGAGTCAGCGCTGATGCAGGCGTACGCGGAAGCCACTGAGCCAAGCGCTCGCTCGATCATCCTGAACTTTACTGGCATGGAGTACATGAACAGTAGTGGTATCGGCCTCATCGTCACGCTGATGATACGCATGAATCGGGCGAAACAGCGCCTGTTCGCGTATGGATTGAGCGAGCACTACGAGCGCATCTTCGAGTTGACACGCCTCAACGAAGCCATCTTGGCCTATCCGACGGAAATTGCCGCAGTCGCAGCCGCCGCACGCGAGCGATGACATCCCACCAGTTCATGCAGTAAGCGGGCGCGCCACAGGCGCGACGTACAAGGCCATCCACAAGTCCATCCACAAGTCCATCCACAAGGCAACCAAGGAGCACCGTCATGTCCACACCATCAGAGTCTCCACGCGACGCAGCGCATTGGGCGCCACAGAACTCCAACCTCAAGGTCTCGGCTGCCCCGGTCAATCAGGTCAATAATGTCGACGGTCGCAGCGCAGTCGGTCCTCTGCAGGGCTTCGGCAAAATGTGGCAAAAGACCTACCGGCTCAACCTGGCCAATTGTTCCGCGACCCCAGTTGAAGTCATCAAGGCCTGGAAGGAAAACTTCCCTTCGTTCTGGCCGCGGGGGAACCGCTTCTATGTGCCACTGACAGGCATCGAGCCTGGTGAAGTCGCATTGCTCACTGTCAGGGCAGGTGGGATCCCGCTCTCAACTGGCGTGCTCGTCCTCTACGCCGATGATGAGTCATTCACCCTGATGACACCGCAGGGACACATGTTCGCCGGATGGATTACCTTCAGCTCGTTTGTCGAAAACGACGTGACAGTGGCGCAGGCGCAGGTGCTCATGCGAGCGAATGACCCCATCTATGAACTGGGGCTTACCTTCGGTGGACATCGCGCCGAAGACAAATTCTGGTCTCAGACACTACGCGCCGTAGGAAAACACTTCGATGTGACCAATCAGCCTGTCTCGACAGAGGTTGTCTGTGTTGATCCGCGGCTGCGGTGGTCTTACGCTGGGAACATCGTCCACAATGCTGCGATTCGTACCACGCTGCTTGGCCCGACGCGCTGGTTTCGCCGCTCCTAGTCGCCCACATACACTCACTCGTCGCCCATTGATTGAAAGTTGATGCTTACCAATGGCCACAGCCTCACGTACGTATGACGCCGCCATCATAGGCGCAGGTCCGAACGGGCTTGCCGCAGCCATCACCCTCGCGCGCCAGGGCCATTCCGTGGTGGTATACGAGGCCGCCTCTACGATTGGAGGAGGAAGCCGATCAAAAGAATTGACCCTTCCAGGCTTCATCCATGATGTCTGCGCCGCGATTCATCCGTTCGGAGTGGCCTCACCATTTTTCAAGACGCTCCCACTCGCCCAGTATGGTGTTGAGTGGATAGAGTCTCCAACGCCGCTCGCCCATCCCCTGCCGGATGGGCGCGTGGCGACATTGGAGCGGTCACTCGATACGATGGGCCAGTCGCTCGGCGCCGATGGTGACGCCTGGCGTCGACTGATGGAGCCACATGTCCAACATATCGATGCGATACTCGATGGCGTGCTTGGGCCACTGCGCCCCCTCCATCAAATGAGCCGTCCGGCGCAGTCGCTCTGGCTCGCGCGCTTCGGCTCCTATGCGCCACTATCAGCGCAGGGATTAGCAGAGCGAACCTTCCGCGGAGATCCAGCGCGCGGCTTGTTCGCTGGCATCGCGGCGCATGCGATGTTGCCGCTCGACCAGGCGCCTACTGCCTCTGCCGCGTTGTTGATGATCACCATGGGACACGCCGTCGGGTGGCCGATGGCGCGCGGTGGGTCACAGCGCATCGTGGACGCGATGGCGGCCTATCTGCGCGACCTCGGCGGCGAGATCATCACCGACACACCAATCGCCTCGCTCGATGAGATAGCGCCCGCGCACGCCATACTCGCCGATATCACACCGCGCCAACTCCTCAGTATCGCTGGTGACCGTCTTCCCGCTTCCTACCGCGGGCAATTGCAGCGATTCCGCTACGGCCCCGGCGTCTTCAAACTCGATCTTGCGCTCGACGGCCCTATTCCGTGGGCGAATCCGGAATGCGCGCGTGCGGCGACCGTGCACGTTGGCGGAACGAGCGAGGATATCGCAGCATCCGAGCGGGCAGTGTGGGCAGGTGATATCTCGGACCGACCGTACGTGCTCCTATCGCAGCAGAGCCTGTTCGACGACACACGCGCGCCCGCTGGCAAACACACAGTCTGGGCATACTGCCACGTGCCAAGCGGCTCCACGCAGGATATGACAGATCGCATCGAGCGGCAGATCGAGCGCTTCGCCCCTGGTTTCCGTGACCGCATCCTCGCACGGCACAGTTTTACCGCCCAACAGATGAACACGTATAACGCGAACTATGTTGGCGGCGATATCAATGGCGGCGTGCAGGATTTGCTGCAACTCTTCACGCGACCAACCATCACGCCAAACATCTCGAACCCATACGCAACACCCGTCGGGGGCTTATATCTCTGCTCGTCCTCGACGCCTCCAGGCGGCGGAGTTCATGGCATGTGTGGATATCACGCAGCCAATGCCGCATTACGGTACCTCCGACGTCGCCACATCTCAGTGCATGCCCAACTGCCGAGCGCATCGGCGCCCAGTTCAGAAGGCCACGCTGGCGATCACCTAGTCAGCCTGGCGCCCGTGGAGGAGTCCACACCCTGACCTTTCGATTGCAACAGTTGCAGTCAGTGGACGATCCCTAACCGCCCGCTGACGATACTCTGCATTCTTACTTAGTCTCACTGTGGCCAGCGCTCAAGGAGTACGATCATAGACACAAAGCGTGGGACTTCGCCTGCGTTTGTGGAGGGTGAAGCTATGGAGGTTGCTCGACCACTCGATGCGACATGGTTCAAAGTGGCGCGCATCGTGTGCATCGCTGTCTGCCTCGTGGTCTTGATCTTGGACGCGGTGAGCATTCCGGCGACATACGCCTATTTACAGACAACGTGCTCGCCCTGTGTTTCTAATTCGATCAACCTTAGCGCAGATCAAGTACACGCGCTTATCGCCAGCGGCTTCAGCCTTGCCGCATACGCTGCCTATCAACTTATGATTGTCGTCATCACGGAGGCCGTCTATATCGGCATGGGCCTGCTCTTATTCATTCGCAATTCGCACAATGGCATGGCGCTCTTCACCGCATTTATGCTTGTTACATTCGGCGGCGCCGCCTTCACTGGAACGATGAGCGCACTCGCCCCGATGAACCCGGCGTTCGCATGGATTACAGCGCTCCTGGACAGTGTCGGACAGATAGCATTCATCGTCTTTCTCTATGTCTTCCCGACAGGCCGATTCGTGCCGCGCTGGACGGTGCTTCCAGCGGTGATTTGGAGCGCCTCGTGGATACTTCCGCTGTTCGGCATAACCTCACTGAATCAGATAATCGAAACACAGGTTCACCAGGGCGCTCCATTTCTAACACTCATGGCGACCTTGATCATTGCTCAGGTGTACCGCTATCGAGCGGTATCAACCGAGGCGCAACGACGGCAAACAAAGTGGGTTGTCTTCGGGCTAGGTATCGGATTGTCGACATTCGGCGTTGTGATTGTCATCGGCAACGTACTCGTACCCGCCTCTGTTCATAATGATCCAATTGCATCGACCATAAGCGGTACTGTGATCTACTTGAGTTTCCTGCTCATCCCAATCACGATCGCAATGGCGATTCTGCGTTCGAAACTATTCGATATCGACGTCCTCATCAAGCGCACCGTCCTCTACGGCTTGTTGACGGCGATTCTCGCCGGGCTTTACTTCGCGCTGGTGATCGGCGCACAAACGCTGACCCGTGACATCACAGGCCAACAAGTGGGCCAACAACCAATCGCGGTTGTGCTCTCAACGCTGCTGATTGCAGCGCTCTTTACACCACTGCGCCGACAACTCCAAGTCTGGATCGATCAGCGCTTCTACCGAGGACGATATAACGCGGCAAGAACCGTCGAAGCATTCAGTGCGTCCCTCCGCAGTGAGGTGGATCTTGCCCAACTCAGAGCCCATCTGGTGGATGTCGTACATGAGACGATGATGCCAGAGCACGTGTCTCTCTGGATTGCACATAAATCGCCTGCGAGCCGCAACAACCATGATCGGATGCAATGACGACTACGAGCGCCTAACAATACCTCACGTCGTGTGGTAGATTGCCGACATGAGCAAGCCATTGGTGGGTGACGTGCTGTGGGCCATGATCGCGTCGCTCTTGTCGCCGTAGCGGCCCAAGCCGAAAGGCGGACGGCCTTCATGACGGTGAGGAGGCTATGCAACACACTGCCACACCACCGTCAGTAGCAACCGCTCACCTTTCCATCGATTTATCAGGGTACCTACGCTCACCATAACAGCTCTGCCGGGGCGCGCCAACGCGGGCGCGCCTTTGTTATATTACGAACATGACTATCAAGAGACTGGACCACGTCAGCATCATCGTCGATGACCTTGCAGCCGCTATCGCCTTCTTCACCGCCCTCGGCATGACGCTGGAGGGCGAGATGTCGGTCGCGGGGCCCTGGGTGGACCGCCTCAATGGGCTCGAAGGCGTCCAAGTCGACATCGCCACGCTGCTGACCCCGGATGGCCACGGGCGGGTTGAGCTAACAAAGTTTCACAACCCAGAGCTGGTCGAGGCCGAGCCGGCGAGCGCCCCGCCGAACACGCTGGGACTTCGACAAATCATGTTCGCGGTCGATGATCTCGATGACACTGTGTCCCGCCTCCAAGCCCACGGCGGCACACGTATCGGCGAGATAGTCCAGTATGAGGACATGTACCGGCTCTGCTATATGCGCGGACCGGCGGGCATTATCGTCGCGTTAGCCGAGGAACTCTAAGGAACTTCCCTGTAGTGTCCACCGCCTGCGGATCAACCAGTGGCGCCCTCTACCGTATCCCCTGGCGCACAACCATCCTACTTGCTCGCCTAAGTGCGCCGCAGTTTTCTTAGACAAGCTTAGTCACCAGTCGACCATGCTCCAGATGCCCGGCTGCACGGCTCCCGCTTCTACCCCGATCTCAGCGTAGATACTCACTGCCTGCTTGAGGTGCGCCATCGCGTCTTCGACGTGGCCCAGGCTGTGCAGCATATCGGCGACCGTGTTGTGCAGCGCCGCCTCGTGGTGCCGATCACCTTGGGTCACGCAAAGCGCCAGCGCCGCCTCGGCCAGAGGCAACGCGCGCGCTATCTCGCCTCCCTGCCCCAACGCAAGCGCAAGATTGTTGAGCGCAGCGGCTCGCAGCGTCGCGTCATCCAGACGCTCAGCGAGCGATAGGCTCTCTTCGAGGTGGCGCCGGCCAACCTCCGAATCACCTTCGCTACTGGCCAGGGCGCCAAGAATGTTGTGCGCCTGTGCTAGCGCGTGCAGATCAGACGCCTCAGCCGCCAATTGTAATGCGGTTTCCGCGTGTTCGCGCGCCTGATCGAGGCGTCCGAGGTGGCGCTCAGTCAGACTCCAATCAGCATGGATGCGCGCCTGTTCTCCGACGCTACGCTGCGCCAAATCACCCGAGGCAGCGCTCAACGTCTCAATTGCCTGCTGGAAGTGATGCGCTGCATCTTGCCATTCGCTTCGACGAGCATGGGCCACCCCGAGTTTGTGCTGGATACGCGCCTCAACACTTCCTGGAGCAGTCTGCATGGCCAACGCATAGCTCTGCAACGCTTGAGGATAATCGCCCAAAAGCGTGTATGCGTCGGCGATGGCTTCGTGCAATTCAGCCGCATTTGGGTATCCAAGCTCCAGGGCGCGGCGGAAGTGGCGAATAGCGTCGGCGTGGGCATAGAGTTCGCGCGCACGTTCGCCCGCGATGGTATGGTGGTTGGCGGCGGCGCTCTCATTACCGGCGGCTGCATAGTGCTGAGCTATCTGTGCGGCGCGCTCGGCGCCCTGTCCTGAGCGCCTGCCTGCGCTGACCAGCGACTCAGCCGCCCGCCGATGCAATAAACGACGACGCGCGAGGCTTGTTTCGTCATAGACGAGCGCCCGCAACTTGTCGTGCGTAAAATCATAGCTAATAGCGCCCGGTTGCGTACCGGGAGCCTCCGCGATGAGTCCTTGAGCGCGTAACTCGTCGAGCGCCGCAGCGGTTTCCTCCTCGCTGCGCCCGCTGACATCACGCACGGTGTCAAAGTCGAAGGAGCGACCTAATACCGCAGCGGTGGTGAGTGACTGCCATCCTGTCTCGCTCAGAGCGCGCAACCGAGACCGTAGCAGATCGTGTACAGCGACAGGAGCAGTCCAAGCCGCGCCGTCAGTAGCGTAGCCACCGCTGTTCAACGCATTGACATACTCTGAAATGAAGAACGGTAACCCTTCAGTCTCCTGATAGAGTCGAACGGCCAACGCAAGGGCGCGAGTCGCTTCGATACCCTCAAGTCCTCGCCGGAGCCATTCACCGACGTTAGCCTCATCCAGTCGATGGAGCGTGATCGTTGTCGCGCGGCCAATACGCTGGGTCTCAGCCAGCAGCCGCCGCAACCGGTGCTGAGCGCCAACGCTGTCACTGCGCCAGGTCAGCACAATGCAGATTGGCTGTCGTTCGATTCGCCGCGCCAGATACGCCAGAGTATCAAGCGAGGCTTCGTCTATCCACTGGGCATCATCGAGCACGAGCAGACCCGGCAGTGTTCCCGAACTGCACGCGGCGAGTAGCGTCTCACGTACTCCCTCATAGAATCGCGTCTGCGCGCCGGGAGTATCGAGTGGGCCTGGTGTCGCGACATTCGGACGCTCAGCGCCAAGCTCCGGGACTAAACGTGACGCCTCGGCCAACCATATGTCTGGCAGCGCCTTGAGCCGCGCAGCCGGCTCGCGCCCAACGACCGATCGCAGGAGTTCGACGATCGCCGCATAGGCGATTGCGCCTTCACCCTCATAACAACGCGCTATGCCGACCACTGATCCATGTCCACGAACAAACGCGGCCAACTCGTCGGCGAGCCGCGTCTTCCCGATGCCGGCCTCCCCTTCGATAACAAGCAACCGACCAGCGTGTGCGCTCACTTGGTAGGTGGAAATAGCCACTGCCAACTCAGCCGTTCGCCCGATGAGCGGCGTGGAAGGTGGTAGCGTCGGCGCTTGCTGAGCATCCCGCGCCGTCGCGTCCGGCGAATACAGTGGAGGTTCGGGAGTTGTCGCCTGCTCAACTGGCGTCTCGGCGCTCGCTGGACTCGGCGGACCAGGCGCGCGATTCGTGCGAATGGCCTCATGCAATCGAGTGGTCACTTCAAGCGGTGGCGCGCCCAGTTCGCGCTCCAGCGTTTGCACACACTCGCGATATTGCCTAAGGGCGGCGCCACGCTGGCCAGTCCAGTCATAGAGACGCATAAGGAAGCGATGCGCCTGCTCGTTTAGCGGATCGAGCGAGAGCCACCGGCGACAGGTATCGACGGCATGGCGCAATTCACCGACGAGAATGTAACAGCGCGTAAGCGCCGCAAGAGCAACCTCGAGTTCGCTTCGCAGCGACAGCCGTTGCGCGAGTTGCCACTCCTCGAAGTTCGTCTCATCGCGCAGGCTGAAACCCGCCAGAAAGTCGTCACGATAGAGCGCTACCGCCTTCTTGAGCGGCTCCAGGCAGGCGACACATACCTCCTTCTCCGCGTGACCATGGGCACGGCGAGCCCCCAGAAGTCGGCGAAACTCCAGCGCATCTACCCACGGAGGCGTCGGACCGGATAAAGCGATGCGTTCACGTTCGATCGCAAGATACTGCTCATCGAGCGCTTTGTGGAGCACGGAGAGGGTGCGTCGCAGCGCAGCGCGGGCGCGCGATTGGTCGTAGTCTGGCCAGAGCAACGCCGCGATTGCGTCGCGACTATGTTGTTGGGGTTCGACCGCCAGGTAGACGACTAGCGCGATGGCCTTACGCGTATCAACGCTGATCGCGCTACCCCGAAACTCGATCGCGGGCGCCCCAAGTGCATGTATCACCAAATCCGACATCTGCCACCTCCACTCCATTGGAAGTATATAGGTCGGCAATTGAAGCGGCAAGCCGGTATTTACGCCAATTGCACTTGTCATGCATGCGTTGGCAAACTGAAGATGAAAAATGCGCCCACTCCACACATGTTCGCGGGAGCGGGCGCCAGAACGAGAGGGTGAGCGTCCCTACCCGAGGAACGATTTCACCGCAGCGACAATGTGGCGGGCGCTGATGCCAGCCGCATCCACGAGTTCTTCAGGCTTGCCTGAACCTGGCATTTCGCGCACCGCCAGCTTGATGACGCGTGGAGTCGCAGTCTCGGGGGGCTGACCGTCGACACCTGTGAACGCTTCGAGCACCGCGTCGCCAACCCCACCCTCGATCCAGTGGTCCTCCACGACGACGATGCGCCCTTCCGTCGCTTTCGCGGCGGCATGGAGGGTTTTGGCGTCGATCGGCTTGACCGAATAGGCATCGATCACACGCACCTCGATGCCCTCCGACTTCAACTGGTCGTAGGCTTTGAGCGCCTCATGCAGCGTAATGCCAGCGCCAACGACGGTGACCTTGTCCGACGCCGACTCGCGCACGACACGACTACCGCCGATCGGGAATTTCTCGGATGCCTCATACAGCACTGGCGTCTTCTCGCGGGTCGTGCGGATGTAGACGATGCCGGACTGATCCGCCATCTCCTCGACCAATCGCGCCGCCTGGTTGGCATCGGATGGATAGAGGACTGTGCTGCCATACACTGCGCGCATCATCGCAAGATCTTCCAGCGCCATCTGCGACGGGCCGTCTTCGCCAATCGAGACACCAGCGTGCGAGCCACTGAGCTTGATGTTAGCGCGCGAAATCGCCGCCATACGAATGAAGTCGTAGGCCCGCGCGAAGAATGCCGCGAATGTCGAGGCGAATGGCTTGTAGCCACGTACCTGCATGCCGACTGCCGACGCGACCAACTGCTGTTCGGCGATGTACTGCTCGAAGAAGCGGTCAGGGTACGCCTTGGCGAAATACTCGGCGTACGTCGAGTTGCTCACTTCGCCATCCAGCGCGACCACATCGGGCCGCGCCGCGCCGAGCGCTTTGAGCGCATCGCCATACGCGCTGCGGGTCGCAACGGTCGTTCCCTTGTCATATGTCGGGAGCTCAGCCGCCTTGCCCTCGTTTGATGTCGCGCGCTTGCCAGCCTCCGGCTTGTGAACGTCTACCTTGATGTTGCGCACGCCGCCCAGTTCCTTGATGGCGCGCTCAGCCATGTCAGCCGGAAGCGCCTTGCCGTGCCAGCCGTCCTTGTTCGCAATCTCGGCGAATCCGTGGCCCTTCTCAGTCTTCGCGACGATGAGGGTGGGTTTCTCTGTCTGACTGATCGCCTCAGCGTATGCCTTGTTGATCTCGTCGAGGTTATGCCCATCGATCTCGATGGTATGCCAGCCAAAAGCGCGAGCGCGAGCGGCATAGCCGTCGCCATCCCAGCCAAGCATCGTCTGGCCGCGTTGCCCCAACCGGTTCATGTCGAGAATCGCGACGACATTGCTCAGCTTGTAGAAGCCGCCAAGCTCCATGGCTTCCCAGTTCGAACCTTCGGCCATCTCACTATCGCCGAGCACTACCCACACATGGTAGGGCAGTTTGTCGAGATTCTTGCCTGCCAGCGCGATGCCCACGCTGATTGGCAAACCCTGGCCGAGCGAGCCGGTCGCAACATCCACATAGGGCAGCACAGGCACTGGGTGTCCCTCGATGCGGCTGCCAAATTGCCGGAGCGTCATCATCTCGTCGTCGCTGATGGCCCCTGCCGCCTTGTAGATCGAGTAGAGCAGCGGCGCCGCGTGGCCCTTCGAGAAGATCAGGTGATCGTTGGTCGGCGCTTTCGGGTTCGAAAAATCATAATGGAGATAGTCTTGCAGCAGGACGGCCATCAGGTCAGCCGCTGACATCGAAGAGGTGGGATGTCCGGAACCAGCTTTCGTCGTGCTCCGAATGCTGTCTACCCGCAGTTGCTGCGCGAGCTCATGCCATTGGTCTGTCGCACTCATTAGGACCTACTCTTTCTCTTTTCCATCGGTGGGAAATGTATCTTCGCGTTCTCGCGTACTGCGCTGTAGCGTTTGCTCGACAATCACTGGCAAGTCAACGGCGAGTTTCGAATTCACGATGACACGCGAGGCTCCAGCGGCGCGCGCCTGAACCTGCGTTTCTGTATCGACATGCGATCCGTATGCGATGATAGGAACGCCTGCGGCACGCGCCGCATAAATCGCGTCTTGCCAGGCGACACCATGTGCTGCGGTATTGACCAGCGCTATCACGAAGTCGCCGCCCATCAATCGAGTAGCAAACTCGCTGCCCTGCCGTACGGTGGTCGTCTCCATACCGATGTGCTTCAGCATCGCGCTGACCTTGACCGCGAAGAACAGATCGGGATCGAGCTGCAAGGCCCGTCTATTCTCGGATGAATCGCTCATGAGCCGTCACCAGATCTAGTCATCCGACCGCTCGTATACGGGACGGCGAAACTGCTCTCCGAGTTCTTCATTGATGTTGCGCGGATCACGCCACAGGTCAGGCGTGAATACATGCTTTCCGCCGACGCAGTAAGGCTTCGAGCAGACACGCTCGTGGCTGGTCTCGAACGCCAGATTCTGGCCGTCAACGGTAATCCAGATGTGGCGTCGAGAATACCCGTCGCCCCATTTCAGCAGCATGCCATGGTTATACTCGTCGAAGCGTCCCATGCCATAGAGATAGTCGCGGTTGAACTTGTCGAGAATCTCGCGGACATGGCTCTGCGCGACTACCTGCGCGACCTCGGGCAGCATCTGCGTGGTCGCTTGCGCGTCGAGGTCTTGCGAAGGAATCGTCAGGCTTCGCGAGGACTGCTGCGCCTCGCGAATCATCTGAGTGATTTCTTCCGCCTCGTCATCGCGCAGTGTCCGCGACTGTCCGAGAATCTTCTCCTTAGGTTGTTGTGTATTGTCAGCGCCTGTCGCCATCACGCGTCTCCCCCGTTAGATGCGGTGTATACGCCTCTCTGGTCACTCTACCATCACCAGCGCATACGGCGCCATACGAACAGGCAGGCCGCACAATAGGCTTCGCCCTACTTGGCCACCCATACCTCCGCCAAGCCATTGCGAAGACCGACGCCCAATCCTAGCCCTTGCGCGCCATTGAAGAATGATAGCGCCGCAACTTCGTCGCCCGCCTGCCATTCCTGAAGGGCAGCGCCCGTAGCAGTATCGAAGACTCGCAGTCTCGATCCCTGCGCCAGCGCCAGACGCTCGCCGTCCGCTGAAAGCGCCATGCGTGCGTCCGCCGCGAGACTACCCACCTCAACATACCTGCTGACTCGTTTGCGAAAGTGATAGAGGCGCACCTGCCTTGCGTAGGATCCAATGGCGACCCAACTCAGATCCGGCGTAGCAGTGATAGGAAACTGCAACGTCCCTGCCTGCTCCACAAGGCGACCAACAGGACGCGGACCCTGGCTCCGTAGCGGCCCGACCGCCGCGCGCCGGTCGAGGTCCCATAGCTGCACTGTGTTGGCGCGGGGGACCGAAGCGACTCGGCCAGAGGAGAAGGTGACCAGCGCCCGACCATCGGCGGAAAGCATGCGCGCATGCACGCGCCAGTTGTCGTCCGGTGGCTCGCGCAGCCAGCCCACCGAGCCGTCCTCCTTGCACACCATCGGCGTGAGCCATGCTGCATTCACTGCGCCCGCAAGTGGTCGAGAATAGACAGCAGATGCCCGCCGTCCTTCATCGGCCCAGCGGAACGGGTCTTCATCTGCCAACGCCATCGGCGCATCTGGAGTGGCGAAACGGATGTGAGGCGATCCATCGTAGAGCATTGCATCCATAGCGCCGAGAGGTGCGTTAATCGCCGTATTCCAGAGCATACGTCCGTCCGGCAGACTCCAGACACGCGTGCCAAGTGAGAAACCCCAGGCGCACGCCAGCGCGCCCCGTGGCGACAGTCGCAGCGCCTGCAACGCGCCGGCCCGCTCATGTGCGCCAAATGCCAGCGCGCTTACGATCATGCCATCGTGCGCCGTCAGGATGGTTACACGTCCATCGAGTTGTCCTAATCCTACCAGCGTTCCGTCATGGGTGAACGCGATAGCGGATACTGGCGAAGAATCGAGTCCGCTGAATCTTCGGTCGAGCGTGAACGGCGTATCTGTGAGGCTACGCAGCCCTGCGCGAGGACGGTGTCCTGTCGTGGGCGCAGTTCGCGGACGGGTTGGAGCCTGGCGCAAACCAGAATCGTATGCCTTCCGTCGTTCCGGGTCGCTCAACGCCTGGTACGCGGCGTTGATAACCTGCATTTTGTTGACCGCATCGGGACCAGCCACATCAGGATGATACCGCCAGGCCAGCCGCCGATAGGCCAACCGCAGCGCTTCCTCGTCCGCCGAGGGATCTACGTCCAATATGCGATAATAATCCAACTCTTCTGCCATGCGTTTCCCCAGCGGACGCCTCAACATGAGGCGCAAATCTCAACCAGCCACACTCGCTCCACAAGTATACGGCGCGCAGCCGTCGAAGGCGCCAACCATCCGCCGATCAACGCCGATCACCCCCAGACACGAACTCCACGCGATACAATAGGCGGACTGGCGCCATTAGCGCGCCCGACTCAGACGACTTGCAAACCGCCGGGGAGAAATGGCATGGATCATACGCCTACCACACCGCACTCCGATAAGATTGTCTTTATTCTCGATTGTGACAATACTGTGCTCGACAATGATGGCGTCAAATCCGATATGGATGCGGCATTGAAGCAACTGCTTGGAGTAGAGCGCGCTATCAGATTCTGGGAAGTCTATGAGGACGTGCGAGAGCAGGAGGGCATCGTTGATCTCCCAAAAACCTTCGAATTATTCGGCGCCGAGCTCAATGACGCCGCGCTGCTCGCACAGGTACGCTCCACCATCATGGATTTTCCCTTCGCCAGACGCCTCTTTCCCGATACCCTACCGACCATCGCCTACCTACATACCGTAGGGGAGCCTGTCATCGTATCTGACGGCGACACCGTCTATCAGCCACGAAAAATCGAGCAGAGCGGACTTGCCGACGCTGTACGCGGACAGTGGGTCGTCTACGCGCACAAAGAGCATGACCTCGATGAGGTGATGCGGCGCTGGCCAGCCGATATCTACGTCATGGTAGTCGATAAGGCCCGCATTCTGGCGGATTGCAAGCGCCTGGAACCAGGGAAGTTCGTCACGGTGCACATCATGCAGGGTCACTATGCGAAAGAGACCTATACGCCCGGCCCAGATGTGACCTATCACGACATCGGCGACGTGCGCGAGCTCGATCTCACGAATTTGCGCCAGTATCTGGCGTAGTCACCGTCGCTACTCCGTTTTGCGGGCGAATATGACCAGGCGGCGGGATTCCAGCGAGTATGAGTCGCCGTTGAGTGATCCAAATACATCGCCGACGACCAGCCCAGCGCGGGCGAACAGATCGCGCAACTCCGTGAACGTGTAGAGGCGATGGCTAGCGTCTAACTCGTACCGCCCACCATTCGCATAGGTATACGTGTAATGGATGGCGAGACGGCTGGTCATAGGGTCGAAGCCGTATTCCTCGCGTACGTGGAGTTCCGCATTCGGCGCCCATTCCCACATTGGCTGCCAGTGAACCAGCTTGAAATCACGATTCCACACATCTAGCGCAAACCAGCCACCCGGCTTGAGCGTCGCCGCCCAATTCCGAATGAGCGCCTCATTCTCTTCGTCGGCGAAGAACCCGAACGAGTGGTATAGGCACGCGACGAGGTCGTAATCCGCGCCGACTGGCAGTCGCATATCGCCGGCGATGAACGTGACATCAAGTGTTCCCGCCGCTGCCCGCGCTTTCTTGATCCATCCGTCGTTGCGATCAATCCCGGTGACGCTGAAACCGCGTCGCGCGAAGGCGAGCGAGTGCCGTCCTTCACCACATGCTAGATCGAGGATACGCGCGGGAGCTTGGAGACGAGTCTGGCGAATGACGAACGCCCCTTCCTTGTCGCTTCGTTCTGGCGTAAGCGCCCCGCGCACCGAGTCGGCATATTGTTCGGCATAATATTGCGCGAACCAATCATTCATCGACCCCTAACACCCCTTTACACTACGCAATAGTTGTTTCACGCGCTGCGTGCTCGCTAGCATTCCCGGCTTGTCTTCGACGCGTCAATGCGCGCACAACGATGTCCACAACAAGCACGATGGCGACGCCAATGGCCGGAGTAACGTACTGCCCAAAGGGGACACGCGCCAGGTATGATCCGACGACATGGTCATGCCAGACCATCGTGCCGCCAGTCCAGCCCAGGACGAGCGCCGCCACATCGAGCAGCCACGGCAGCCGACCGACCAATTCCGCCACCAGCGCGCTTCCCACCATGAGGAGGCCGATGCTAATGAGCAAGCCAACGCCGAGCAGCAGCAGGTCGCCGTGCGCAAGTCCACCGACCGCAAGAATATTGTCGAGGCTCATAGTGACGTCGGCGATCAAGATAGTGAGGAGCGCGCGACCAAATGTCCTCTCTGACGAAGCTCCGCTATCTTGGGCGTTCGTCGATACAGAGGTCGACTCATGGCCGCGTTCCATGAGCAGGCGCGCGGCAATTACGAACAGCACACCGCCGCCTATGGCGCTGAGAAGCGGAAGTGTGAGGAGCAACGTAGCCGCAGCGGCAAAGATGACTCGCAAAACGATCGCTGAGCCACCGCCGAGCAGAATCGCCCAGAGCCTGCGCCGTCGCGGCAATCCTGCCGCCGCCGCGCCGATGACCAGGGCATTATCACCACTCAACGTCAGATCGACGAGGATGATAGCCCCCAGGCTTCCCAAGAACGTAAGCACGCGCACTCTCTTTCCTGCTCAACAAGTTCGTGCAGACACGATAGCATACTGCGCAGGCGAGTGAGCAATCGGCAATAATGACCACTTCATTATGAGGGTCCCAAAGCTGCAGGACGCCGCCAGCCGCCCGCGCCTGCAGAATGGCATGCCGCCAATCGCCGCCAGCCAGGCTACTCATCCGCGCGAAAAGGGCGGATTCCATTACAATTTGTCGTCGAGGTCACGAGTCCAGATGGCGCCGCCATCAGCGTTCGCATATGCACGGATTTGGGGAGCCTGGTGAATCGGTGGCGTTCTGCAGGGGGCAATCATGCCGTACGTCGCTTCAAACGCCTCTCCGTCGCCTGCCGCGATGCTTAGGCGAGCCGCCATGAGCGCCTGCCTGCGCCACCATAATTCACCATCAGAGAGATGATACGCAGAAATCGTCCCGGACCTGGCCAGGGTTCTAACGTATGCCGTCTCTGCGTCATACGTTATTTCATAAGCCGGATGATCCGGTAATGGCCTGCGCCACAGAAGTTGGCTACCGGTCGAACTCAGGCGATATGCCGCTAACTCGCTCGGAGTCGTTACCGACATGTCGACTGAATCTATTACAGCGTAGAAGATATCCGTCTGTAGCGCCGGATGGAGTGCTTCGACGTACCCAGGTAGACGTAACTCATACCCTGGGTCGACGCCGCTGACCGGGTTCAGGCGTAGCAAACCGGAGTCAACACCGCACTGTACATTGCTTGGCACATACACATACAGCCATCCGGCGATCGCCCCAAGGGGAAGGGACCCTACGCCTTCAGTATCGAAGGCGTGGTCCCACAGCACTGTGCCAGTATCCGCGCGCAGCGCAATGACAGCGCCGCCGCTGCGGGATGTAAACAGGCTCGATCCCACCAGGAGAGGCGCCGAAAATGGCGCGCCATCTAGCGGAGTTCGCCAGATGAGACCTCCATTAGCTAATCGCACCGCGAGAACAGCGTCGCTTGCGCCAACATAGATGATACCGCCGTGGACCGTAACGGTTTGGAAATTCAATTGCATGCGCCAGAGCATGGCGCCATCGCTCGCTCTCAGGCCGACCAGATCACCAGGGTCGACGCCGGGGTCGACGCCGGGGTCGGCGCCGGTATCGTGAACGACGAGGATACCAGCTTCCACCGCCAGCGGCCAGGCGACAGTGACAGTATATGGCCAACGTCCAAGTGCCGTCGGCACATGCCAAAGCGCTACCCCATCTCGCACCCGTAGGGCAGTGAGAGCGAATCGGTCCACATAGTTACGATTTAGGTCAATGTTTGCAATATAGTCACCTGGAGGATCAGGCAGGCTGTAGCCGACATAGACAACCACATTGTCGACATGTGGCAGTGTGGCAGGAAGTGAGTAGCCTGGAGGATTCTGGCGCGCGGGACTGTCAGGGCATACGTTAGAAAGCACTGGCCCACGGACACCAGGAGTAGGACTGGGCGGAATGTATAAGCTAGAGCAGGCGCTCAGCGCTAGCAAGAGAACACTCGCAAGCGCACCCATAAACACCGGCCGCCTGCGACGGAGGTTGACAAGCGCACAGGTCATGAACGCGCATAATCGCACGGCATGGGTCATTGGCCTCTCTCCAATCACCATCCCATCAACACCTGATTATTGGCGCTATCCGTGTGGCCCGCTCCATCAATGCGTGACATCCATACACTCGTGACCCCTTTAGCGTGTACCACGTTTGGTAGGACGCTGATTGTATCTCGATTGTTCCGACTCATCTGTCGAGCGTACGTCACTCACCCGTAAACCGGGTGACTTGCGGCGGGTTCGTCGGCTAGTCTACACTTCGTGCTAATGGATGGAGCCAAGAGTGTGCCCGGCACGCGAGACTAGCTATGTGAAGGCGGTGGATATGAGCGCCACGGACGCGCAGAGTGATGCTCAGCGACTCGTTGAGACCGACAAATTGCGCGATATAGCGCGACGGGTCTTGGCCCAGCGCGTTAGCCGCTATGGCGATCCGGCGCCTGACCTTGCGCCACTTGGATCCGCGCGCTTTCGACACGACGGTCGCCGTCTACTTGTCGGCTACGCGGTAGCGCACCCAGGCATGGCGACTGCCCTCGTACAGCGGGTGCAAGAGTATGCCAATCGGCGCGACATGCACATCATGTGGCTCGTGACGCCGGAGTCACCCGGCGAAGAGGAGATACCAGCGGCGCTCCGAGCGGCTGGCTTCCGGATGGACGAGCGACTCATCCTCATGGGACGACGCGGCGCCATCAATGCCACGCTCAACCGGGAAGCGCGCATCGAACTCGTGACCAGTTACGACGGCATGCGAGCCTATGAGCATGGAAGTCGCCGCTCATTCTACGACGACGACACCCCAGATGACCGCATGGTAGCCTCACGCGCCGCCGACCGCTGGCGCCAGCAGGAACAGGGGTGGTATCGGTATTACCTCGTGGCGCTGCGCAACCGCATCGTTGGTGGCTGCTATGTCACACTTTGGGAAGATATCCCCACCTTGATGGGTGTCTACACTGTGCCTGAAGCGCGAGGGATGGGCATAGCGTCGTCACTGCTCAGCTACGTGACCGGCGAAATCGTTCGCTCGGGCCGCGATCCCTACTGTCTGTATGTCAAAACCGATAATCCCGCGCGACGACTCTATGACCGACTCGGGTTCGTAGCCCTCACAGCTGACGAAACCTATCTTTCGCCTAATCAACCACACCTATGAACACGCCAACACCGCCTGCCCAGCGCACGCCACTCTCGCCAACCGTGCGGATTGTCAGTCGAGGTCTGAGAGCGTCGAATCGACGCGCACTCGAACGGGCAGCGCGCAGTGGTCGCCTCGAAACGATAACAGCCACTGATGTGCTTGCGCCAGAGAGATTACCGCAACTTGCAAGTCGAAGTCTGTGGATGTTGATTGTGTCAGCCGCCGTCTATGCGCTTATGATCGGACTGTCACGGCAATTCCACCATTCTGGCCAATTGCTGGGAGATGGTCCTGCAGTCGTGCGGCTCGCGCTGCTCATCACATTCAATCTTCTCGGCTATGCGCTGATGATACCGACGCACGAGGCAGCACATGCGCTTGTCATTCTGGCGCTCGGCGGACGACCACGCTTCGGGCTGAAATTTCCTCTTGCCGCCTACTGCACGGCCCCAAATCAATTGTTCTTGCGCAATGGCTATCTGTCTATCGCGCTGGCGCCGTTGGTGATACTGAGCATCGTCGCACTCATCATCGCTGCGCTCGCGCCTGATGTGGCAACATGGCTCCTGCTAGCCGTGGCGGGGAATGTCTCTGGAGCCGTGGGTGATCTGGAGGTGGTTCGTGGTATTGCTTCGCTGCAGGAAGATGCGCTTGTCGCAGATCTGGAAACGGGATACATCGCCTATCACGTAGTTGAATCGCAGGATGCATGACCTGGCAAAGGTCAGTTAACTAGTCATTTGTAATCTCATCTGAACGGCCGAAGAGGGAATGAAAATCGCCGTTGAAGCCGTCGAGGAAGCGGGCGACGCTCTCGACGTCCTCCTGTGTGATAGGGCCCGATTCGTATGGCTCCTCCCAGAGCGGTGGTATCAAATCCAGTTCCTGCTCGGAGTCAGGGGTAACTGTTGGATCGAGCCACTCCGCGGGGGAGCCCATGAACGCGGCTTCGACGGAGGTGGGGATATTGGTAGATTCATGCGCGTGCGAGGACTGCGTAGACTTCGGGAAGCGGGCGACAAAGATACCGCGGCGCTGACAACGCCTGCACGTCAGCAGCACAAGCCAGCGCGAGTCGCGCTGGGCCAACACCAACATGTCCTCGGCCCGATGCGAGGTTCCACACGTAGCGCATGTATTTCCCGCGAACCGATCGCGTAAGATGCGCTCTTGCCCTTGCACAGTTTCCTCCTCAGGGTCGCCCCACGGGAAGACGCAGCACACGGCAAGTGTCCAACCCTCCCCGCAACGTTCGAGCGCTCCACCGGCATATGAGCGACATACAGGAGCCCTTCCGCATATCATCGCTCATTTATCTAGCTCATCGAGAATGTCGAGACTCTGGATGAAGTCTCGGTAGACGTCAAGGTTGTAGGCTGGCGCACGCGATTCCGTTTGCGCGGCCGGCTCGTCACCGCCATTGTTCAGGACGACGCTCGCGGAATCCATGACCTTTTCAGCGACGAAGATCGGCGCCTTGAGGCGTACGGCTAGCGCGATAGCGTCGCTCGAGCGCGAGTCAATTTCAACGTGACGACCGTCGACATCCATTAGAATGCGGGCGTAGAAGATATCGTCCACGAGATCGCTTATGACCACGCGCTCGACCTTCGCGCCGAGTTCGAGTATGACCGACTTCAACAAGTCATGCGTCAGAGGGCGAGGCGGAGTCGAACCCTGCAACTCCATCGCGATGGAGTAGGCCTCTGGATTCGCGATCCAGATGAAGAGGTATCTATCGCCCTCTTGGTCTTTCAAGATTACGACCCGCTGGTTGCTCTCAACGCTGATGCGGACGCTGTCGACCGACATCTCCACCATTGGGTTGCCTCCATGTGCGCTGGGTCCGGCTGGCAGAGTTATCCGCGCCAGTCTCGGTTCATTGTACTCCACCAAATAATGGCCACGCAAACGCCACCAGACCCGTTTCACCATGTTCGCGCGGCCAATCTGGGCAAGCTTAGAGCCACATTCGTACGGTAGAATACCTGCAATGATTGTCATGCGTTCACCAGCCCCGCTTGAAGGACATCGCCGATGACACGCGAAGCCAATGGACGCCACACTCACCAGTCCGTAGACGCAACACCCGCGCCAGCGCGAGCGGCGATGCGCTCCCTCCCATCCGTTGATGACCTGCGCATAGCATATGAAGCGCATCTGGCTACCAGTGGGGTAGCCATGCCGTCCCACGCGACGCTCGTGCGATCCATCAGGGCATCGCTGCAGGAAGCGCGCGAGTCGATCCGCCTGGGTGGATCCGCTCCTGATCTCGCGGCGCTCGTCATGCAGACCCAGCGCATGCTGGCGCGTCAATCGGGGTCTGTCCTGCGGCCAGTCATCAACGCGACCGGCGTCGTCATCAACACGAACCTGGGGCGCTCCCCACTCAGCCAGCGCGCCATCGAGGCCGTCGTCTCAGTGGCGCGTGGCTACTCCAATCTGGAATTTGACCTCGACAAAGGCGGGCGTGGCTCACGGCAGACCCATACCCGCGACCTGGTGCGCGAGTTGACGGGCGCTGAGGATGCGTTAGTCGTCAACAACAACGCCGCCGCTACCTTGGTCTCCCTCGCGGCGCTGGCAGCGGGACGCGAAGTAATCATCGCACGGGGTGAACTGGTGGAGATTGGCGGCGGCTTCCGCGTTCCAGACGTCATGGCACAAAGCGGCGCTCGCCTCGTTGAGGTCGGTACAACGAATCGCGTACGTCTGAGCGACTACGCCAATGCCATCACTCCAGATACAGCGCTACTGCTGGTCGTCCATCCCAGCAACTTCCGCGTTATCGGCTTCACCGAAGCGCCAGCTCTGGCTGATCTTGCGGCGCTAGCGCATGAACACGGCTTGCCGCTCATGCACGACCTTGGCAGTGGCGCCTTGGTCGCGACCGAACGCTGGGGGCTCGGCCACGAACCATCGGTAACGGAGAGCGTGCGCGCAGGGGCTGACATCACTTGCTTCTCGGGTGACAAGCTTCTGGGCGGCCCACAGGCAGGCATCATGATCGGTCACCACGAGACAATAGGGCGTATCGAGCATCATCCGCTGATGCGCGCTATCCGCATCGACAAATTGACCCTGGCTGCGCTTGAAGCGACGCTCCGTGCCTATCGCGACGAGACATTCGAGGCTGAGACACCTATTTGGCGCGCCATCGCACAGCCACTAGATATGCTGCGCGCGCGCGCCGAACGCCTGGCTAGCAGACTCAATGAAGCCGGTCTCTCCGCGGAAGTCATCGAAGGCGAATCAACCGTGGGCGGAGGCTCTCTGCCCGGTGAAACGCTACCTACGTTCTTGTGCGCGCTTCCACGTCGCAGTCAGCAACACTCGGTCGATCCTGCCCGATTGGCTGACAGGCTCCGAGCAGCGCCACAGCCAGTCATCGCCCGGGTGCTGCGCGATCAACTGCTGCTCGACCTACGAACCATCGCGCCAACCGAGGAAGACCGGTTGGTCGAAGCATTGCAACGGGCGAGGAGAGAAAGCGAGCAAGCGCGCTAGTCAACACCTTCGGAGGCTAATTCACCAACGCGATCACCCGACGTTGAAGTCGCTGGCGTTGATTCGCCACGCTGACGGCTAATTGCCCATCGCGCCAGCAACAATCCGCCCAGCACGACCAGCGCGGCGAGTCCCTGTCCCGCGCCAATCTCTTCATGCAGTACGAAGAACGCTACAATGCCTCCGGCGACCGGAACCGCATAGTTGTATAGCGTGACATAGCCGACGCCTCGCTTCGAAATCGCCCAGTTCCAGAGTGAATACGTGATATAGATGGGGAAGAAGACGGAATACGGCAGGATGACCCAATACTGCCAGGTCACCTTTGACCAGTCCTGGCTGATCAGGGATGAGATGCCAAACGGCGCCAGCGTGATGGCGCCCACTAGCAACGTGTAGCACATCAACTCAGGCGGGCTAAAGCGAGTCGCAAGTCGCTTGTTGACGACACCATACAGCGAGAAGAGACCAGCGCCAATAAACGAGAGCAGGCCGCCGATGACCATGCTCGTAGGGGTGAGGGCGCGATCCAGGGTCGCTGCGCCGCCCGTCTTTGGCGCGGCCAGCAAAAACCAGGCGACACCTACCAGACTAATGACGATCCCCACCCATTGGACAGTGCGAATGCGCTCGATCCGCAGCGCCGACAGAATGAACGCCGACCACAGCGGCACTGTTGCGCCAAAGAGCGCGGAGGCGAAAGCAGTTGTGCGTGACAAGCCTTCGATATAGAACAGTTGGTAGATGCCATAGCCAGAGAGTCCGGAAACAATCAAGGGCAGGATGTCATGCCGTCGAATGCGGAAGGGTCGAATGGTAGGGTGTCGGCGCGCGTGAAAGAGCAACGCGACAATCGCTACGACGCTGAGCAGCGCAAATCGCATGATCACGAAGGTAAGCGGCGCCACCTCACTCAGCGCGAATTTGAAGACCGTCGGAGACGCGCCCCAAACGAGCACCACGAACACCAGTCCCAGATCGAGCCCGTGCTCTCCCAGAAAGCGACGGATCACCAGACTCCTCCTCCTTGCTTGCCCGATTCGTGATGGGCGCAGCGTCAGGAGTCTGTGCCAGCGTACGCGAAAGGGTTGAACGGAGATGTAGTTCTGAGTATAACCCTTCCGCGAACACTGAGGCCAATCGGGCGCCGATGGGCTATTCTTCGATCTCGGGAAGGTCGATCCATCCCAGCCGCTGGGCGCGCTGCACTGCGTCGCCACGCGAGGTCGCGCCAAGCTTGGTCATGAGATTTCGCATGTGGAATTCGACCGTATTGAGAGAGATCATTTGCACTTCGGCGATTTCCTGGTTCTTGCGCCCCTGAGCGACTGCGACCAAAACATCATGCTCTTTACGTGTCAACTCTGGGATCACATCCGCGTCGCTGGTATGCAGGAAGCGCACAATGCTTGACGAGAAGACTTCTCGGCCAGCGTGCACGGAGCGAATCGCGTCAACCAGTTCGTCTGGCCCTGCCGATTTCAGTAGATAGCCCTGCACACCAATCTTTTGGAGCGCGCGCACATAGCCTTCCTTGTCATGTCCGGTCAAGATCAGAATGCGTGGGCCTCCGCCGCGCTCGCGCAATGCTCGACACATGCGGATACCGTCCATACCAGGCATGCCGATATCAACGGCAATGACATCAGGCAGCAGTTCGTCCGCCAACTTTAGCGCCTCCGCGCCATCGCCTGCCTCGCCGATGACTTCGATATCCGGCTCATCTTCGAGAATGCGCTTGGTGCCAGCGCGCATCACCTTGTGATCATCGACGAGCACCACACGAATCTTCGCCTGATCATACTGCTTACACGCTTGTGACATCAGTTCCCCCATGTTGGCCTGTGCAACGTGCGACGCCAGACGCGTAGCCGTTGCCCAGTTATGACCGCACTGATGAGAGAGGAATCGTCCGTAAGATGCGCGCGACTGGCGCAATTACGGTAATTTGAGCGCCACCTTCAGGGGCCTCGTCAAAATGCAATCGGCCACCGATCAATTGGGCGCGCTCACGCATACTCGCCAACCCTAGATGCCCATCGCGCAACGACGCGCCGATGTCGACAGGGAGCGGTATGCCTATGCCATTGTCACGTACCTGCAATCGAATCCACGACCAGCGATCGTGCCAGCGTGTCACTTCGGTGGGAGCCTCCACCACTTCCAGTTTCACCGTTGCGGCGCTAGCTCGCCCGTGCTTATGCGCATTCGACAGGCCCTCCTGCGCGATTCGATACAGGTGAAGCGCCACCTGCGGATCGAGATTCTCGCCTATCTTGGCCGCCTCGTCATCATACTCGATAGTGACAACCGTAAGCGACGACGTATTCATCTGTTCCGCTAGATCATCCAGCGCAGCGGTCAGACCCAGTCGATGCAACATATCGGGATATAACCCAAGGCAGAGCGCGCGAAGCTTCTTCTCGACGACGCTCGACCGTTCCGCAAGCTCACTTAGTTCTCGCCGCAACCGCGCTGAGGTGGGCGCGAGTTGGCTCGCACTATCGTTTGGCGTTCCGGACCGATCAGCGTCGGCTGGTAGCGTCTCGACACTTCTTTCAAAGGCGTCCGCTAGCCGAACCGCAAGTTGAGAATGGCGAATGACGAAGAGCACCTCTTGCAGCGCGTCGTCGTGCAACTCACGCGCAAGCGACGCGCGCTGGCGTTCATCCGCGCTGACCAGTTCATGTAGCAACAACTCCTGCTCAGTGCGCGCCGCGACCAGTTGTGAGGTCGACACTTGCACCTGCTGCAGGGAGATGCGCAAACCATTGACGAGTTGCGCGTTCGACAGCGCCGTCGCCGCCTGATGGGCTATCGTCTGGAGCAACGCGGTATCTTCGCGGCGGAGTGGCCCGCCAGCGGCCTTATGCCCGACAAGCAGAATGGCGCTGACACCCGACTGCTGGCCGAATCCGATGTAAAGCAGCGCGGCGCAACCTTTGAATGGGCGGCGAACCATCTGAGTGGACGGCGGCAGGAGGTGACTCCCCAGCGTGTAGCGAGCAAGCTGCCCCAGCAGCATCGTCCTACCTTCAAGCGTCGCATACGTCCCGCGGGCGCGCAGGTCGTCTGGGCCGATGACTTGCAACACCTGCGGCTCAAGCCCTTCTGGCAAGGGCACGAAGGCGATTCCGCGCAGATTGAGCGTGTCCATCAGGCCATCGAGGAGAGTCTGCACCACTGCCTCGTCGTCGAACGCAGTGGCGAGTTTCTGGCTGAAAGTTTGTAGCGTGCCTCCGTAATCGTAGTAGTCACGGAAAAGCACCGTATCTACAAGCCGCTGCACCATCTTGCTGGCGGGGGCATAGGTCACGGCAATGAAGAGCGCCATCAGCGCGGCTTCAGCTTCGTAGGCGTAGGAGGTCTTGATGGGCATTACACTGGTGAAGAAGAGGCTGGCGCCGACATAGAAGGTCAGCAGTAGCGCCGCGAGCACGCCGTAGACGACCACACGGTCGGCGATGGCAGCGAAACGCACGCCAAGCCACGCGGCGACCAGCGCCAGCAGCAAAAGCGCTACCACCACGCCTACGATGACGAGGAGCGCAGCTTGCCAATCCGCTGGAGAGGGTGACAGCAGAGGCGAGAGCACACACACTACAAGGCTCATTCGCATGGCAAGCAGGCGCATCTCCATATCGCGGTAAGCGGACAACACTGTACCACTATAACATCACCCCCCAATGCTTACTGCCAAACGGCAGCCCCCGCTCTGCTGTTACCACACGGTCACAGAGATGTCACTTCCGTCGCCGTCCGCTTGACACTCCAGAGTTAGCGCTGCCATAGTACACAAGGAGTGCAATGGACCGTTCTGACACTGTCGCGACAGTGTCTATCAGGGAGGAGTGGAGATACAGCGCATGACGAAGGTCTACGGAGTAGCAATTCGGAAAGGCGGCCAGGGCAAGTCAACGACTGTCTCGACAGTCGCCCGCTTATGTGCGCTCTACGGGGCTCGAACGCTTGTCGTCGATCTGGCCCAGCCAGGTACCCTCTCCGCATCACTTCGGGATATTTGGCCCACCGCTCCACATGGTGACCTCTCCTCCGCGTTCCTCGCGCTCAACGAATTCCCCGCCGGGACCATGCCTGACGCAAATCTCGCGCGCGCTACCCTGGAGCAATCCAACCTGCCTATCAAGCTAGTGTCCCAGCCGAGTTGGTCGGGCGGTTCCCTCTGGGTGCTCCCCTGGGACGACCTGCTCGCAGACGCGGCAGCGTTCCTGCACTCGGAGCTCGTCCTCGCGGGGCTCATTCAGTCGCTGTCTGCGGACCTGGACATCGTGCTGATAGATTTTCCAGCCGAAGGCGGGCCGCTGATGACCAATGCGCTCGCTGCCACCGACACCATCATCATGCCCATGGTTCCCGAGGCGCCTGCGCTGGAAGGAGCTGCGGCGACATTGCGTATGTTGGCGCGCGTTCGTGAGAGCGGTAAACCCATCGAACTGGGCGGGGTGCTCATCACCCGCGTAGAACCGAAAAACAAGCGCCTCACGGAAGTGGTGCAGGCGATGCGGCAGGCAGGCGAAGTCGAGGGCGAATCGCTGGAGCGTAAACTGCTCCCGTTCGCGATTCGCAGTCATGAATATTTCGAGCAGGCCTTCCGTTATGGCGTACCCGTCTGGGAGCGAACAGATAACATGCGCGACTGGGCAGGCTATGTCCTGCTGGCTGAATGGCTACTCAAGCACGCGGAATTGGGGCATCTCGCCACACACCGGCGCGGGCCGGCCATGCTTTCCGCCGAGACGCGCATCGTGGATACCACCGCAGTGCGGATGAGTGATCCAGAGATCATGCTCCATGACTTTGAGCGCGCGCATTCCCTCTAATGAACCTCAAGCAAGCCTGCCATGTGGGGCGCCCAATTGGCGAATCACGCGCAGGTAGCCTAGAATGACGTGCGGCGCGCGAGCGCCTGTCTGACCTCCACAGCGCCGCGCTGGTGTCAATGATCGAAGGTAGCATGAGTACGAAACGTAGCCCACAAGCCCCGTCATCAACCGGGCTCATCCTCACCTTCCTTGCGCTAGTCGCGCTCATTGGGTTGATGCTAGGCATCCTCACACATGCGCTGGTCAGCCGCTCAGGAAGAGTAGCGCAGACGCCCGCAATCGTCTCTGTGCGAGCCAATCACACCCCGACCGCTACGGCCACCAGCGCGGCCACCTCGACCTCTCCCTCGTCGGCATTCACAGGACACTTCGAACTCACCCTGTCGGTGTCCCCAAAATCCGTGAAGGCTGGCCAGCAGATAACCGTGACAGTTCACGCCTATACAGCGGACACGCATGCGGCTATCTCCGGTTTGCAGTGCCTGCTGCGCGCGCCAATCGATGGTAGTCCGTCGCTGCTGACGTCCTATCCAGCGGCACAGACCACCGACAACACTGGCGCGGCAAGTTGGATTATAACTGCGCCGTCACAGGCCGCCGGAACGTATGAGATCGAGACCTTCGCGCAGACTCAGTCGTGGGGCTCCAGGGCAGACTCGACAGTCAATCTCACCGGCGCCTAGCGCGAACCGGCCCTGGTGGCTAGCTCTTCACCCTGCATCGCCTCGATTTCACCCAGGACCGATTCGATCGAAGTCGATTTCGCCTGATGCAGCAGGTTGTAGACCTGGGTGGTGGAGATGTTCGCGTGGCCCAGCAGTTCCTGCACCGCACGCAGTTCGACCCCGCGACCGAGCATTTCCAGCGCGAATGAGTGGCGAAGCGTATGTGGCGTGATACGCGAGATGCCCGCCGTCTTGGCGTAGCCCTTCATGATCAGCCAGAAACCTTGGCGGGTAAGGCGCTGTCCGTGGTGATTGAGAAACAGGCTTTGCTCCTCCGGATTATGCGCAATTGCCCGTCTGCCGTCATTGAGATATGCCGCGAGCGCGTGCTGCGCAACCGGACGAAGCGGCAACAACCGCTCACGACCATTACGACCGCTGCAGCGGATGTGCCCACGAGCAAGATCGAGGTCTGAAACGTCGGTCGAGACGAGTTCCGTTACGCGCATGCCCGTCGAATAAAGGCACTGAAGCATGGCATAGTCGCGCTGACCAGAGACGGTGTCAGTGGTGACAGCCGCCAGTAGCCGCTCCACATCATCATGGGCGAGCGCCGAGGGCATATACTTTTCGACGCGAGGCGCGCCAAGCTCGCGCGTGGGATCTGTTGAAATCGTTCCGTTCGCGAGCAAGAAGTGAAAGAACGACTTGACCGCCGCAATCTTGCGCGCGATGGAGGTCGTCGCATACTGGCGCCGATTGAGTTCATCGATAAAGCTATTGATGAGCGCCGGAGTTACATCGCTCCAACTCGCCGCTTCCTGAGATGCCGCGAAACTAGCTAGTTGGCGGAGGTCGCTACGATAGGCGCCAAGCGTGTTCTCGCTGGACTTCTTTTGAGAGGCAAGGGCTTGCACATAGTCTTGTATTTCGCGCTCCATGGTACCTGGTTTCCCTCTCTTCTAATCCATCGAGTATATCGACGCCGCGAGTAGCAGATCCAGCGCGCACGGGAATCGGGGCCGTCGTCTGGGAGTGGAGGTCGCAGCGGCGTTGGAAGTCGCAGTCAGCCACACGGCATATCGATTGAATACTCCCATCATTATACCGAGCGGTTCCACAGGATACAACGCGCATGTGACTTCTGACCACTGCTATCATACGGACAATCCCTGTACAAATTCGGCAACAGAAGGGCAACGACCCGTGAAGCCAACCAAGCGCGCTCGGCAGGGGCTCCTTAGCGCCAACATCGCGACGCTCCTCTTCGGACTGGCTGGCGTGCTAGGCAAACTGTCAGGAGCCCCCGCTCCCATCATCACCCTTGGCCGTGTCATCTTCGCCGGCATCGCACTCGCTCTGTGGGTCGGCATCGCGCGCAACCCCATCCGGCCGCACAAAACGCGAGACCTCGCGCAACTGGCGCTGCTGGGCATTATTCTGGCGATTCACTGGACGGCGTTCTTTCAGGCGATCGTTGTCTCAAACGTCGCGACTGGATTGCTCGCCTTTTCCAGCTTTCCGCTTTTCACCGCTGTTCTGGAGCCACTGATACTTCGGCAACGCCCACGCGTTTCCGAAACACTCGCGGCGGCCCTCATTCTACCAGGTATCTTCCTCCTCGTGCCACGATTCAGCCTCAGCGACTCCACGACACAAGGGGTGTTATGGGGATTGCTCGCTGGCGCCACGTTCGCGCTACTGTCCGTGCTCAACCGAGGCTTGACAGTGCGTTACCCCAGCGCCGTGATAACCCTATATCAGGACGGCGCCGCAGCGCTTGTCTTGCTGCCAACGCTGCTCTTCGCCCCATTGACAGGGCTGTTTACCGTCCGGACATTACTCCTGCTCGCCGCACTAGGAATAGCCTGCACCGCGCTCGCTCACACGCTTTTCGTCGCCAGTATGCGCGACATCACCGCGCAACTCGCCAGCGTCACTGCTGCGCTCGAACCTGTGTGGGGTGTCGCATTCGCCTGGCTGCTTCTGGCGCAGACGCCAACGCCACGCACACTGCTTGGCGGCGCTATCATCGTTGCCGCGACGCTCATCCCAGCGACGATCACGCTCACGGGGCGCGCAACAGCGTGAACACGCGGAAAGGCGCTCCCAACGAAGGAAGCGCCTATCTATGGTATGCGTTGATGCTACTTGATCTTGTGAACGGTGTAAACGGCTGTGCCGCCCGGCGTCGTCACCTCGACCTTGTCACCTTCAGCATGGCCGAGCAGCGCTCGTCCCACAGGGGACTGGTCGGACAGCTTGTTCGCCGTTGGGTTGGCTTCGACCGTGCTCACGAGTTGGTAGGTGCGCACCACGCCACGGTCATTCTCGACTTCGACGGTAGCGCCGAGCCGAACGACCTTCTTGCCTTCCGTCTGCTCGGGCGCCTCCAGAATCACCGCATTGTCGAGTAACTGCTGGAGTTCCTGAATCTCACCCTCGAGCATCGCCTGAAGATTCTTGGCGTCTTCGTACGCGCTGCTCTCGCTGATATCGCCGGCTTCCTTCGCCTCATGGATGTAATCGGCGACTTGCGGGCGACGCTCGGTGATGAGGAAATTCAACCGCTGCTTCTTTTCCTCATACCCTTCGCGCGTCAGAGGAATCT
>DASVZC010000092.1:0-5184 GCA_036391835.1 Ktedonobacterales bacterium | reverse complement strand
TCAGGCTGGGCCACCCCCGCCTCCAGGCGCGAGAGATCGAGCAGATTGCCCACTAACCGATTGAGACGGTCAGCGCTGGTATCCATTGACTCAAGAAGTTCGCGTCGTTCCTGCGGCGCCCAGTCGATATCGTCTTGCAGTAGACTGGTGGTCGCGGCTTTGATCGAGGCAAGCGGCGTGCGCAGGTCGTGCGTGACTGAGCCAAGGAGTATATCTTTGAGGCGATCGCTTTCACGTAGCGCGGCGACATGCGTTGCCTCGCGGGCTAGTGCGGCATGGTCGAGCGCGAGGGCAATTTGGTCGCAGACAGCGGTGAAGAGCGCAGCCTGACGTGCGGCCTGCGGCATAGGTATGGACATGGACATGGGCGCCTGCCCAGTGTGGTCGCCGCTGGCAAGCATGTCGGAAAACTGCATTGGGTCGAGTTGACGGATTGATGGTTTCCCAGCAACTAGTAATTGCCCGACGACACCGCGCGGCGCCAGTAGTTGCCTCCTCAGCAACATGTAGGCTGCATTTCCAGGGTCGCCATCCAAGGTGTGAATGAGCGCCTCATCCTCCACAGCGCTCCAGCGGCCGATGCGTCCCAGCACGCCATGTTCGTCCTGCGTTACCAAGTCACAGGCGAGTGCGCCACTCGACCCAAACAACGACACAATCTCGCGGGTGAGTGCTGTAGCCAGGTCACGTTCGTCATCGGACGCTGCAATCAACTGTGCCACGCGATAGAGTGTCGCCGTCTGAGCGCGGCTCTCCTCCGCCTCCTGAGCGCGAGTTCGTACCGTCGCCGTCAATTGTCCAAGCGCTAATGACGTTGCCAGAAGCGCCAGAAGGGAGAGCCATTCTGTCGGGTTATCAACGGTCATTTGATGCACGGGTGGAATGAAGAAGAAGTCATAGCTGAGGAACGAGAGCACCGAAGCTAGGATCGCTGGGCCACGGCCATAGCGGGCAGCGAGCCACAGCACAATGGGCAAGTAGAGTAGCGAGATGTTACTGATGTGTGTCCACGACAAGACGACACCGATGAGTATGGTGGCGATCGCCACGCCGGCAATCGCCCACCCGCCCTGAATCATCCACGACCCACGCGCTTGAGGTAGGAAGACTGCTGTCCAGTCTCTCGCCCACACCTTGGGGTTTGCCGTAGGTTTCGCTCTCATAGATATCCCTGCACTCGCTGTGTGTGCCAACCGTTTTGAGCATACGTTATGAAGAAATACCTGTCTATGCGACAGCGGGCACAGGGCAGAGCGACGTGTTGTTCGATATCCTGCTGCATCTCGCGAGCCTTCGCACGGGGAAGGTGGCTGCGCGTATGCAGATGCGTTGATGCCACTGCGTTCGTCGACATTGAGACGGCATGATAACTCGGAGCACGAAGCGCCAAAACCTGTTTAACAACCAAAGTGGCGATCATCGCTGCGGCATTGGACATGCTTGGTCGAATGTTCTACACTGAGAGAGAATAGGAAGCAGAAGCTGTACCACGCCGGTAGGGATGGCTGACTGGGTGGTGGAGGACGCGAGTGGGCATGACACTGGGCATGACACCTTCGCAGCGGGCCTTCCTCGACGCGCAGCTGGCGCTCTCGGCGTGGCGCGCGGCCAAAGACGCCGAGGCGCAGGTGGCGCATTGGCTCACCGAGGAACGCGCGACCCGCGAGGAGTTAGTCGAGATGCGGCGACGCACGCGGACGGCGCATGAGGCGCATCAGCGGGCGCAACGGGCCTATGCTCGCGCATGTGCGCAAACCGCGCAGACTGCGAGCGCACGACGATAGCGACGCGACGGTAGCGGTGGTGATGTGGTGAGGCTGGTAGGGGGTGTGGGATGGCGCAGATCGAGCAGCGGGGCGCTGGCAGCAAGAAGGGCAAGATGAAGCCCGTCGTCTTCCATCCGAAGAAACGCAAGAAGACGAAGGCCAAGAACGGCCGCAAGACCTCCACGCATGCGACCCACGCCGGCGCGAACTCCTTCCACGAGGCAGCGGGCGCAGGCTCCGTGGGGAACGCGCATGCGGGCTCGCTCCCCCTCTCGGGCGCTGGCTCCTCCGCTGGAGCGGCGTCGCGCACGGTCGTTGAGCTGACGGGCCTGAACGCCGCGACGCCTGAGGGCCTGAGCGGCGCGATCCTCGATCTCGTCGGCGAGGGCCAGCTGAGTGTGGCGCATGCGCTGGCGCCAGGCAGGCGTATCCTGCACGTTGTGCGCCACCGCCGTCGAGCCGCTCCAAGACGCCAACAGCGCCTCATTGCTGCGAGTGTACTGCTTGCCACGCCAAACCACAACGTCTCAACCGAAATCGATATGAGAGCCCTATGCTATACTAGCTGTCGATGTGGTGGCGAACTCTCTCCAAGCGCCCACTCAACAGGCGCCAGTTCATTGCCCTGATGCGCTCGCTCGCGCTCCCGCTAGGCTTGCTAGCGTTGTTAGGCGCGGCTTGGCGCTGGCGTGTGCTGCAACTCACCACCTTCTTTGTTGTCAGCCTGGTCTATCGCTTCGTCCCCACGCCTGCCGTCGCAGGACCTGCGGCCAAGGTGGACGAATGGGCAGCTCTCTCTCCGCCACAAACTCCGCCTCCACCTCTCGGGACTCGTCGAGGCATGGTCACCTATCACCCGTGGTATCAAGGATTTCATGCAGGCGCAGTCAACGCGTGTCTCGCCGAGGTGGCTGCACTCGGCGCGGGGTATCTCCGCAGCGATGTGCGCTGGGCGGATGTGCTGCCCGATGGACTACATCCAGATGAGGCTGCGCTGCGCTGGTATCGCGCCTACTTCGTGGCTGCGCGCGACTGGTATGGCGTGCGCCCACTGATCGTGCTCTCACAGCCTCCCGCGGCGGTCACTCGGCTCGACAGCCGCGGCGATGAATTTCTCGCGCGCTGGGAAGCCTATGTCGATCTGGTCGCGACACGACTTGGCGATCTCTGTGAGCTGTATCAGCCGATGAATGAGCCGAACAACCCCGTCTACAGCTTCTTTCCACCAGACCGCCAGCCTGCGGCCATCAGGGTCGCCGCTGAGCGCATTCATGCGCATGCGCCTACCGCACGGGTGATGATTAACGTCCTCATGGATCTGTGGAACTGGCGCGATCGGGTGGATGCTCTCCTCCAGGCGGCCGGCGAACACATTGACATCATCGGCATCGATCACTATCCTGGCACCTGGACCTTCAGCGACGGAGCGGACTGGGACGCGCTCATCACGCTGGCGCGGTCCGCTGCGACCAGGCAGGGCCCATGGGCGACGACCTCGCTCGCGTTGGCCGAGACAGGCTACGCGACCAACGCGGCGTGGCTACGTGATGATGCTCGCCAGGTCGAGTACTTCCAGCGCTTTATCCAAATCGCACAGACGGTCGATACCGTGAGTCCCGGAACCGCGCTGAGTTTGATCGGTGTGTACGAGTTGATCGATATGGATACGCACGCGCTGCTTGATCCAGAACGACACTTTGGTCTGCTCACATCGGATCACAGCCGTAAGCCCGCATTCGCACGTATTTCGCAGTTCTTTGCCCACCTGTAATGTTCGCAGCAGGTGGAGCAGTTAAAGCAGTTGGCGTATTCGGAGCATTCGCAGCGTTTGGAGCATTCGGAGCATTCGGACGATCCCCAGCGTCGTGCGCGCTGTGGTGAGGGGCGGCAACAGGTGTGTTGGGAGGCACAACGATGACAAGCGCTTACTTTACGCAAATGGCGGGCGTCGCCGCTACCTTACTTGGCTTGACCTTCCTCTCGTTGACCTTCTTCTTGGGCAGCTTGGATCATCGGTATAAGAACCTCGCCATCCCAGTGTTCCTGCATGAAGTGGAGCGGTTGCGGTCGAAGGGGGGCGCGAAGTCATCGCTGGACAGTCCGCCCCTGAAAATGACCGACTTGCAGTTATTTGATGGCGATCCAGTGGTGGTCTTCCTCGCGTTCTCGACGGCTCTCAGCTGGAACTTCTACTTCTTTTCACTCATTCTCTCGCTCACTATCATCGACACCGGACTCGACGTTCCCTGGCTGATCGCGGGCGAGCTCGTCTTCTTTGCCGCTACCGTCACCTACAGTGTTGTCCAGCGGCGCATGCGCTACCTCAGACTGAACACCTATCGGACATTTGAGGAACGGTTGTGGTCTCCTGGGGAGTGGCTGATTATCGCCATCTTTCTTGCGCTCGCGCTCCTGGCGTGCTACGCGGCGCTTGTGGATACCTGCGCACCTACGAGCACGGGCGTCTGTCATGTTGTCCTACTGGGACCGCTGGGACCACAGCACGTTGATCTGGACACGATCCGGTTGTTCGCAATCAAAGTCGTGACCCTTGGATCTATTTGCCTGGGGCTCTACGTGACGAACAAAGACCTCTTCGTGTTCTTCAAAGCCCGTACCTCAGACGAGATTCGGCGCCGCTGGTTGGAGCGCTTCGTTGGCGACTACGCGCGTTTGCGCGATCAGATCGAGACGATCGTTCAGCAGCTCCGCGTGGACGCGCCTGAAGCGAAACGGCTACGAGCGCTTTGGCGGGATGGTAGACCCCCGAGGAGCTACATCCGGGACGGCTACAGCCCGCACGCAGGTAGAGACAGCGTCACGCCGGACCCTCGCTGGGTCGCGTTGCTGGCAGGGGCGCCGGACGTCTCAGCATGGATGTTTGACGCGCCTGGCCTGGCGGAGTGGATGGCGGATGTCGAGGACGCGGTCACGCTGGCGCAGGGCAGCATGGCGGCGGCAGCGACCTCGTAACCAGTTGCCGCAAGGCGTGCTTCCCACGCGCTCCTAGACACTGGCCCCTCGGTACACGCACACCCATGCACCTCCATGCATGCCTATGCATGCCAGCTGACCGTATGGAAAACGATGTGGAGAGAGGAATCCCGCAGTGTTCGCGACAGATGGGCGTCCCGCGCGGTGGCAGGGCGCGAAGTGGCCGTTGTCGCGCCTGCTGGCCGCTCACGCCCTGCGTTGCCCTGCACGCTGTGAGAGCCGTGCCATCTCGCTACGCCCATCGTCTCGTGCAGGTCCGACTGGATGGTAACCAGCGGCAATGGCGGAGCAGATATGTCGTATTGCCCCGCGCGCTACTCGACCTGCGCCAGCTTACCGGTATGGACATCATAAATGAAGCCATAGACCGGAATATCATTTGGAATCAGCGGTGAGGCTTTGATCGCCGCCACATCGTCCTTCA
>DASVZC010000091.1:0-4279 GCA_036391835.1 Ktedonobacterales bacterium | reverse complement strand
CAGATTGTGCTGGTGCTCGATCGCGCGGGCTGGCATACCAGCGTGAAGCTGCGTGTGCCCGACTACGTCCACCGGCTCTTCCTGCCGCCGTATTCCCCAGAATTGCAGCCGGCTGAGCATCTCTGGCCGTTGACCAACGCCTGCTTGATCTATCGCCATTTCGCCGCGATCGAGGAACTCGACGAGGTCCAATTTGCGCACTGCGACGCCCTGCAACAGCAGCCGGAGCGCATTCGCTCGGCTACCTTGTTCCATTGGTGGCCCAGCGCATCTCCAAACGCCAAAGACCCAGGCGAAGGTAGTATCAGACTGCAGAACTTGCTGGCTCACGCTCCATTCCCAGTTGTGCGAACTTTGACATCATGCAATGAGCGCCTGCAACTCATAGCCGTACACTTTCGTACAACGAGTGTAGGTTATGTAACTTGACGTTGAGCCGATCGTAACCTCACGCTTGATCGGGGCACTCCTATGCGACTCCTGCGATTCCTGCGATTCCTGCAGTCCCTGCCATTCTGGCCGCGGGCTCGACCCGGGTACTTCACTCTCGGCATCGCGAACGGCAAAGCGGCAGCGTTCCAAAGTCGAACGCCCGCCCCCGCTGAATTCACTCAAGTGACTGAGCAGGCAATCTTCGCCGCGGCGGCGTTGCCGGGGCGCGTTGCGCCAGATGACGCGCGAATCTACCAACTCGGGTGGATCGAGGGCTACCACGCCATGAAGGACCGGGTGGCGTCGGTTGCCGGGCAGTAGCGACTGTCGAATGCGGAGCGCGTCGGCAGATCTGCCGACGCGCTCGCGAGGCTGACCTATGCGGGCTAGCGCTCGGCAGTTCCCTTGCGGACGCCACAGCCGACACCGCGCTCTTCACTCTATCGCCTTGGGACTTTATCGCCTTGGGACAGCTCACAATATCGCCTTGGGGAAGCGGCGATGTCGCGCGGCGTCTCGCGTACACTCGACGCTATATCGTTGTTACATGACACGAGACGCAGCCAGGCAAGTGAAAGTGAAGCGTACCACAGCAACGCGGCTGTGATGTGGAATGAACGCTTCCATCTGCCACGGCGATCGAGGTCAACCTGCGCAAGAGGGCGCCGAAGAGTCAAGAGCAGTGGACTGGCTGCGCAGGCTGTCGCGCCAGTCGTGATGCGCTCTACGGCGAATAGGCGCTAGTGAGCTAGACTTTATCCAAACACGCGGACCAGGAGAGATGAGATAGGCTGAGGTCCATCCAAGGAGGTGGCCGATGCCAATTCTGCCTGCCGACGTTATGGTGCTGCTCGCCTGTTTTGCCTCCGTATTCTCCACTCGCGTTTGGAGGCATGTCCCACTCCTCGTGGTGGGCGCCATCCTGGCCTCGGGTCAGCGCACGGTCGCCGCGGTTTTACGTGTCCTGGGCTTGAGCCAGCTCGCCACCTTCCAGACCTATCATCGCGTGTTGAACCGCGCCAGGTGGTCGAGTCGGCAGGCCAGCGAGATCCTCTTTGGCCTGCTGGTGACGGCGTTTGCTCCGCATGGTCCGCTCGTGGTCGGCCTCGATGAGACGGTGGAGCGCAGACGCGGTCGCAAGATCAGCGCCGCAGGCATCTATCGTGATCCGGTGCGCTCGAGTCGCAGCCACTTCGTGAAGGTCCGCGGCTTGCGCTGGATTTGCGCCATGCTCCTGGTCCCGATCCCCTGGTCCCGATCCCCTGGTCCCGATCCCCTGGGCTGGTCGTGTCTGGGCACTGCCGTTTCTAACTGTGCTTGCGCCCTCAGAACGTGACGCCGTACGCAGACGGCGACGCTACAAGCCGCTGACAACGTGGGCGCGGCAGATGATTCGGCAGGTGCACCGCTGGGCCCGGGAGCGTCCCCTCGTCGTGGTCGGCGACCGCGCCTATGCCGCCTTGGAGCTCCTGAACGATGTGCGTCCAATCGCGACCGTGGTGGCCCGTCTGCGGCTGGACGCGCGGCTGTTCTCGCCAGCGCCATCCCGGCGACCTGGGCAGATTGGACGGCCGCGACTGGTGGGCGAACGACTCCCAAATCTCTCCTACCACCGCGACGATCCGTCGATGACCTGGAGCGAACTACGCATCCCGCGCTGGTATGGCGAGCGTGGCCGTCCGATCGAGGTCCTCTCTCAGACGGCTGTCTGGTATTCCACCGGGTTCCCTCCTGTGCCGATCCGCTGGGTGCTGATCCGCGATCCGCGCGGCGTCTTCCCGACACAAGCGCTCCTGTGTACCGACCTCAATGCCACACCGCTGCAGATCGTCTCGTGGTTCGTGTTGCGCTGGCAAGTGGAAGTGACGTTCCATGAAGTGCGCGCCCATCCGGGTGTCGAGACCCAGCGCCAGTGGTCGCAGCCAGCAATCCAGCGCACCACGCCAGCGCTTTTGGGCCTCTTTTCGCTCGTCACGCTGCTCGCCCATGGCCAGATGTCGCGCTCCACAAGCCTCACCCAGCACCCGGCGTGGTACACCAAAACGACTCCTACATTCGTTGATGCTCTCGCGCTTGTACGGCGGCGTTTATGGGCACAGACCATTTTGCAGACAGGCGTCTCCAGCACCGAGACTGTCCAAATACCGCGCGTCCTTCTCGACCGCCTCAATGATTTGCTGTGCTATGCGGCCTAATGGATAAAGTCGAGCTGAGAGCTGGATAGTGTCCACTGATGTATGGGAAAGTGAAGCGGCTGGTTGACGAGATCAGCCACCGAGTGATCCTCCTCGGGTAAGTAACAGAACCCGTAGAGGAGGATCACGAGACGGCTGACGAGCCCAGGATGGCGCTTGAGGAGCGGATGCGCAAAGCACAAGCGAGTGTGGATGTCGATTTCTTGCGGGCAGGGGTGGAAGCGTTGGCCCAGGCGCTAATGGAAGCGGAAATCGCGCGGCGCCTAGGTGCTGCGCGCTACGAGCGCACGCGTGAGCGTAGTGGCGAGCGCAACGGCAGCCGGGAACGCCGCTGGGATACGCGCGTTGGCAGCATCACGCTCAAAGTGCCGCGGGTGCGCGACGGGAGCTATTTTCCCAGCCTCTTGGAGCCGCGCGGGCGCGCGGAGCGGGCATTGGTGGCCGCTGTGCAAGAGGCGTACGTCCAACGCGTCTCGACGCGGCGGGTGGAAAAGTTGGCGCAGACGCTGGGACTAAGCGGCATTAGCAAGAGTCAGGTGTCGGTGATCTGTCGGGAGTTGGACGCGGAGGTGGAGCGCTTTCGCACGCGCCCCCTGCACGAGGTGCCCTATCTCTATGTCTGGCTGGACGCGACCTACGTCAAAGCGCGCAGCAACAACCGGGTGCGGGGGCAAGCAGTGGTGATCGCGATGGGCTTCAATGCGGCGACCGGACAGCGCGAAGTGTTAGGGCTCGATGTGGGCCCGAGTGAGGACGGCGCGTTTTGGCTGGCGTTTCTGCGCGGGCGACCAGCCCGCGGGCTGGGAGGCGTCCACCTTGTGGTCAGCGACGCGCATGAGGGGTTGAAGACTGCCATCGGCGCTGTGCTAGTGGGAGTAAGCTGGCAAAGATGCCGCGTGCATTTCGTGCGCAACGCCTTGGCGCATGTGCCCAAGTCCGCTGCCCAACTCGTGGCGGCGACGATCCGCACGATCTTTGCCCAGCCGGAGCCGGCGATGGCGCGGCAGACCTGGCGGCAGGTTGCGGACGGCTTCGGCTCCCGCTACCCCAAGCTGGCGGCGCTCCTGGACAGCGCCGAGGTCGATGTCCTCGCCTATCTGGCCTTCCCGCTGGAGCACTGGCACCAGATCTGAAGCAACAATCCACTCGAGCGGCTCAACCGGGAGGTGAAGCGGCGCAGCGATGTGGTCGGGATCTTTCCCAACGAGGCGGCGATTATACGGCTGGTGGGGATGATGCTGGCCGAGCAACCCGACGAGTGGCAGGTGGGACGGCGCTACTTCAGCGCCGAATCGCTCGCCAAGCTGGAGACATCAGGCGTTGTGGCAGAGGTCGTCGAGGCGCTCCACGGCCACTGAGCAACCGAGGGGAATCACCAAAGCCCACACACCAGTGGACGTATACATGATCTACCACGGCGTGCGCCCGACCGCATCCGGCGCGCTCTACCGGCTGGGCCTGGCGCTCTTTGACCTGGAACAACCTGAGCGCTGCCTGCTCCGGGGACACGGGTGGGTCTTCGCGACCGAGGCGGACTATGAGCGGACAGGTGACGTGAATAATGTTGTCTTCCCGTGTGGGCATACGATTGGCGACGACGGTGACACGCTGTCTATCTACTACGGAGCGGCAGACAGCAGTATCGCGTTGGC
>DASVZC010000090.1:0-9127 GCA_036391835.1 Ktedonobacterales bacterium | reverse complement strand
GTGCATGTCATCGTGTTGTGACTTCTTCGGCTTCTGTGGACCTTCATGCGGACGGTGTGGCACTCGACTATCCTCACGTGTCGCGCTGTGGCGCGTCTATGCTTGCGTCAGGCGTGGCCTGCTCGACGACTCCGTTTCATCCTTCGCAGTGTATCGCATCCGCAGGGAGCGGCGCCGCGCTATTCCGCGACCAGCGTGATGTGGTGGCTGATGGTAGCGGCTTTCCCCAGCATCGCGCTTGCGCCGCAATACTTGGTCTCGGCCAGCGTCAACGCTCGCTCGATGGTGGCTATGTCGAGGTCGGCGCCCGCGATGACGTGCTCGACCGTGATCGCCTCGAACACGCGCGGCAGGTGTTCGGTCAGCGCTCCAGACACGATGACCTCATAGCGCGTGATGGGCAGTCGCATCTTGCGGAAGATTGGCGCCACGCTAATGCCCATGCAGCCGCCCAGTGCTACGAGCAACGCTTCCATCGGGCTGATCGTGCCCGTCGGTTCTTCGTAGGCAGTTGGCGCGAGTGGCGCGGACCCGCCTGAGCCTGTCGTGGCGGTGAATCGGTCGCCCTCTATATGGGACATTCGAGCAGTTAAGGTACGCGACATCCGTTATTCCTTCTTTTGTGGCAACCATCTGATGGAGAGTGTAGCGCTCGCTTTCAGGCGTCAGCCAGCGCTGCGTGCGCGCCAACTGGCCACATTCAGGCGAGATGCCAATGAGATTTTTCTCATCACACGCTCATTGTTCTCCCACATCACTGCAGTACGCTATTCACGAGCACAGTAAGAGAGTGTTGCGTCGGACGCGACGAGGCGCGAGCGCACAACAAGGAGAGAGGCATGGATCAACAACAACCATCGCAGGCGCTGCGCAATGAGCAAACCGCCCGACGCCAGCCGAATCCGAACCTACAGGCGCGTTATGCGCCCTCCTATCCTGCGCATCAGCAGTTCCAGGGGCAGCAGACGACCGCGCGCATGCGTGCGATGCCACAGCAGCCCACCGCGCAGATGAATGCGGCGCCGCAACGTCCTGCCGCGGGCGCGCCGCGCGCTGCTGCGAAAAAAGCGGCAGCGCGCATGCCGAAAGCCCAGGCGCAGGCGCTCACCCGTCGGCTGAAGAAAGGGCTGGTGGTTAGCTCGGTTGGAGCGTTTGGCCTATTCGTGGCGCTGGCAGCTGGGCACGTTACCGGAGTCACGGCGAGCGCATCGAGCGCCAGTTCGAGTACATCTTCCAATGCGTCATCTTCGAATACGTCGAGCAATTCAGATGATAACGGTAGCTTCTTCGGCTCAGGGTCGAGCAATTCAAATTCGTCCTCCAATGCTGGAGTCAGTTCCTCCGCTCCGTCCGGGCAGGCCGTGACGGGCTCCAGTTCCTCATAGGTGGACGAGACGAGATGCAGAACCAGCCAACCACCACCGAGCGCTATAGAGCGCCTTCAGGATACGAGCGGTCCAGTTTTCATGCGATGGGAACGACCATTGTTCTGGTGACGCGGGAAGATGCGACCGCTGAGGCTTACCGCATCGTGCGCGACCTCTTTACGGGATGGGAACAGACGCTCAGCCGCTTTCGGGCAGAGAGTGAGTTGTCGCGGCTGAATATGGCAGCAGGTTTTCGCCGCGCCGTCAGTCCGCTGCTGCTCAAGACCCTGGTCGCGGCGCTCGATGCGGCCCGCGCGACTCGCGGGGTCTATGATCCAACCGTCCAGCAGCGAATGCTCGAAATTGGCTATGACCGCAGCTTCGACAAACTCGCGCCGTCTGCGCCCGAGTCCATCTATGCCCGGCCCGCCGCGACAGGCGGTTGGCGGCAGATCGAAGTTGACGAGTATCGGCACATGGTTCGTTTGCCAGCAGGTGTCGGACTCGATTTTGGCGGCATCGGCAAGGGGCTGGCAGTGGACGCGGCGCTCGATGCGCTGGAGCAGCGGGGGCTTACTCCTGCGCTGCTCAATGCTGGTGGCGACCTTGCGGCGCGCGGACTACCCGCAGGCGCGTCGAACTGGGCTATCACCGTGCCGGGCAAAGATGAAGCGTGGGTCATTGGCCTTGAACATGGCGCTGTAGCGACTTCTGGCGTGGGTCGTCGTCGGTGGATGCAGGGCGAGCGAGCGCGCCATCACCTGATCGATCCGCGCACGGGTGAACCAGCTGAAAGCGGCATGTGGTCGGTGACGGCGATCGCAGCAAATTGCGCGCGAGCCGAGGTCGCCGCTAAGACGGCGCTGATTCTGGGGCCAGACGAGGGCGTCCGGTTCATCGAAGAGATTCATCTAGGCGCGCTCATGATTCCGGAGAGCGGTGAGTGGCGTGCGGTGGGAATGTGGCCGCGCGATGGCATGCGCCCGGCGACTGAAGATGCGATGGCCTGGCAGGGAGAACTGTCATGAGTTGGAGTACAGTAACCTGGGACATCGCGCGGGCGGGCGGTTTCGTCGCGTACGGCTTGCTCACCCTGGCCGTTGCGCTGGGGCTGGCGCTCTCGATGCGCTTGCAGGGCGCACGGTGGCCGCGCATTATCAACAGCGAGTTGCACAATTTCGTCACGCTGCTGAGCCTGGCATTTACTGTCATTCATGTGCTGGCCGTTTGGCTCGATCCATTCACGGCATTTGGATGGACAGAAGTATTGATTCCGCTTGCTAGTCATTATCGCGCCGTCTGGATGGCGTTTGGCATCGTCGGACTCTATCTGGGGTTGGCGTTGGCGGCGAGTGTCTGGCTGCGTCCGTACATCGGGTACGAGTGGTGGCGGCGCCTACATGTCTTGACGCTCGTGTCCTACCTGCTCGTCACCGTACACGGTCTGACAACTGGCAGCGACACGCGCACCGCATGGGCCGTCTTCATCTACGCCGCCAGCGCGTTTGGTATCGCCGCGCTCCTGTGGATGCGCCTCCTGCTTCCGACCGGACCACAGCAGAAGCGACACCCGCTCTGGGTCGCTATCATCGGCATGGCGTTATTCATCGGTGTCATCGCGACGGTGCTGGGGCCGATGCAATCTGGCTGGAATAGCGTGGCCAACAGCGGCAATGGCTCTGGGCAGCATGGCGCGGTGACCTCTACTACGGTAGCTCATGTAGCGACGACGGTGACGGCGACTCTTTCGGCGACCGCAACCAAGACAACGACGGCAGGCGGTTGAACGAAGTAGCTAGCGCATGATTGAATCGGGTGGCAGGCCACATCGCCTGCCACCCGATTTCTTTGCTGTTTTCAGCCCAAAGCGGGATTGACGTGCTTGCGGTGAACAGGGTACGCACGGCATCGGCGCCATCGAGGCGCTGTCTATCCTGCAGGCCCACGTAGCCTGTCATTGAGATGTGGCGTGCGCCACACGCGCCGACGAGTCGCATAGTGTATCCTTGCTATGCGCGAGCAGAAGGTCTCTGATCGCGGTGAAGCAAGCGAACATCGATAGCGATAAGGAGGCGGGCGATGCGCGACTCTCTCCAGCGGATGGCGTGGATGGGCATGGCGTTGTTGGCGCTCGCCCTCAGCGGCTGCGGCACAGCGACGCGCGCGCAGGGGCCACTGACGCCACACGCGACCGCGACCGCGACTCCGCTGGCGTCGCTGGCCTGGACGCCGGTGACGCTGCCCGCCGCCGTCACCGCCGCCTTCACCAGCAGTGTCGCAATCTCGCCTGTGGATGGGCATGACGCCTGGATGTGTCAGTCCACCGGCGCGAATACCTATGCCATCTGGAAGACCACCGACACAGGTCAATCGTGGCGTCAGACCGGGAGTTTCAGCTATACCGCGCCAATGGCGGGCGCCTCTTGCGGCCTGAACGCCGACCAGAACGGGACAGGCGCGCTGCTGGCAACGATCGGGTGGGGCTGCGGTGAATGTGGCACGCTGGCTGACGCCAGCCTCTTCTCAGCGGATGGCGCGACTCATTGGGCGCCGATGACAGGCTACGCCATGGATGGGGAGTTCGCGACGGTTCGTGGCGGCGTCATCGCCCTTGTGGACAAAACGCCTAACCCCCAGCAGAAAGATATGCAGTATCTTGCCTTCAGTTCTGACGGCTTCCATACCTGGCGCGCGATGTCGGCGCAGGGCCTCCCCACGCAGTTCTTCCATTTCGCTGTCTCGCCCGATGGCTCAACGCTCATTGGCTCAGGCTACAATGGTACGTTGTGGCGCACCAGCGACCTCGGCGTCCACTGGACGCAACTTCCCTCACCCAATGGGCAGACAGGATGGACCATCTGGCTGCCCCAGCGCTCCACCTTCTTGTTGTGTGGCAGCGAGTTGCGCGCGAACAATTCTCAGGAATGCTCCACGGACTATGGCGTGCACTGGAGTCAGTTCAACACTCTGAGCTATACTATGCCCTGCCCCGAGCCAGGCAAGTGTGGCCAGGACGTCACGGCGCAGACACAGCAGTGCGGGCTATCGGGTATCGAGTCCGATGGAACGATGATCACGCAGTGCCTGCCCAACCAGACGACACCGCTGCCGCCGTCTGGCCCATCGTCAACCATCGTCTACCTGCTGCCGCTGGGCGCGACCACCTGGCGTCCCATCGGTGTGACCCAATGCAATGTCAGCGTTGTTCCGGCCAGCGGGCCAGACTGGTGCACCCACGGGATCCCCGACGAGCATCCCGAGTACATGACAGGCCAACTTCCTGGCTGAGGCGCACACGCCACGCTGCCCATAGCAATGAGTTGCAGTCCACAGCCAGGATGGACTGTTCCGTTCTGCTTGCTCGGCCATGCTGCTATGCTACACTTGCTTCGCACGTTCGCCTGAACTGGCGCCTTATTTTATTGATATCGGAGGAGCGCGGTATGTCACGTAGTGGTGTCGAGGCGAAGCCGACGTGGCAGTCACTCCCTGTCGAGGTTCGGGCGCAGGTCGCGCAAGCGCTGGGTTCGGATGTGATGCGAGCGGCGCGTGTCTGGGGTGGCTACAGTCCCTCGCCCACATTTCGCCTGAAACTCGGGAATGGACAGCGCGCTTTCTTCAAGGCCAGCGATCCTGGCGCCAGTGATTTCTTGCGCCAGGTCATCGAGATGGAGGAGCGCGTCTACACTGAGTTGGGCGCGCTCATCTCGCCGTGGGCGCCGGGGCTCCTGGGTGTCGTGCATGCGGCTGGCTGGCGGGCGCTGTTGCTCGAAGATGTTGGCCCGAAATCGGCTCCGCCCTGGACTCCTGCGCTCACACGGCAAGTGATGCGCGGTTTCGCTGACTACCATGCCGCGACACTCGGCGCCACATTGCCTGACTGGGTTCCGCGCTTCACCGAAACCGACGCTAAGGTCACGTGGGAAAGTATCATCGAGGCGTCGGACGGAATGGAGCGCGTCGCAGCGTTGGTCGGACCGCAGGCCAATGAGGCTCTGCGGTGGTTTCGGCAGGCTGAGCCACTGTTCTCACGCCTGCTCAGGAGTGCGCCCACCATTCCTGGCCCCAACGCGCTCATGCATGGTGACACACGCTCAGACAATCTGCGCCTGCGGAACGGCCAACTGCGGCTGTTCGATTGGCCAATGGCTATGGTTGGGCCGATTGAGGTTGACCTCGTCGCATTCGTACAAACGATCAGTGTCGAAGGTGGTCCCGAGCCTGAAAGCTGTCTGGAATGGTATGGCGCGCCTCTCCGCGAGGAAGTCTTGGACATGGCGCTGGTGTGGTGCGTGGCGTTCTTCGCGGCGCGTGCCTGGCAGCCGCCAATCGAAGGCTTGCCACGACTACGCCCATTCCAGCGCCAGCAACTGGCTGTGCTGCTTGACTGGTCCGCGCGCCGCTTCCATCTACCAGCGCCCACGTGGACCGCTGCGTTGTGGGAGCTTAACGAGTAGGTCATCTCCGCTCAGCGCACGTCGAACAACATCTCTCGTTCGCGCGATGTGTGATATTCCGTGCCGCTGCGAATCAACTCGACAACTTTCTTGCGACCCTTCGGGCTACCAAGGAACACAGCGCCGACGAGTGTATTCTCGCGGAAGAAGAATCGTCGATAGTCTACCCCTCCGCGCTCGTTGGGCATCGCGCGCTGAAGCGTCTCCACCGCAGGATCTGTCACCTCGAAGAGCCCCATCGCCACGATATTCGTATCGAAGATTGGGCTGCTGCGCGTTGGCACATCCAGATAGGCTTCGTGGCCGCCCGCCATGTTGAGCGCGGCGACGCGCCCATGCGACTGCGCATTGTCCCAAGTGCCGAGCGTGCGGTGGGAGCCCAGAATCGGATCATAGAACTCCGCGACATCGCCTGCCGCGAAGATGCCCTTCTGTGTCGTCTGCAGATATTCGTCGGTGACGACGCCCTTGCGGCGCGCAATCGCGGTCTCTTGCAGGAACGCATGGTTTAGTGTAAGTCCCACTCCCAGGCCGATGAGATCGGCGGTGTACGAGCGTCCAGTCACGCCAATAACGCCACGCAATTCGCCATTCTGTGTGGCGACCTCGCGAATTTCTTCTCCATGAATCACTTCGATGTCATGGCGCGCGACGATGTCGTCCACCAGCTTTCCGCCCTCAGCGTCGAGCGTGCGCCGCAGCCAAAACGGCCCGCGCATCAGCCAGGTGACGTGGATACCCCGCTTGCACAAACCCTCGGTCAGGTCATAGGCCATGTAGCTCCCCCCGGTAGTAAGGGCAGTTTTGCTTTCTAGCACGCGTTCGATGATCTGCTTCGTGTCGTCGAGTGTCATGAAGGTGTAGATATCTGGGGCATTCGCAGCGCCTGGTACGTCGAGATGGTTGGGCCAGCCTCCGGTCGCGATGAGCAGCGCGTCATAGGGCAGTGGGTCGCCATGGCTGAGATACGCGACTCGCTCATCGGTATCGATGTGCGTCACGTAGGTTTCGCGCAATAGCGTAATGCGTTGCTGCTCGTGCCAGGCAAGATCACGCATCATGACTTTCTGCTCCGGCAAGACGCCATCGAGCAGGCGTTTCAGTGATACGCGGTTATAGAGCGGATATGGCTCGTTAGTGATGAGCCAGATATCGCATGAGAAGTCGTTTTGCCGTAGCGTCTGCGCGCAGGTGGTGCCTGCGATGCCATTGCCGATGATGACGTATCTCTTGCCAGTCTGCGCGGCCACTCAAAGCTCCTCGCCATCCGCGCTCGTTGGTCTTGCCGCCTGCCGAATCAATGCCACTCCCGGGGTGGCGCTCATGGAGGCGTTGACGCGCTGGATGGCCGTAAGCGAGTGTACGCCGACGCGGCTGTCCACGCGCTCACAATCGCCTCACGAAATTGGTGGGACGCGCTAGTGGAGTTCGCTAGGCTGTCTGCCAGTCGTCGGCTCGGCATATTGGAGTTCGTAGAGGCGCTTGTAGTAGCCGTCGCGGGCGAGCAGTTGCTCGTGCGAGCCTTCCTCGACGATTCGCCCTTTATGCAGCACGACGATGCGGTCTACGTTGCGGATGGTAGAGAGCCGGTGCGCGATGATGATGGACGTGCGGCCACGCATCAGCCGCTCCAGCGCATTTTGAATCAGCGCTTCGGTCGCCGTATCAACACTGCTGGTCGCCTCATCCAGAATCAGGAGGATTTCAGGATTGAACGCGATGGCGCGGGCGAAGGCCAGTAGTTGCTTCTGGCCGACGGAAAGACCGGCGCCGCGCTCCAGGGTGGCCTCATCGTAGCCATGCGGTAGTTGCGAGATGAAGGCGTCAGCGTTCACGAAGCGGGCGGCCTCGCGCACACGTTCATCGCCGATTGTGTCCTCATGCAGGCGAATGTTGCTGGCGATGCTCCCGGCGAAGATGAACGGGTCTTGCAATACCGCGCCGATGTGCCGCCGCAACTGCTCCTGCGCTACGTCCTTTACGTTGACGCCATCCACCAGCACGGATCCGCGCTGCACATCATAGAATCGCGAGATCAGGCTGATGAGTGAGGTCTTGCCAGCGCCTGTCGCGCCGACAAATGCCACGCTCTCGCCCGGCTGGATATGGAACGAGACGCCCTTGAGCACCCACTCCTCAGCGTTGTACGCGAACCAGACATCCCGGAACTCGACATCGCCGCGCACCTCGGCGAGCGCTTGTGGCTGTTCCGGGTCTTTCACGAGAATCGGCTCATCGAGCACGCGGAAGATGCGCTCGGAGCTAGCCATCGCCGACTGCAAGATGGTGTAGCGGTCCGCGAGGTCGCGCACTGGCAGGAAGAAGCGGTCGGCGTATTGGAGGAAGGCGACCAGCGCGCCCAGTGTCAGCGCGCCCGTCAGCGTCTGGCCGCCGCCTACGCGAACGATGAGCGCCATGGCGATGGCGGCGAACAGATTGACGACAGGCAGGAAGATCGAGAAGAAGAAGAGCGATAGCAACGTTGAGCGGAAGTAGTCGGCGTTTAGCCCATCGAAATGTTCGAAGTTGCGCGCCTCGCGGTTGAAGAGTTGCACTACTTGCGTTCCCGCGATGTTCTCGGCCACATTGGCGTTGATGCGCGCCAGCCGCACGCGAATCGCGCGGAAGTTGTCGCGCATGATGCGCTGGAAGTAGCCGGTGACGAGCGCCAGTGGCGGCAGCACCAGGCACACGATCAATGCCAGCCGCCAGTTCTCCACGAACATGATGACGATGATGCCCACCAACGTCATCATGTCAGCCAGCAGTTCGACTGAGCCTGAGGTGAAGAGGTCGTTGAGCGAGTCAACATCGTTTGTGATGCGCGTCATCAGGCGACCAACCGGATTGTGGTCAAAGAACGAGAGCGAGAGCCGCTGCAAGTGCTCGAACATCGCCGAGCGCAGGTCATACATGACCTTTTGCCCCAGAACACTGAGCACGTAGTTCTGGATGTAGCGCAGCGCGAAGCCAATACAGAGCGTGAGCAGGTAGGCGGCGCCAACCAGCAGCGCGCCATTCATGCGATCGAGTGCGCTGAGGGCGCCCGGATGCGTTGGCGCGATATAGCGGTCGATACCGATTTGGGTGATGAAAGGCGCGAGCAGGTCATCACCGACAATCAGCAGCGCGATCAGCAGTGTGGCCAGCAGCAGGCGATTGTAGGGGCGCACGTATTGCACGAGCCGCCGCGCCAGTCGCGCGTCATAGGCTTTGCCGAGTATCTCGTCTTCCTGAAAGAACGACTGCGCCATCGCTAGGCTCCCTCCGCTTCAGGCGTCATTACGTCTCTAGACTCCTCCG
>DASVZC010000089.1:0-14098 GCA_036391835.1 Ktedonobacterales bacterium | reverse complement strand
CCACCACTCCCAGTGGCTCAACACCCAGCGGCGAACCGTGCTGAATCCGGCGCGTGTGACGTGCTTGGCTGGCGTTTGCCAGCGTGTGGGCAGTTCGAGGGATTTCAATCGCAGGCGGTAATCCATTATCGTAGCTCCCTAAGCGGCTGACTGTTCGTTGGCGGTCATCTGGCGATGCGCTCCGGCGTGAGTCGTCTTTTCCCATCCCCGATGGCCACGCGCCTCGCGAACGAGCGCTCGCACCGAGCTTACTGCCAGGACGGCCAGAAACGGCAGGTAGGTGACTACGGTGAGCAATGGGGTGTACCAAGGCAACTTGAGGTCATATTCGCGGGCGAACTCGTAGGAGCCGATAACCAGCGCCACCAGTTGGAGCAGGACCGCATAGAACGGCAAGAAGGTAATCATCGCGGCCAGGGCGGACGGGCGGAGCCACAAGCCAGTTGCGATATCGAGTGGCAGCAACAACACAATGAACGACTGCAGCAACGGGTACGCGAGCGTGAAAAACGCCAGCAGACGCTGCCTGCGTCGTGGCATGTAGCGCCACGCTCCGCTCCGTAGCACTTGCAGGAATCCCTGATTCCAACGTGTCCGCTGGCGGATGAACTGTCCCAAGGTGTGGGGGATCTCCTCGCGGGTGGCATAGCGTGAGTCGTAGATCGTCCTGATAGGACAATCGAGCAGGCTGAGGCGTATGCCAATTTCGGCGTCTTCAGTCAGGCATGTCTCATCCCAGCCGCCGACGACGTCGAACAACGTACGTGGAATGAATAATGTGTTGCCACCTAGTGGAATCATGCCTATCTGCGCGTGGAGGTGCAGGCGGCTCTTGAACCAGAAGAAGTATTCCAGGCAGTTGTGCAGGCCAAACCACTGATCTTGGTAGTTCATCAACTGCACGCCCGCCTGGATGACACCGTTCCCCAACTCTTCTTGCAGATAGCGCGAGTTGATGACATTGAAGATTTCCGGACTCATGTCGTCTTCCGCGTCAAATACCGTCACGATATCTTTCGTGGCGAATTTCAGTGCGATGTTGAGCCCATGTGGCTTGTTGATGGGTAGATCAGAGAACGTGACCAATGTGACATTGGGCGAACTGATCTCACGAATCGCGCGCTCTGCTTCGGCGATGGTTCCGAGGTCACTCACATGGCAGACGACCAGCACCTGGAGCAATGCATGTGGATAGCGCGCATTCCAAACGTGATGGATGGTCTCATAGATCACTGCCTCTTCATGTCGCGCGGGAATCATCACAGAGAATGAATGCTTCGGCGGTGAGAATGATGCGTGCACACCACCATTCTGTAGGCGATCTTCCGTCTCCCATGCGTAGAGCATGAACCGCAGTGACACGATGCAGTGCATCGCAAGGATAACTGAAACCACATCGAGGACTGTGTATACCATTGCTTTCCTGACTCTGTGTGCACGCGTGTATGGTATGGTCGCCACTACATCACGCGGGGATGACGATTCATTTTTCACCGAATCGCGATCTTCACGGGGCGACAAACGCAGGTCCCTAGCTGGAACTGTGGCGCTGTTACACCTGGTCATCCTTGCGCTGTCGCTGCTTGGGGCGCCGCGATTTGGCAAGAAGTGAGTGCGCAGTAAGAGACACACGAAGATCGGACGTGGGTATGGAATGAATGAACGAAGTCTCATCGTCGAGGGGATTCGTCAGTGTTTGGCTATTCCGTACGTCTAAGTACACTTGCTTGGATTCACACGACCTTATGGAAATCCATCCCGATAGCTTATTTGTATGTAGCATGAACGTTGCCACGATGCGGCTGGCAAGCCAACGCACTATCCACCGTGTCATCGCGGTCGTTGGCATCATCAGCTAGTCGGCTACCCCGGCTGGGCGCTGGCCCACTTGCGCCTGTTTCCTTGCATGTGATACAGTCCATCCGCCGAGCGCCCGCATGTTTGCATTCCAGCGCACCCTCGGTTGACCACATACACACAGAACGCGCCTGTAGGAGGTGTTCCCATGACTGCCGCTCGAGTCCAGCGTCCTTGTGCGCCGCTGTGTGTCCAGCTTCAGTTGGGCCTCCGACCATCCCCCTCGATTCAACCATAGCGCCTTTCGCTGGTTGACCATAGAGCGCGGATGCCCGGAGCGGCGTCCGCGCTTTTCTTATTCCTCCCAATGAACTCTATCGGCGCTCACTGCGCTACCGCTTGGCCTCATGCTGGCCTCAAGCTGGCGGCGACTGCGCCGTGTACGAAGGAATCGAGCAGTATGTTAAGTGGAAAGATCCTGCAGGCGAATGGTTGGCCGGCAGGCAAAGTCATTGGACTAGCCAAGGCGGCTGGCGAGCGTATGGAGCAAGCGGGCGCCTCCCAGGCGGAGATTCTGGCGCGGCTCGATGCGGTGCGCCGTGATCCTGGCGCATTCCTGTCGGACCCGCAATTCGCCAGTCTTGCGCGCGAGGTCATTCGTCGGAGTGCGCCACTCGTGGAGGAAGAGACGCCGATGCGCGCCGAACCCGCCGCGTACGCCATCTGGGGCGCCGAACAGATCGAGCAGGGCGCCATCAGCCAGATGGAGCAGGCGTTGCGGCTGCCCGTCGCGGTGGCTGGCGCGCTCATGCCTGACGCGCATCCTGGGTATGGGTTGCCGATTGGTGGCGTGCTGGCGACTCACGACGCCGTCATCCCCTATGCTGTCGGCGTGGATATCGCGTGCCGCATGCGGCTGTCGGTCTATTCCGTTTCGCCGCATGTGCTTGGGCAGCGGCCGAACGACTTTCGGCGCGCACTGATGGAGCGCACCCGCTTCGGTCAGCGCGAGTGGTGGGAGCGTTCCGACCTGCCACAACATCCTGTGTTGGATGATCCCGCCTGGCAGGCGACGCGGCTGCTGAAGTCGCTCCAGTTCAGAGCGAGTCAGCAGTTGGGCACCTCGGGCAGCGGGAATCACTTTGTAGAATGGGGCGTCTTCCGACTCTATGCGGCTGACCCGCAGCTTGGGCTGGCGCCGGGCGAGTATCTGGCGCTGCTCTCACACAGCGGCTCACGCAGCGTTGGATTCAAAATCGCAAATACCTTTACGGATGTGGCGGTTCGCGAGCGTATGGGGCTGTCCAGCGAGGTGCGGCATCTGGCGTGGCTCTCGCTCAACAGCGAGGCGGGCCAGGAGTATTGGCTCTCGATGGAACTTGCGGGCCGATTTGCTTCGGCCAATCACTACACCATCCATCGGCGCGTAGCGGCAGCCGTCGGACTGAAGGAGGTGGCAGTTGTCGAGAACCATCATAACTACGCGTGGCGCGAGGCGCTGCCTGATGGGACCGAGGTCATCGTCCACCGCAAGGGCGCTACACCCGCGAGTTCAGACACGCTGGGAATCATCCCTGGCTCGATGGGAGATGCGGGATACGTTGTGCGTGGTCGTGGCGCGGCGGCTAGCCTGAACTCCGCCTCGCACGGAGCGGGCCGCCGCATGAGCCGTCGCGCGGCGCTCAACAGTGTCTCGCGGAGCGCACGCGACACCTATCTGCGCGAGCGTGGCGTCACGTTGCTGGGTGGTGGCGTCGACGAGTCGCCGCAGGTCTACAAGGATATCGAGACGGTCATCGCCGCGCAGGCTGACTTGATCGACGTGCTTGGGAAGTTCACCCCACGCATCGTCCGCATGGCCGACGAGCCAGGCGATATTTGATGTGAAGCGGCGAATCCACACCGTCTGTTTCCTTGCGACTGCAGCGCAGGGCAGGCGGTGGGGACCATTCCAGTGTCATCCGTTGTAGCCGCTGCCGTCGAAGATGGTCTGCGCGTCCATACCGGCGAGCTGGCTGAAGGTCACGTCGGGGTGTTTCCGCAGGTAGAGCGAGACAATGTGGTCGCCAATCGCATAGCCAGCGCCATTGGGAATGTTCTGCGTGGGGTCGCCGAGCATCTCAGACGCTTCGTTCTGATTCGTGTCGCTGGTGAGGTCGGGCTGGAAGCGCTGCCAGAGGGTGGCTTCCTCGTCTGGGCTGATACCCCGGTCACGCAGTGGGGCATTTGTCATATGCGCAGCGAAGTTGTCGGCGAGACCGTCCGTGACGATATTGCCGAGCAGGTTTTGATAGGCGTTATCTAAGCTACCGAGCCGATCGTAGCGCACGACTTCAAAGTATTCGTGGTTGAGCGCCTCAGGCATGTAGAACCAGTCAGTCGCGGCGTTCCGTTCGAGGGTGCGGTCGAGTGGCGCTTGTTCCCAGAACGGGATGAGCAGACTCTTCTCGCCTGAGGCGCCGTAGAACCGGGTCGTGTACCAGGGGACGAGATAAGCGGTTGTTGTTGGGCCCGCCAACTCCTTTGCCGCCAACTGGAGCACGGTCAGCGCCCGCGCCTCTACAGCGGATGTCTGCATATCCGCCACGACGCAGCGAAACTCCGCCGGGGAGCTGGCGCGGAGCGCAGTGTTCCATACGTCCACGCCGCCGACCGCGTTGGTGAAGATGTCATCCATCGGCGGATACTGCCCTAGTACATCGACATCCCACAGGTGTACGCGCTGGCTCGCCGGCTGACCTGCGGCGTCGCGCGCATAGGTGAGGACTTCGGCGTAGACTGGCTGAATGGTGAATTGCCCGGTCGAATCATGCGGGACGGCGTCTGTAGGCTTCGCCTGCGGACAGACGTGCGCACTCGTCTTGGCCGCGAAGTTATGAACGTAGCTACGCACGTGAGTTGACGCGAATTGACTCACCAGCGTCGCGAAGAGACAAATGAGGACAATTTGCCCTACCGCGCCAACCAATATGGCTGGCCACACAGGGCGTCGGCGCCTGGGTTGCGCCGTTGGTTGAGGGACCTCCATCAAGGGTGACACTCCTCGTCATTACACAAAGAGCCGAGCTATCATAACCCGACTCGGCCAGTATAACGCCTTCGGCGGCGTCTGTGCTTGGCAGTCAGGTGGCGCTCACACATCTGGCGGCGTGGCGATAAGTGGCTCCGATTGAGTACACTGCCAGCAGGTATAGTTTACTGCTCGGTGGAACGTCCAGCGCGATTGGCGCAGAGCGTGCGCCGGTCGAACGGAGGAGGACGACGCCTATGGCTCGCGTCACGCCGCGCCGCGTTGGTCTGATTGGACATCCGGTAGATCACTCGCGCTCGCCAGCGATGCAACAGGCGGCGTTCGATGCGTTGCGGCTCGACGTTCGCTACGAACTCTGGGATACCACCAATGGCGATGTGCGCCGCCGTGTGGAGGCGCTGCACGACCCCGTGATGCTTGGAGCGAATGTCACTATTCCCCATAAGCTGGCAGTGATTCCCTTCCTCGATAATCTCTCCTCCAATGCGCGCTACATCGCTGGCGCGGTCAATACCATCGTGCGTGAGGAGTCGCCCCACGGTGTGCGGCTGGTCGGGCACAATACCGACACGACGGCGCTGCTGCGCATCCTGGACGAGCAGCGCGTCTGGCGCCCAGAAATGCGTGCGCTGGTGCTCGGCGCAGGTGGCGCGGCGCAGGCGGCCCTCGGCGCCATCCTGATGCGTGGCGGGCAGCCGTGGGTGGCGGCGCGCAAGCGGTCGGCTGCGCGGGCTGCGCTGGAATCACTCTACGCGCGCCGCGACGACTCCGGACGCGATGCCACGGTGACGGCCAGTGGGCACTTTCCCACGGTCGCTGTGGCGACACCCGACCGCATCAAGAGCTACGCCCTCCCACTGGACGACATAGACGCCATCGCCAACGCGTTGAGCGAGACACGCCTGCTGATCAATGCGACGCCGATTGGCACACGCGACCCGCACGCGGCGCCCATTCCGATTGATCTGCTGCGCCGCCTGCCGCGCGACGCGTTTGTGCTCGATCTGGTCTACAATCCACCGGAGACTGCGCTGGTGCGCGCAGCGCATGCGGTGGGGCTGCGCGCGACGGGTGGCCTCTCGATGCTGCTCTACCAGGGCGCGGCAGCCTTCACCCTCTGGACGGCCTACGAGGCGCCGCTCGCCGTCATGCGCGCTGCCCTCGAAGCGAGTTTGCAGGCCGAAGGGTGAGTGGTAGCCCATCGTCGGCAGTCGCATGTCTCGGCGTCGTGGCGCGCCGCGTATCCGCATCCTTCGTATAGGCCATCACATGGCCAATCCGCCGTTGACAGGAGGCGTGGCACAAGAGAGACTGAGCGTGGGACGTGATGCCCATGCATCGTTCCTTTCCAAGCCCACGTACCCCGTTGACGTGGCCGCTGAAGCAGTCACGTCGTTTCACCAACTCAGCAGCTCATCCGAGCGCGGAGTACACCAGAAGCGGTGGCAGTGTGCGTGGATCATTCCGAGGGAGAGCCATATGACCCATATTCTCACCATGCTCTCCGCCGCTCACGTCGTGCAAGCCATCATCGTCGGCGCCGTGCTGGCGTTCCTCACGGCGCAAGTCATTATGAATGCCGTGGCGCAAGCGGTGACAACGACCGTCAATGGGTGGAGCACGACCATGAAAGCCGGCCGGCCCGGAAATGGCATCATCCTCCGGGCTGCCTTTGCCAGAATCCTGCCCGCTGTCAATGTGGCGCAAGAAGCCGCGTACTGGACGACGACCAAGGACAGCGCAGGGCAGACATTGCGCGGCCAGCACGATTACGTCCTGCGGTTTCCTGCGGGACAACTCCCGCCGAACGAGGCTTTCTGGTCATTGACGCTGACCGATGTGGTCGGGTACATGGTCAATAACCCCATCGATCGCTTCAGCGTCGGCAGCCATTCCGGCCTCGCGCCGAATGCCGATGGTTCCATCGACATTTATCTGCAACGCACGGCTCCCGCAGGGCATGAGTCTAACTGGCTCCCGACGCCAGCCGGCGCCTTCAGGCTCATGCTCCGCGCGTATCTGCCCACCCGTGCGGTCCTCGACGGCGAATACCACGTCCCACCCGTCAAGAGAGTGCGGTGAGGTGAGATGAACCGGTTGATTCTGAAATACGGCTATCCCATTACGTTCGTTATTCTGGCCATCCTCGCTTGGACTGTCTACAGAATCTTCTCCGCGGGCGGGAGCGGGCTCATTGGGTTCGTCGTCGTGATCCTCCTCGTCTGGGGAGTCGGCACGGTTGTGTTCTTGTATCTTTGGCCAACGTTCGCGTATAGCGCCTACAAACGGGCGGTCGTTCGACATGGACTTGGCGGCGGCCCCGTCCCCATCAATACACTGTATGCCACGCCCACTCGCGTGTCGTCCGCTGCGTCAAACGCCAGCTTATTAGCCACCGGAACCGTCGACGTGCTCTATGTCGGCGGCTGGCTCGACCTCTCCTCTGGGCCGCAAGTGTTGCATGTGCCGGACACAGCGGGCCGCTATTACAGCGTGCAGTTCACTGATCCGTCGAACGGCGCGGATTTCGCCTATGTCGGCAAACGCACGACGGGAACCCAGGCTGGTGAATACCTCATCAGCGGGCCGGGCTGGAGAGGAACCCTGCCGCCGGGAATGGCGCAGATTGCTTCACCGAACAATGCGGTGCTCGTGGTCGGTCGTGTCTTTGTCGAGAGCGACAGTGATCTCCCGACCGCCTACGGGCTAGCGCAGCAGATACAACTCACCCCACTCATGCGCTAAGACCCATATCGGTTCGCCTGGCGCCAACAGCCAGGGCCAACCCGGCATGAACCACGGCCAAACGCGGGCAGTCACTCTGCTTGAGTGTCTGGCATCGCCTTGCGCATCAGCCAGTGTTCGACGACGCCACGGAAGCCGACGCGCTCGTAGATAGCTCGGGCGCCTCGGCTATTCTCCGCATCCGTGCCTATCCAGATATTCGTGACGCCACGCTCGTGCAGCGTGTGGATGACCCGGCGCAGCAGGCTCGTCGCGAGACCCTGCCCCTTCCATGCGGGATGAGTGGCGATTTCAGTGACGTTGGCGAGTCCATTCCGTATCTGGCAGAGGGCCAGGCTGACCGCTTCCTCGCCATGCCATGCGATTTGGCAGAGCGTCGGATCAAACGCTGATCCCGCGAAGTTGTCGCTGACGAATGCCTGATAGCTCTCCTCTGATTCTGCGATTGTTCCCCAGAGTCCTGCCCAGGCAGTGGTCATCAGCGCATAGATCGCGCGATACTGCTCCGGCGCGAGCGGGCGTATCTCGACGCCATCCGGCAGGGCGATGGCGCTGACGGTGTCCGGCTCGCTCAAGCGCATCTCGACAACTCGGCGCGGAACCTCGTAGCCCGCCGCGCATAGGAGGGCACGTTTCTCGCGTTCTGTCTCGCAGACGTTCGTTGCATAGGTGGGTTTGGTCGCGCCACGCTCCTGCGCCAGGGCGCGGCAGCGCTTCTCCGCCCAGGCCAGCAGCGCTTCGGCGATACCCGGCCCACGCCATGCGGGCAGCAGCCAGTACCGGTGCAGATAGACCGTTGTTCTGTCGTCCTCGGTCCACCAGACAATCCATGCGTAGCCAATCATCTCGCCCGCGTGCTCCACGACACGCGTATTGGGTGAGCCAGCGGGCGTTGACGCAAAGCTCTGCGCGAGTTCGTCTGCCGATGGCAAGGGGTCGCGTATGGAGTCGGCGCTGAGCCGATCCTCCGCGAGACACCCTTTGCGAACGGCAAGCATCCCGGCGAAATCATCGGGTCCGCGAAATGGGCGATTCGTCATCTCACCGGCAGCCATGATCGAATCCTTTCGCAGGCGCCTGTCTTCTGCTTTCCTACAGCCGGTCGAGCGGTTGCAGGCCGAGCGTGTTGAGCGTGTTGGCCAGCGCCTGCGCTGTGGTGCGCACCAATGTCGCGCGGAAGGCTTTGACGGCTTCATCCGTTTCGCGCAGCACGGGCGGCGTGTGGTCGTAGAAGTCGTTGAAGCGGGTGGCAAGGTCGAAGGCGTACGCCGCGACCCTGTGTGGCTCCAGCAGATCAGCGGCCTCGGTCAGTGCGCGCGGCCAGGCGTCGATGTGGCGCAGCAGATCCCACTCACTCTGGTCGAGCGACTCAGGCAGCGTGTCGAGTGTCGTGGGCGGTGTGTAGCCCGCTTCGTCCAGCCGCCGCAGAATGCTCTGCGCGCGGGCATGGGCATATTGCAGGTAGACGCCGCTGTCACCGTTCGGGCGCAGCGCCTGCTCGATGTCCAGCACGATCATCTGCTGGAGGTCGAACCGCACCATGAAATAGCGAATCGCCGAGGTCGCCAGCGTGGCGGCGGTCTCGCGGCTCATTGGTGGCGTGGACGCGCGCGCGCCATCGGCTGCCTCGCGTGGCGCGAGCAGGCGCTCGATGGCGACGTTGATCAGGTCGTCGGCCTTGATCTCAATGCCCTTGCGGCCAGACATCGCATAGGATGAGCGGTTATCGCTGGTGTCGATGCCCAGGCTGGCGGCTGCTGCGGGCGAGAGCGCCACGACCTCATAGGCCAGGTGGCGCGAGTTGTCCGCCTGCTCCACATAGCCGAGGCGCCGCAGGCTCTCATACACCACCTGCTGCGGATACGACTGCCGCACGTCGATCACGTTGACGACGCGGTTGGCGTGGCCGAAGCGCTTGGGCGAGACAGATTTCTTTGCCTCAGCAGGTGTCGCGTTGGCGGCCATCGAGTAGAGCGGGTCGCCATTGGCCTGTTTACCCCACGCCAGGAAGTAGAAGCGCACGCCGATACGCGGATCATCGCTCAGGCCGAATTTCCAGAGTTGGGTGGCGATGTCTTTACCGGTGTAGGTGGCCGTGCCGTCGCTCTTTACCAGAATCTTATCGCTGGTGCGCTCGCCATCGTCGGTCTGCGAATCACCCTCGCCAAACGGCAGAATCCAGGCGCCCTTCGCCGGGCCAGTCTCGGGTTTCTTCAGGATGCCACTATCGCGCAGCATCTCGAAGGTGTGCCGCCAGAGGCCCGCGCCAAGAATGGCGGACTCCCAGGTGATGAGGTTGTAGAAGATGTTGAGGCGGCTCATCGTCTTGAGATGCGCCTGCACGATGGCATGCGAGAGTTCCGCCGCCAGCGCGGCGTAGTCAGGCTGGCCGGGCTCATGTACGCCTCCATGCTCAATGCTGTGCAGCACAGAGCGGCGCATCTCGATGAGTTCAGGTCGCTGCTCATATGCCTTGCCGACGGCGACGTAGACACGCGAACAGTAGTAGTCGAACGACTCGCCGGGCAGTTGCTCGGCTCCGCCTTCGACCTCCAGTTCGCCACGCTTGATGAGTTCGCGTCCGACGATGACATCGGCCACTTGCACGCCCGTGTCGTCGATGTAGTTCTGCACCTCGACGGTGTAGCCCTGGGCGCGCAGCATCCGCGCTGCTGTGTCGCCAACGCAGGAGTTGCGCAGGTGACCGACATGCGCGGCCTTGTTGCTATTGATGGCGGTGTGCTCGACGACTACCTTCACGCCTGCGTTGGCCTTGCTCGCGCCGAAATGCTCGCCCGCTGAGGCGACACGCGCCATGACGCCCTGCCCGACGCTGGGCTGATGGAACGTGATGTTCAGGAAGCCAGGCGCAGCGACGCTGACCTCGCGGATGATCGGGCTGTTGGCGGCGCGCACCTGCTTGGCGACCCCCTCTGCGATCTGCATCGGCGGGCGACCGAGGCGATTCTTGCCCGCCCAGGGCATCAGCGGCATGCCGTAGTCGCCAAAGCTGGCCTGCGCAGTGGGGCGCACGTCGAATGGCAGCGTGGCGGGGTCCGCGGCCAGCCCTTCTTCGCGGATGTATGCCGCCGCCGCGTCACGCAGCAGGCCAGTCAGCCGCTCGATCAGGTCGCCGTTCGCCATCGTGGAGTCGCCGGGCTGTGGCTCGGTTCCGCCGTTCGCTGTCTTCTGGGGCATGTCGCTCGTTCTCCCGACGCGCACAGCCATCGCTGGCGCTAGCAGAAACGCCGACGTTTCCGTCGGCGCGATGTGTCGAAATGATGGATGCGGATACGCCTGAGTAGTATATCCCCTCGGCGCGCGGGGCGTCCACGCTGCTCGTTGAAAGGATGTCGCACGCAGTCTCGGAACATTCCATTGCACGGAACCGCGTGCGGCAAGGTGTTAGCGCCACACGCCAGCGGACTCTCCGCCAGCGCGTGAGATGAGCGGCTACCTGGTCGCTGCGACCCGCGCCGCCGCCTCGATATGCGCCTTCGCCCCATGTATGGCCATTTCAGAGCCGTGGTCGAAATACTTGGCCAGGAACGACTCACCGAATTTCGCCAGCGGCCCGCCATGCAGGGAAGTCTCGCCGACGATACTCACGCGGGTCTTGCCAGTCTCCAGCCGCTCGAAGCCCATGGACATGTGGCCATCCATGCCGGGGCCATGCACCTTCTCCACGATGCGCTCATTGGGGATGACCTCGGTGTACTCACACTCGAAATCAACAGGCACGCCCAGGAACTTGCTGACTTCTGTGTAGGTGTAGCGGCCATCCGGCAGACGCTGGACATCTTTTACCTCGTGAACGCCCGTCATATACTCTGGCTCGTTCGCCGGGTCATAGACGTATGCGAACACCTTCTCGACCGGGGCATCAATGACGATGCTCTTCTCAGTCTTGATCATTTAATCTCCTGCCTCGCTTTCCGTGGATGTTCCCCTACACAGGTATCCTCGCCTGTGCCAACCACAGAAATGGCATAGCGTGGTCACACCTGACGCACATCCCCTGCGCGCCGTCTCACGATTCGCCAACAAATCGCGCCCGACTCGCGCAGGGAATACTATGAGGTGGATGCGCCAGGCGCCGAAACGCGCATGTATTGGTAGATCTTGGTGCGCGGAATGTCGATGTCAGGGAATCAACCAATAATAGGCGTGACGCCTGGAGGGGAGTGGCGTTCGTGCAGGTAGAGCAGTGCGACATCGATGAGGCGGCGAAAGGTCTCGTCTCTGTCGAGTGGCAGCGCAAATCCGCCGGCTCGATCCAGCGAGACGAAACCGTGGACAATACTGCGGAGGATGCGGACCATGTGCAGGGCGTCATCGGGCGTGAGTTGATACGCCGAGAGCGCGCGCAATCCGATGTCCACGACCTCAGCCCCGGCAGCCTGCCACTCGGGGTCTCCTCCTTCGGGCGCGCGGGAAGCCGCCTCATACAGGCCGGGATGCGCTCGCGCGAAATCATGCAGCGCATAGGCGAGGGCGATGATCGCCGCATCATCGGATTTCCCCATGACTGCGCGCCCAAGCCGCGTGGACATCTCGCGCAGACCTCGCAGAGCTAGCGACCGCTTGATTCCTGAGAGTCCCTGGAAGTAGTGGTAGAGCGTTGGCGCACGTACATTGACCGCGGCGGCCAATGTGACCATTGTGAGGTCGTCTAATCCATGCTCATTGATGAGCTTTTCCGCGGCCTGTAGTATGGCTTCATGGTCCAGGCCTGCCCGTGTCGCCATCGCTCCCTCCGCCACTTCCTGGCATACTCTCACACGTCGGCGTGGGTCGCAACGCTACTGGCGCGCAGCGACGGAGTTCCGCTCACTTCGCTGACCGAGCGAGCGGGCCGCTTCCGCAATGGCGCGATCCATCGCGGCGGCTGGGCGCTCCAGCGTAGCGCCATGACCCACAGCCAACCTGGCTGGATCTAACTCACGCAACTTGCGGGCGCTCTCCAGCGCCAATTCCTTGTGCCAGGTAGCGAATGCTACCAGGGGAAAGAGTGGTTTGAACGTCCCTGAGACGGCCACGCCGCCCATGGTCTGGAATGCGTCGCCCGCGATGATCGTCCCGTCGCGCGTGTCGAGATATGACACGTGGCCTGGTGTGTGCCCTGGCGTGGCGATGACCTGAAGTGAGCCAACACGGTCGCCATCTTGCACGAGCCGCGAAGGACGTGTCGTGCGAATCACCCAGCCGCCACGTAGCTTGACCTGTGGCTCGTCGGCGTCCAGCGTCATGTCGCCAGTGAGGAAGCGCGCATCACGCGCGGGCATCACTAATTGGGCCTCTGGAACCAGCGCGTGCAGCGCGTCGAGTCCGCCACAGTGGTCGGCGTGGGCATGTGTCGGCAGAATACGCATGATCGGCGTTCCTACCTCGCGGGCGGCTTGAGCGATAGCTTTGGCGTCTCCCTCCAGCCCCGTGTCGATCACTGTGAATCCGTCATCCTCACGCAGAAGGAATACATTGACGAAGCCATAGAAGGTCAACTGGATCAGATGATCCCCGTGTTGTACACGTTTCACGTGACGTCCTTTCGTCCCCATCCTCGCGCAGAGCGTTATGCTCGCAGCACGACGCTTCGCTCAATGTCTAATACACTTAGATAATAATCTACTACCGTTAGATTAGCAAGAGGATGCGCCGCAGTAAGGTTGAAATCGACCCGTCAGGCGATGCGAGTCGCGTCGATGGCGTCCGCCTGGCTGTCAGCCGGGAGCGGCTGGGGCGTGGGGCTATCGCGTAGGGCGAAAATGGCCCAGAGTGAGCCAATCGCGAACAGTGTGACGAATCCCTCAACCAGCAACGTATCTCCCACGCTCCCGAGATGCACGAACTGTGGGATGAGGACCGAGACGGCGTCGAGCAGCGTGTGTAGGCCAATCGCCAGCCAGAGCCAGCCAAACGAATGACGCCGGAAGACCTGCAGCACGATCAGCGAGAATGCGACGTGCGCGGCGATTGCGCAGATGCGCTCCCAGCCGCCCAGCAGTGGCAGCCAGCCCGGTTGCGCCACCAACGCGGCCAACTGCTTCGCGGCAGTCGCGCGCTGCGCCACAGGAATGATGCCCAGATTCGTGCTGCTCAGAAGCCACACATTCACCAACTGAAGGATGCTGAGCCCCGCGACGAGCACAATCGATTCCAGGCCGCCATGCCCCAGCCCGTACATGACGCCTTTCGCCCAGGTCTTTTCCTCGCGTCCCATGAACCAGCGATAGCCTAGATAGCGTCCAACTTCCTCGCAGATGCCAGCAGTCAACGCGGCGATGAGGAGAAAGGCGATCAGCAGCGGCTTCGAGGATTTGAGCGCGCCCTGCAGGAAGTATTGTGCGACTTGTATCAGCGGAACCCGCGTGATGAGTTGGAATGTGAAGAAGATAAGCGCGCCAAATGCGGCATAGCGCCAGGCGACCTTGAGACGGGCGTGTGCGAAGACGATAAGTGCGAGTGGCAGTAGGATCTCGAATGAGGTGGCCGCGATGGCGGATACCCACCATGCGACGTCGGGAC
>DASVZC010000088.1:0-8844 GCA_036391835.1 Ktedonobacterales bacterium | reverse complement strand
GTTGATGGAAGTTGGATCGCGAGATTTTCCATCGTCAGTCGAGGATTCGCGTTGATATCCATCGACGCGAGCGCGGTAAGCAGCGCCTGCATGAACTCGCGCGCCTCCCGAGGGCCAATTGCCGCGCCGGTGCGTTCGGCTTCGCGGAGCGCCTTGCCTGAGGAGAGCAGGTTATGCGCGCCGTTCGCGGCTAAGGTGACATCACGCCACCACGCGATCCACTGCTCCAGGGTGAGGCGAGCGGCAGCGTTGTCTGAGCCCAGGGTCGCGGCAGTTCGCATGCGCTCATCGCGTGTGGCGACGCCGAGAGATGCGATGCGTTCGAGCAGGCGCTCACGTTCCTCCTGTTCCTCGGGATGTTCGTGTGCGCGGACGGCCCAACCGATCCGCCCATTTGCGAGGCCAGCCAGTCGATCGGCGTCGGCGGCGGACAACTGCCAGCGATCACGTAGCGCTGCGCTTATTTCATGTGGCGCGAGGGGGCGTAGTTGAATGAGCTGGCAGCGCGAGAGGATCGTTGGTAGCACTGCATCTGGCTCGGTGGCCAGCAGCAACAGGATGACGCCATCGGGTGGCTCCTCCAGCGTTTTGAGCAGTGTGTTGGTGGTTCCCTCCTGAATGCGCTCCATCTCGGGAATAATGACGATGCGGTGGTCACTCTCTGCTGGCGCCAGGCTAGTGATACGCTGCATTTCACGAAGCGCCTCGACCCTGATCCATCGCTTGCCGTCTTCTGGTTCGAGTATCGCCAGGTCTGGGTGGTTGCCGTGCAGCACTTTGCGACACGCAACACATTCGCCGCACGCGTTGGCCTGGCCCGGCAGGCGATTCAGGCAGAGCAACGCCTGGGTGAATGCCAGCGCCATGGTGAGCTTACCGACACCTTCTGGGCCGTGCAGCAGGTAGGCGTGGCCGGTCTGACCGCTGACGAGCGCGCGATCGAGAATCGCCTGCGCCTGCTGATTGCCGATGACCCCTCGCACGTGCGTCGCCTTTCGCATTCCCGCCCTGCATCCCGAGCCGCTCGTGCACGGCTGTCCTGATGGTGGCATGGCCTCTCTCATCCATGATACATTCTTTTAGTAAGGCATGGAATGAGCGTGCGCAGGTTTAGGATACGTCGCGAAGGAACACACGCGAACTGCCGCGCGCAATGACTGGAGAGGGTGAATGGCGGACGACTATATTGAGATTCCGCTGTTTCCCTTGAATCTGGTCCTGTTTCCAGGAATGGTACAGCCACTGCACATCTTCGAGCCGCGCTACCGGGAGATGACCAGATTCTGCCTGGATTCGAATGTAAATTTTGGTATCTCGCTCGCTGACTTGAATGACGATCGCGAGACGGTGGGTTCTGCCCGCTACGGCTCTCTCGCCCGCATCGCCGACTATCAGCGGTTGCCGGATGGGCGGTATAACCTGATCACGGTGGGCGCGCAGCGATTCGAGATACTGGAAACCTTCGAGGACAAGCCCTACCTCAGCGCCAGGGTCCGACTCTTGCCGGAAGATCTTGGCGTGGGGGACATCGCGTCGGCGAGCATGGATGCCCGTCGTCTGCTGGACGAATATTTGTCCCTGGTGCTCTCGCAGATCGAAGGCGGCGAGAATAGCATCCCAATTCCGGGTGATGGTATTGAGTTGTCCTATTTCATCGCGGTCTGTCTGCCATGCGATGACCAGGTGAAGCAGCGTTTACTGGAGATCCCAACAGCGCTGGAACGGCTGAATGCCGAGCGCGACCTGCTGCGGCATGAGATCGAGATGATGAGCAAGCAAATGCTCGAGGACTTCCAGCACCCCAGCCATCCATCGGCGCCGTTGTCCGACGACAATCTCCATCTCAACTAGCGCGTGCGAATGGCATGAATTTGCGACGCGTGGGATAGCGACAATCTAAGCGTGTGTGGCGCCGTTGATCATGTAGTAGCTCAGAAGCTCTTATCGAAGTCTACGATACTCCACTCGCTCTGTTTGTAGGCGAGTGTGATAGAGGAACCGGCTTCGTTCTTTCGTTCGAGGGTAATGGCTGCATGCGCCACGTCGTTTCCATACCATGTCTCAGAATGTTTGCAGGATGTGACTGGGCCAAGTAGGACATCGAGTTCGCGTTGACTCGCGACGAACTGCGCCTGGTTTCCCTGCTGTTGGAGGGCTGGCGCGAGTCGCGAATACAGGTCATCATACTTCTGCGTGGAAAGGTCTGCGCAGATTGAGTCGACCGTTGTGGACGGGTCAGGCGGACGACCTCCAGCGGAGGAATTGAGCGCAACGAGGCCAAAGCCACAGAGTACAAGGCCCGCAACGATGCCGAGCATAATTGGCAGCGCGCCCAAAGGCCCGCGGAGTAGTTCGCGGGCCTTTGGGCCGGTCATCTGCGCCCGCTCACGGTCATTTGCCACGGTGTTCTCCCTCCCTGGTTTCCGCTGATGCTCAACCTCATCTGGCGTCTCCAGTATAGGCAGGCGTCAGCGGATTGCAACAATGCGTTCGCCGGAATGGGTCAGGCCGCAGGCTACGTTAGCGGGCCGCGAGGACGTTGATGAGCGCAATCATCGCGATCATCGCGATGAAATAGAACGGTCCACCTGGGATGCTAATGGCGGTGAGCGGGATCGCGAACACCAGCGAGCAGATCGCCACGGCTGTCCGCTGTTCGCGCGACAGCTTATTGCTCGGCAGAGATGCGCGCGGCGCGTTGGCCACTTCGCGATGGACCTGCGCGGTCAGGCGCTCGACAAGCTGGCTGAGAAAGTGATCGTCATACTCTGGGCCGAGTTCCCTGCGCGCCGCAAGGGTCGCCTGCACATCACGCTTAGTTTCGTCTGCGCTGTGTTGCGGTGGTGTCATCATCTCTCTTTGACTCCCTTCTCCAGACCGTCCATGCCATCCACCTCGTGGATACGTCACAAATACGCCGCATCAGGTGTGACGGTTGCGAGAAGATGAGGAACTGATTGACGTTAGAGGCGCCAGAGTTGGGCGAGCACGCCGATTAGTTCGTGTTGGCGGCGCTCGATAACTTTCGGTGTCCACTCCTTCTCGCGCAATACCTGGGTCGTGAGCGCGAATGGCGAGACGCCATCTTTGGTGGCGAAGTAGGTCTTCTTCTTGGTTGCGAAGCTGTAGTTCTCCGCCTGCATGTTCTTGACACGTGAGAGTAGCGCCAGATTTCCGAGTTTGTTCGTCCAGCGCGCTCGGATGGCAGGCGAGGGGAACCACTCCGTCCACTCGCTTTCTTCCGGTGGCTTGCGCGGCAACACATGTTCCACTGTGATGATCTTGTAGTCATAGGTAGCGCCTGAGCCCGCGAGCGTGCTGTCGAGCCTCTGCAGTAGATAGTTGCGTGGGGGTGCAGCCATCAGGTATATCTCTCCACCGAGCGCTTGCTTCGTGTCTTCTCGCTCATGCTGTTGTAATTGCAGCGGCGCGTCGGGGTGAAACAGGTCGCCGTCGTGTAGGATTGCGGCCTGAATGCGCCAGTAGCGCTGCTCGCGTTTGTCCTTGTACTGGCGGCGAATCATGAGCGAAGCGGCGAGGCGTTCCAGGTCGGCGAAGAAGCGCGCCAATCGTTCTGCGTGATCATGATGGCGCTGCAGATAGAGCAAAGCTGGCGGGACCCATTCCTCATTGTCAACGCGGTTGAGCCAGCGAATGGTTTGATTGATTCGAGCCGCTAACGCCTCGTCGCTGTGCTGATAGGCCGCGTTTTGAAGTACATAGAATGACGCGCCATATGGAACCAGCACTTCATCGATAAGGCGGCGGGAATCGCGTAGTGTGCGGATGACATCTTGTCTGAAGCTGTCTAGGATTTCGCCGCGATGGCGGGTGTGGCGATAGATGGAGCGGATGTGTCCGATCAGATCGTTGAACGCCTCGCGGCCGAGCGACTCCTCCACTTGCTCCCAGCGCAAGGTGTATTCGTATTGCTCCACCTCGGGCAATTGGCCGATGACCTCTGCTTTGAGGATGTCAGCATAGGAGAGATCGAGCCCGCGATCATTCAGCACCGAGAAGATGCGGTAGGCCGAACTGAGGTCGGGCGTGGAGACGACGACCAGCAGGCAGCGCTGCGCCAGAAACTGCGCCAGCCGCACACGCTTGTGCTCCGGCGCCTCCCGGAGCAGCCGCAGGTACAGCAGACCATTCTCGTACATGTTGCGCTGACTCTCGGTCAGATCGGAATGCAGTTGCCCCTGCATCCGCTGAATGGCATTCTCGCTCTGGATAAATTGCTGGAAGAATCCTGCATCGCGCTCTTTCGGTCGCAGACGATAGCGCGCGGGCACATTATTGAGCGGGTCGGCGGGTTCGTATAGCCTGCGCGTGATGCTTTCGGCATATTCGGCTGGCACGACTGCACGCAATGCCGCAAGCAGAATCGTCAGCGTGATGAGCCGCTGCTGCCCATCCACGATTTGCGCCTCGGGCCGGTCGCCTTTGATGAGCACAATGCTCCCCAAAAAGTAAGGACTCAGTTCGTCGACGGGGGTGTCGGCGTCCCCGATGTAACCCATCAGGTCGTCGTAGAGTTCGCTGGCGTGTTCTGTTGTCCAGGCATATGGCCGCTGGTATGGCGGCACGACGAACGCATAGCGCTCGCTAAAGACCTCGCTGATGGGATGTTGCTCACCTTTGATGTCGACCCGCGCCATGTCATCATGACCTTTCACCGGGCGGTGCCTTCAACCGAACGCCCCAACCCTCATCACCACATCTATCAGAAGTCATGCGTATAGCAGAAGACACGCAGGTCAGCCATCGACCCGCGTGTCTTCCACTGTTCGCCTCTCCTGGCGGAATCCGTTCGTCGCTAGCTGATCTTTTCGCTGATAGCCTTGGCCTGCGTGAAGAGCAGCAGGTAATCGCGGCCCCCGGCCTTCGAGTCGGTGCCAGACATGTTGAATCCGCCGAATGGGTGCGCCCCGACCATCGCTCCAGTGCTCTTGCGGTTCAAGTACAGGTTGCCGACGTGGAATTCGCGGGTTGCCCGCTCGATGCGGTTGCGATCCTGCGAATAGAACGAGCCAGTCAGTCCAAACTCCGTGCCGTTGGCGATGTCGAGCGCGTCGTCGAAGTCCTTCGCGCGGATACACGCGAGCACCGGGCCGAAGATCTCCTCCTGTGCGAGTCGCGCATTTGGCGCGATCTCACCGAAGATGGTCGGCTTGATGAAGTAGCCGTCACGCTCTACCTTCTCCCCGCCCAGCAGGAGCTTGCCTTCCTGCTTGCCGACCTCGATGTAATCGAGAATCTTGCGGAAGGCGCTGGAATCAACCACAGGCCCAAGGTAGTTGGCGCGGTCGCTTGGGTCGCCGATGGTCAGCGTGCGTGCGCGCTCGACGACCTTGTCCACGACCTGATCATAGACGCTGTCTACGATGATGGCGCGTGAGCAGGCCGAGCACTTCTGCCCCTGGAAGCCGAACGCCGAAGTCACGATTGCGGTAGCGGCGGCGTCGAGGTCAGCCGTTTCGTCTACGACGATGGCGTCTTTACCACCCATTTCGAGGATGGCGCGCTTGACCCAGATTTGCCCCGGCTGCGGCTTGGCCGCCATCTCGTTGATGCGCAGGCCAACTTCGCGCGAGCCAGTGAAGGAGATGAAGCGAGTCAGCGGGTGCAGCGTGAGCGCATCGCCCATTGTCTCGCCCGAGCCCGGCGTGAAGCTGACGACGCCAGCTGGAACGCCAACCTCTTCGAGCAGATCAACGAAGGTCGCCGCGATCCACGGCGAGGCGCTGGCCGGCTTCAGCACGACAGTGTTGCCCGTGACAATCGCCGACGAGGTCAGGCCAATCATGATCGCGCCGAGGAAGTTCCAGGGCGGGATAATGGCGCCGACGCCCAGGGGAATGTAGCGCAGTTCATTTTCCTCGCCGGGGAACGGTGTGATCGGCTGCTTGTCGGCGTACCGCAGCGCCTCGCGTCCGTAAAATTCGAGGAAGTCGATTGCCTCGGCGACATCGGCGTCGGCCTCAGGCCATGTCTTGCCGACCTCGTAGATCTCGATAGCGTTGTACTCGAAGCGGCGCTCGCGCATCTTCTGAGCCGCCTTGAACAGGTAGCCCGCGCGCTCCTCTACCGGAGTGTACTGCCACGTCTTGAAGCGCTTGTGCGCCGCTTCGACTGCTTCCTTCGCGTCGTCCGCGGTGGCTTTGCTAAAGGTGGCGAGTATCTGGGAGGGATTCGCCGGATTCGTGGAGTTAAATGTCGCGCTCGTCGTGCGTCGCTTGCCCGCGATGATCAGCGGATACGTCTTGCCGAAACCAGCGGCGACTTTCTTGAGCGCGGCTTCCTGCGCACGGATATTCTCTTCTTTGGTAAAGTCGGTAAGCGGCTCGTTCTTAAAAGTAGTCAGCGAATGAACTGACGTCTCTCTGGCCGTTGTCGTCATCGTGATATGTCTCCTCTTAGTGGGCGCAGCATCGCGTCACACCCCACAGTGTACCCCATGGTTGACGCGTGCGACCCACTCCTGGTGGCGTTGTGTGCGGCGCTACGTCAGGCTTTGCCGTGGGTGGCGGCGACGATCTGCGCGAGGATCGCTAGCGCGATTTCGTCGGGCGTGCGGGCGCCGATATCCAGGCCGATGGGGCCGTGGATGCGCGCGATGAGGTCATCACCCACGCCGTCCGCTCGCAACGCAGCGTCGCGTGAGGCGCGTGTGCCTTTGCTACCGACCATGCCGATGTAGCCCGCGCCACGTTCCAGCGCGACCTTGAGTGACGGAACGTCGAACTTCTCGTCGTGGGTGAGCACCGTAACCGCTGTCGCGGCATTGATTGGGAGTTTCTCCATCACTTCGTCGGGCCACTCCAGCAGCAGTTCATCGGCCTCGGGCAGACGCTCGCGCGTATTGAACGCCTCGCGGGGATCGATGATGGTGACGTGGTAGCCCAGCACTTTCGCCAGTCGGGTCAGCGGAATCGCGATGTGACCTGCGCCGACGATCAGCAGCGTGCGTGGCGGCGTCAGCGTCTGGATGAACACCTCCGCTTCGGCGCCTGCTACCGGGAAATGCGCGACGACAGGGCTGCTTGCCCCCAGTGTCTCGCGCCCCCGAGCAGCGACGGCCTCGCCCAGCGGCGTATCGGTAAGCGCGCCCTGCGGCGCCCCACTGTCGGCTAGCGTTAACGTCTGCCCGAGCAGCATATCTTCGCCAGCCGGAGCGGCGATGACTTGCGCGCGGACGGCTGGACGACCTTCGCGGTCGGCGGCTTCCAGCGTGTCGAGTTCGTTTGTGCGTTCGATGCGTTCGATGAAGACGCGAATCTCACCGCCGCATGAGAGCCCAATGCGTTCGAGGTTTTGTTCTTCGCTGACGCCGTAGGTCAGCAGGCGCGGCTTCCCGGAACGCATCACGCGTTGCGCCTGCTCGACCACGTCTGGCTCGACACAGCCATTGCTGACCGAACCAGCGATATCGCCAGCGTCGCTGACGACCAGCGTGGCGCCGATTCCACGCGGCGCGGAGCCGACCAGCGAGACGACGGTCGCCTGCGCCACACGTTTCCCCTCAGCGAGCCAGCGGCTCATATCTTGCAGCGTCTCTCGCACGGTCGGGCTCCTTTCAGCGGGCTATGCCTCGGTTGCGGGGTCTTTCGCTCCGGCTCCACGCTCGTATGCGGCGCGCAGTTCGGCCATCAGATGCTCGCGCTGGGCGTAGAGTTCGCGGCGCTTGCGCGGCTTCGCTCGTGTGATGGCGTAGGCCGCAAGCAGTGGAAATGCCAGTGTCGTGTCGGCATACACGACGACCGAATCGCTTAACAGCTCTGGCTTGATCTTGCCCCAGGAAACGGCCTCAGATGGCGTAGCGCCGGAGAGGCCACCCCAATGGGGCGCGTCCTGGGTGATCTGGATGAAGTAGTCGTGGCCACCCTTGTTGATGCCAAGCACTTCCCACAGTTGCGGCTGTGTCTGCAGATAGAAGTTCTTTGGCGAGCCACCGCCAAGGATGATAACGCCGTTGCGTGTCGCGGCCTGCACGATGGCAGTTGTCTCATGCACGTCATACAGTGGGTCGATGGTCAGCGCGTTACCGTCGAGCTGGTGACGGGCGAGATTCATGCCGATGGACGAGTCGCCCGGCGACGAAGTGTAGATCGGCACATTCCACTTCGCCGCCATCGCCAGCACCGACTGCTCGGGCTGTACGCCGAGTTCAAGCAGCTTTGTTCCGATGAGGTGATGCAACTCAGCGGTAGACATCGGGCGCTGTGGGAACGTCTTGAAAATTTCGCGCAGGAAGCTGTCCGTATCGAGCAGCACCTCATCACGGAAGAGCACGTCATAGATGCGGATGACACCAGCCTCGTGTAGTTCTGGATCGTCGAGCTTGAAACTTCCACGGTGCAGCGCGAAGTTGAGCGCGTGGTGAATGTCGTGGTAGAGGTTGGCGCCCGTGCTGACCATGAAGTCGATCGCGCCACGCTCCATCAGGGTGATGATCGCGCCACCGACTCCGGCGGGCGTCATCGCGCCTGCGATGGTCAGGCAGACCGTCACGTCCTGCTCTGGGTCGAGCATGCGGTTGGCGTAGAGTCGCGCGGCTTCATTCAGTCGGCCCGCGTTGTAGGCCTGGAAGGCATTGTCGATGAGATCGGCGGCAGTGACATCGGGAGCGATGCGGTTGGCGTGAATGCGCTCACCGCCGAGATACTCGCTCGCCTCGTCATGGCCATTTGCGGCGTGCTTGGCGTGCATGTCATCGTGTTGTGACTTCTTCGGCTTCTGTGGACCTTCATGCGGACGGTGTGGCACTCGACTATCCTCACGTGTCGCGCTGTGGCGCGTCTATGCTTGCGTCAGGCGTGGCCTGCTCGACGACTCCGTTTCATC
>DASVZC010000087.1:0-18290 GCA_036391835.1 Ktedonobacterales bacterium | reverse complement strand
TCGTTCCCCACTTCGAGAAGATGCTCTATGACAACGCCTTGCTCGCGCCCGTCTATCTGCACGCCTGGCAACTGACGGGCGAGACACGCTACCGCCGCATCTGCGAGGAAACGCTCGACTACGTCCTGCGCGAGATGACCGACCCCAGCGGCGCGTTCTACTCCACGCAAGACGCCGATAGCGAAGGCGAGGAGGGCAAGTTCTACGTCTGGGCGCCCGCCGAGATGCGCGCCATCCTAGGCGATGCCGATGCTGCCGTGGCGCAGATCGTCTGGGGCGTCAGCGAGCGCGGCAATTTCGAGGGCAAGAACATTCTCTTCGCCGCGCGCACTCCAGCCGAAGCGGCGCAAACGCTCGGTATCACCGAGGACAAGGCGCACGGGGCGCTGGCTCGCGCAAAAGAGCGGCTCTACGCGGCGCGCTCACAGCGCATCTGGCCCGGACGCGACGACAAAGCCATCACCGCGTGGAATGCGCTGATGCTGCGCGCCTTCGCCGAAGCCGCTGGAGCGCTCGGGCGTGACGACTATCGCGCCGCCGCACTCAAAAATGCCGATTTCCTGCTGGCGACGATGCTCAGGGATGGACAGGTCCTGCGCACCTGGCGCAACGGGCAGGCAAAGATCAACGCCTTCCTGGAGGACTATGCCGCGCTGGCGAATGCCTTGCTCAGCGTCTACGAATTGACAGGCGAGCAGCGCTATTTCGACGCCGCGCGCGGGCTGGGCGACGACATCCTGCGGCGCTTCTGGGATGAGGAGACGCAGGGATTCTTCGACACTGCCGCCGACCATGAGCAGTTGATTGGCCGCCCACGCGAGATCAGCGATAATGCCACACCCAGCGGCGCCAGCCAGGCATGCGAGGCGCTGCTCCGGCTGGCGGCGCTGACCGGCGACCTGCGCTATCGTGAGCACGCGGCGAGCGCGTTGCTGCCACTCGTCCCGTCGATGCTACGCGTTCCATCATCATTTGGGCGTTACCTCTCCGCATTGGATGACCTGATCGGTCCCTTCTATGAAGTGGCGCTGGTGGGCGCATCCGAGGATCCACGGCTCACGGCGCTGCGTGAAGAGGCTACACACAGCTACCAGCCACGCATAGCGCTGGCATGGGGCGCACCTGACGCCGCACAGCCATCGGCGCCGCTGCTGGAAGCGCGTGGCCTGGTGGATGGCGCACCCGCAGCATACGTCTGCCAGCGGTTCGTCTGCCAGCGCCCCGTCACGACACCCGAGGAGTTGCGCGCACTGCTGCAGGGATAGGAGATCACTCCAGGTACGCGTGACCATCCAGGCAAGCAATTTTCGCCTGGCAATGGCCGTCGCTAGACAGCGTATGAGACACTGTGGGCGCAGAGCTTTGCGTGTGCGTTTGGTCGCGCGCAAAAGCGTGGAGTGAGAGGAGTCCCGGCGATGACCAATCCGTCACCATACGGCGAGTATCCAAATTATCAGCAACCGCCGCAGCAGCCACAGCAGGCCTATCCTTCGCAACCCTATGAGCCGTATCCGCAGCAACAGCAGCAGGCGTACCCGTCCTATGCGCCGCCGCAGTATGGCGAGCAGCCGCCTATGCAGGGCTATGCGCCGCAGCCGGGATATCCGCCACAGCCGGGATATCCGCCGCAATACCCAACGTATATGCCGGGGACGGGGCCGACCAGCGGCATGGCCATCGCGAGCCTCGTCTGCTCATTGCTCGGCATCTCAATCGTCGGCGTCATCCTTGGTCATATCGCGCTCAATCAGATCAAGCAGTCGAATGGCTACACACAGGGGCGTGGTCTCGCCATCGCGGGCCTCATCATCGGCTACATCCAAATCGCCTTGGGTGTCCTATTCATCGCCATTATCGTCATCGCCGCCATGTCTAACCCTGGTGGATCGTCCACGTACTAGCGTCACAGGGTCATAGACTACATACGGCATCGTTTGCGATATGCGGAAACGATGCCGTATGTGCGCCTGTGGCGGCAGGGACTCTCGGCATTGAAAGGCCGGAGCACGCGGACGGGACTTGAAAGCCCTGGCGCCTGCCGGTGGCGGCATCTGCGGGGACTTCAGTCCCAGTCGGTATCGTGCGCCAACCGTTATGGCCGCGATTCCACGAAAGCCAGCAGCCGTGCGTTCTAACATCATCCCACCGAACCGCCCGCTCACCGTCGCGCTAATTGTGGGCATCATTGCGCTCATCGCCTATGGCGTCTATCGCGGCGACCCCGCTACCTTCGTCATCGTCGCGGCGCTCGTCGTCTTCTTCGCGCTGCCCGCCATCCTGCTCTATACCGCAAATCGCCGCGCCCGCCTGCACACCCCTCTCACTGCCGAGTCCGACGACGCCGACGACGCCGACGAACCGGACGACGCCGATCATCCCCACGCAGATATGTCCTGAAACGCCCACGAAAACTGCTTGTTACAAATCCACGCCTCATAGGTGATTACCGGTACAAGCGGCGCCGCAGCGAGTCGGCGCCGTGTCGTCGGAGCGCGTTGAACGGAGGCGGGAGCGTTGAGATGGCGGCAATGATCACGGTGCGTTGGCGAGAGAACCTCGCCCGATATGTCTATCCCTGGCGCCGCGCATCGTGTCGCGTCACATGGACGCCCTTCGCGCGACTGGCGACGGCGTCGCGCCCGCTGGAGAGCGACACGCAGAGCGCCGAGCAGGCGCGCGAGGCGAACTTCGATGCGCTCTTCACCGGAATGGAGCGCAGCATCTACGGCTACCTGTGGCGCATGCTTGGCGACCAACAGGCGGCAGCGGACCTCACCCAGGAGACATTCCTGCGCGCCTGGCGACATATAGATAAACTCAGCAGCTATGCGAGTCCCGAGGCCTGGCTCTGGCGCGTCGCCACGAACCTGGCGCTAAGTGAGCGGAGGCGGCGCGCGGTCAGGCGCAGCGAACCGCTCGATGACGCTTCCGAGCGACTCGCGGCTAGCGATCCTAGCATGCGGCTCGCCATCCATGACCAGATACACGCGACGCTGCTCAAGCTGACGCCGCAACTGCGCGCCGCGCTGACCCTGCGCGAAGTCTATGGCCTCAGCTTCGAGGAGGTCGGGCAGGCGCTGGGCATCTCCCCGGCCAGCGCGCGTGTCACACTCAGCCGCGCCCGCGAGCAGTTTCGCCAGCGCTACCAGCGAATGGAGGCGGCGGAATGACCACCACTTCGCCTTTGACGGGTTGCAGCCTCGGCCTGTCATCCGATGACCTCTCCGCCTGGCGCGACAACGTCCTGGACGCCGCCGCCAACGCCCGCATGACCGCGCATATCACCACCTGCGACGCCTGCCAGACGCACATCGCAGCATATGACGCCATTGCCCAGGGATTGCGCGCTATCCCCACGCCAGCGCCCCCTGGCGGCTACGGGCGCAACCCACGCCTGCACGCCGCGACCCGCCGAGCACGCCACTCGGCGCTGCGCACGCGTCGAGCGCGCCACCCGGCGCTGCGCGCGACGCGTGCGCTCAGCGGACTGGGCGCCATTGCGGCGGTCATCTTGCTCACGCTGGCATTCACTCAGGTTTTCGGGCTCCTTGGCGGGCAGAAGCCGCGCCCCGCCGCCACGGCCACCCTTGCGCCCTATCCTACGGCGACCGCGACCAATACGCCCGCGCCCACTGTGACGCCAGTCGAGCCAATCCTCCCCGCACTACAATTCGAACATGCCGACGCCGCCTGGGGCGCAACTGGACTGGTGGCGCACATCGCCGCGACCCAGACCAGTGATGGACAGACCTTCGTACCCACCGATCTGCTGCCCGACGGCTCCGCGCTGCTCGGCTCGGTCTATACCGGTAACCCCAGCAACAACGCCCAAATGGCGGAGTGGAATCTCAGCACTAACGCCGTCACGAAGTTCAATGTCTCGATTCTGACGGGGAACAGTGGAACGACCGACGGGCGCTATGTCGCCTATCCCAGCGGGGATGGCGCCGCCATTTATGACCTGAGCGCAGGAACTGTCACCCAACAATTGCGGTTTGGCGTTCACGCGACGCCGTCGATCTTCGACCACGGCATCTACCTGCGGCAAGATCTGATGGGCAGTATCACCAAATTCAACGTCGCCACGGGCCAAGGAACACCTTTCCCGGATGCGTCTATGCAGTATCAGCACGCCCAACTTCTCGCCTTCTCGTGGCCATATGTCGTGTATAGTTACGACCCCAACTGGCTCACACCGCAACCAGGCGTACAGTCCGGTCGCATTGATGTGCGCGACCTTTCCACCGGGCAGGATGTCAACCTGACGGCACTGCAACGACTGATGCCCGACCTCAACACACGCCTGGGCATGCAGCATATGTCCGGCGTGGCGGTGACGAATGGCGCACTTTTCTTCGTCACCGCGCCCGATAAATACACTAACCAACTCTACGAGTTGGACAACTTCATGAGCGCGACGCCCGCGCTCAAACCGCTGTTCAGCTTCAAATCGCAGTATCAGTGCGAGGATTGCATCATTCTTTGGGGCGCGAATGCCCGGACAGCGGGTCTGGAATTGGCCGGCGGACCACTCGCAATCTATGACCGCGCGCTTGGCAAAGCGGTGGAGATCAACCAGCCGGGGCTGTATAGCGAGGTGAAGGGCAACTACGCCTATGTCTTCGGGCCAGTGAACGGGCACGCTATGATTGATCCCGCCAGCGTGACGATCTACGACACGACCCGGCTGCCCGGCGGTTGATCCGCGAAACTCGCGAATTTCGCCAATGTGGAAAATTCGTTCTCATAGGTGTCGTCTTCGCGTTCTCCCGCTCGACGTGTGTATAGAATGGGGATGCGGCGAGCAGTTGCGCTCGCCGCGCAACCCGTTCACCTGAGTCGGAGGACACGCGAATGCGCTACGCCCTGTTGATCTACGGCGATGAGGCACAGGCTAACCAGATGTCCAAGGAAGAGGGCGATGCGGTGATGGCCGCATACTTCGCCTTCGGTGAGCGGTATAAGGACAAGATCGTCGGCGGCGACGCGCTGAACTTCTCATCTACCGCGACATCGGTGCGCGTGCGCGATGGCAAGGCGATGACGACCGACGGCCCCTTCGCCGAGACGAAGGAGCAGCTAGGCGGCTTCTATCTCGTCAACGCGGCCAACCTGGACGAGGCCATCGCCATCGCGGCGGAGATCCCTGGCGCCAAAAATGGAACCATTGAAGTGCGCCCAGTGATGGAGTTCGACACGCCGCCACAGGCGTAATTCGTCAATGGTCTGGGGAGCGGGCGCTCGTGTCCGCTTCTCAGACGCGCATTCACACAGGAATCCAGCCGCGTATGTACCAGCCGACGATCGTTGAGCGAACATTTCGCGAAGAGTCTGGACAAATCCTCTCTGCGCTGATCGCGAGTATCGGCGATTTCACCATCGCGGAAGATGCGCTGCAAGATGCCGTGGAGGCGGCGCTGCGCCAGTGGCCGCGCGAAGGCACGCCGCGCAACCCGGGCGCTTGGCTCACGACCATCGCGCGTCGTCGCGCCATCGATCGCTTGCGCCGCGACGCTACCCTCATGCGCAAGCAGGCCACAATCGACGCTCTCGCCGCGCTCAGCGCGCCCGCCGATGCTGAGCCAGCCGATGTGGATGTCATCCCCGATGAACGGCTGAAACTCTTCTTCACCTGCTGCCACCCCGCGCTGGCGTTGGAGGCGCGCATCGCGTTGACGCTGCGTACCCTCGGCGGCCTCTCTACCGAAGAAATCGCCCGCGCGTTCCTCGTGCCCGAGCCGACAATGGCCCAGCGGCTGGTGCGCGCCCGTCGCAAGATCCGCGACGCAGGCATCCCCTACGCGGCGCCACCGCTGCGCCTGCTGCCCGAACGACTTGATGGCGTACTCGCCACGCTCTACCTCATCTTCAACGAAGGGTACAAAGCGTCATCGGGCGACACGCTGATTCGCCGCGAACTCTGCGCCGAAGCCATTCGTCTGACACGGACACTGGAAACGTTACTAGCGCGTGAGCCTGAATTGCCGGGCCAGCCCGAGACGCTTGGCCTGCTGGCGCTGATGCTGCTGACCGACGCCCGTCGCGATGCCCGCGTGGATGCGCATGGCGACCTCGTGACGCTGGAGGAGCAAGACCGCTCGCGGTGGAATCGCGCCGAAATCGTCGAAGGCGCCGCCCTGCTGGATGAAGCGATGCGCCAACGCCAACCTGGCCCCTATCAACTCCAGGCGGCCATCGCGGCGCTGCATGCCTCCGCGCCGACATCCGACGCTACCGATTGGCGTGAGATCGCCCTGCTCTACGCCCAACTCGCGACGCTCATTCCTTCGCCTGTTGTGGACCTCAATCGGTCAGTGGCTGTGGCGATGGCGTTTGGTCCAGCGGCGGGGCTGGCGATGCTCGATGACCTGCGCCTGGAGGAGCGGCTCGCGGATTATCACCTCTACCATTCCGCGCGAGCCGATCTCTTGCGCCGCGCAGGCCGTCCAGATGAAGTGGCGGCCTGCTATCAACGCGCGCTCGACTTCTGCCAGAACGAGGTCGAGCGGCGCTTCCTGCTGCGACGACTACGCGAACTCACCCGTTAAGAGCGTGTACTTGTTCATCGTAGAGATGGCCTCATACCAAGTTTGGTCTTGTCACTATGTTACGAGAAGCTGGATGCAAATGAGTCTCGCGCGTTTGGGGCACAGGAGCAAGCCAGCCCTCTACACGCAAGAAAGAGTGACTTGATTGCTCCTGTTCAGGCGATCAGGAAATTGATCCGGTCTGAACTTCTCCTGCGCGCTCGTAAAAGGCGACGATGACCCCGCGCAACGACGTTTTTACCTCGCGCAAGGTAAAGGCAGCAGCAATCGTACCTTCGGCAAATAAGCGCTGGCCAGCGCCGAGTGTGATCGGGAGGGTCATCAACAATAATTCGTCTACCAGGTCGTGCTTCAACAGTGTTTGGACGAGGTTCGCGCTGCCGTGAACTTGCAGGGCAGGCCCATCTTGCTGCTTGACCACTTTAAGCTCATGGGCCACATCGCCCTGCAAGAGCATCGAGTTCTGCCAGTCGAGCTTCTGGAGAGTGTGTGAGGCCACATACTTCTTTGCAGTATTGAAGCTGGCCGCAACAGGGTTTTCCTCGTTATTCTGGTACGGCCAGTAGCCTGCGAATATTTCATAGGTCTTTCTGCCCAGCACGAGATCAAAAGGCGGGCTCAGTTGCTCCGGCATGGTCAGGTCCAGGGAATCGTCAAGGAAAGGCACGGTCCATCCGCCATACGGAAATCTGCCAGTGGTGTCAGGCTTGTCTGGTTCCTGGATCACGCCATCAAGCGTGAGGAAAGAAAATACGGTAAGTTTTCTCAAAGGTCCAATACCTCCTCGGGCATGCTGTGCGACTGCTTAATCTCAGCATCAAGGTTGTGACACTGGCCGCCCTGCCTTGGAACAGTCGAGCAGTGCCTCTCAAGAAGCATAGCTTGTGGACCCGATCCACACTTCTTCTCGGTTGCTCATCTTGACGTACCGGGCTACCGCAGCGCATTACCACACACGATCCAAGAATCGAGAACCAGCGCGGGCTGGCGCCTCCAGTTTCTGAAACCTGCTATTTCTCCTCATCCAACCTCGCGGGTCCGTGTAGAGATATCTGAGTCTGCAAAACGAGATGTGCGCACATTCCGCGACAGACCACACCCCGAATTCGCAGCGTCGCACGATGGACATGAATTATTCGGGCGCGACGCCTCATAAGAACGCAGGAATCCAGCGAAATCGCCTGGACGATGGACGTCCGGCGCGCTGGAGGGTATTAATCAGTAGTCATACATATTGCGTTTTGTCGTGTTCGATAGCATGCTATCGACATGAAACTGAGCGAGGACGCCAAACGGGTGGACATCACCTATAACACCGTCTATCAGTGCTGGAAGGCTGGGCAGTTGGAGTATGTGTCCAGGGACGTGTGGGCTTTGGTGATGCCCATCGCTGTCATCGGTGGTTGACGCTGGCGGTTAGCTAACCGCCAGCGTCAACGTGGGTGTCGCCTCCACACTCGGCGGCGTCAGCTTTGCGAGGGACTCGGCGCTGAAATAGCGCCGTCCGACCTGCCACTCGTCGTGCTGTTCGGCCAGGACCATCCCTACCAGTCGCACAATCGCCGCCTCGTTGGGGAAGATGCCCACCACATCGGTGCGCCGTTTCACCTCCCGGTTCAAGCGCTCCAGCGGGTTGTTGCTCCAGATCTGGCGCCAGTGCTCCGGCGGGAAAGCGAGATAGGCCAACACATCGGCCTCAGCACTGTCCAGGAGTGTTGCAAGCTTCGGGTAGCGCGGTCGGAAACCGTCGGCGACCTGGCGCCAGGTCGCCCGCGCCATCTCGGGCTCAGGTTGGGCGAACACGGTGCGGATGGTGGCCGCCACCAACTGCGCCGCCGACTTGGGCACGAGCGCCAGCGCATTGCGGACGAAATGGACGCGACAGCGTTGCCAACTGGTTCCATGCAGCACCGCAGCAATGGCGGCCTTCAGCCCTTCGTGCGCATCGCTGACCACGAGCTGCACGCCGGCCAGGCCACGCGCCACCAGCCCTCGTAGGAAGGCCAGCCAGAACGCGCCTTCCTCGCTGGGGCCGACATCGAGCCCCAACACCTCCCGCTGGCCGGTCGCCGTGTTGAGCCCAATCGCAATCACCACCGCTTGCCCGCTCACGCGTCCGTTGGCGCGTGCCTTGACGTAGGTGGCGTCGAGCCAGACGTAGGGATACACCGCCTCATTCAGCGGGCGCGTGCGGAACCGTTCGACTTCGTTGTCCAATTCCTGACACAGCAGCGAGACCTGACTCTTACTGATCCCATTCAACCCCAGCGTCTGCGCCAACTCGTCCACCCGGCGGGTCGAGACGCCTTGCACGTACGCTTCCTGCACGACTGCCACCAGCGCCCGCTCCGCCCGACGGCGCGGTTCCAAGAGGCTGGGGTAGTAACTTCCATCCCGCACGCGCGGCACGCTCAGCGTCAGACTGCCCACGCGGGTATCCCAGCGACGTTCGCGGGTGCCGTTCCGCTCGCCACGTCGCTCCGCCGTGCGTTCATAGCGGCCAGCGCCCACATGCTCGGTCACTTCGACCTCCATCAGCGCCTGCGCCAGGACCCGTACCCCTTCGCGCAGGAAATCCACGTCGTCGCTCATCCGCACCTTGCGCAACAGCTCGTCGAGTGCCATGCTGGTTTCATCGGCCATCCGGTGATCCTCCTCTGCGGGTTCTTTCTCTACCCGATGAGAACCACCTGCTGGCCGATCTCGTCAACCGCCAGCTATTTCCCACACGTCATTGGACACTATCCAGTTGGATGCCTATCAACTGCCAACTGGCACCATTATTGTGCGTGAGACTACGCCGAGTGCGACGGGCGTGACGCTCTGTGCCTGCGTCTCCTCGGCCGATCAGAAAGACGATGTGACGCGCCAGATGCAGCGGTTGCGCAACTACGTGGCGGCGCGCGGCTATCAGATGGTATCCGAAGTGACCGAGATCGCCTCTGGCCTGAACGACGAGCGGCCCAAGCTCAAGAAGTTGCTTACGGATGCGCATGTCGGTGTGCTGGTGGTTGAGCATCGAGACCGGCTGACGCGCTTCGGCTATGGTTACACTGTCACCCTGCTGGAGCATGAGGGCCGTCGTGTGGAGGCCGACTTTCCGACGGATACCGGCGATGGCTGGGTAGACGACTTTGTGGCTGTCATCACCAGCATGGCCGCGCGAATCTATGGCCGACGCAATGCCAAGCGACGCGCGGCCCGCATCCAGGCGTGTGTCAAACAGTGTATCGAGCAGGCATCCGAGGCATGAGTACTCTCCAGCGCGCCTACAAGACCGAGCTCGATCTCAACGATCAGCAGACGACCGCCTGCCGCAAGCACACGGGGGCAGCGCGCTGGGCATACAACTGGGGGCTGGCCCGCAAGCAGGAGGTCTACGCGACCACGGGCAAAAGTCCTACTGCGATAGACCTGCACCGTGAACTGAATGCGCTCAAGCAAACAGCGGTTCCTTGGATGTACGAAGTGTCGAAGTGCGCGCCGCAAGAGGCACTGCGCAACCTGGACACCGCCTTCGCGCACTTCTTCCGCCGCGTGAAGCTCAAACAGCAGGGCCAGTGGCGCGGGAAACTCGGCTATCCCCAGCGCAAGACCCGCAAGCGCGGGCTGGGGAGCTTTCGCCTCACTGGCAGCATTGTCGTCGTTCCCGACGCCATTCAGTTGCCGCGCTTGGGACGGCTGCGGCTGAAAGAGCGAGGCTATCTACCAGCCGATGCCAAAATCCTCTCGGCCACCGTGAGCGAGCAGGCGGGGCGTTGGTTTGTCTCCGTGTTGGTCGAGCAGGAATACGACGTGCCAATGAGCCATGGGCCAGTCGTGGGCGTGGACCTGGGCGTCAAGAAGCTTGCCACGCTCTCGGACGGCATGGAGGAGCCGAACCCGCGCCATTTGAAGCAGCGACTCAAGAAGATCAAACGCTGCCAGCGCGCGGTGTCGCGCAAGCAGAAAGACAGCCACAATCGCCGCAAGGCTGTGCGGTGCCTCGGCAAACTCCATCGCAAAGTGGCTCATCAGCGCGCCAACACCTTGCATCAACTCACGTCGCGGCTGGCGAAAACCAAGTCAGTCGTCGTGATTGAAGACCTCAATGTGTCTGGGATGCTCAAGAACCACCATCTGGCGCAAGCGATTGGCGACGTAGGCTTTGGCGAGTTCCGGCGGCAACTCGCCTACAAAGCTGCCTGGTATGGCTGCCGGGTGGTGCTAGCGGATCGATGGGAGCCAAGCAGTAAGACTTGTTCCCGCTGCGGCTGGGTGGACGAAGAGTTAACGCTTGCGGACCGGACATTTCGCTGCCGGAATCCCAAGGTTCCTTGCAGCCTGGTCATGGATCGCGATCTGAATGCCGCCCTCAATTTGGCGAAACTCGCCGGCAGTTCGTCGGAGAGTGAAAACGCCTGTGGAGAGGGGAGCGCTGGCCGGGGTCGTGCGGCCTCGGTGAAACTACCTTCCGTGAAGCAGGAACCAAACACGGATTGTGCTTCGGCATAAAATGGTAAGTTTTGGAGAACGGAAAGGTATGGTTTTCCACATGGGTAATCTTGCCAAGCTCTACACGACCGTGCTCGGCGCGGTTCTGACGCTGGTTGGCATCCTTGGCTTCGTGCCGGGTCTAGCGCCAAATGGCAATCTGCTGGGCATCTTCGCGATTGACCCGCTGCACAACATCATCCACATCCTGTCGGGCGTGGTCGGCCTCGCCGTGGCATTCAGCGCGAAGGGCGCATATGCCCGCTACTATGCGCTGATCTTCGGCGCGGTCTACGCGCTGGTGACGGTGATTGGCTTCATCCAGGGGACGACGGTGCTAGGTCTGATCCACGTCAACCTCGCCGACAACATCCTGCACCTGGCCATCGCGCTCGCCTCGCTGGGCGTCTACGTGGCGACGAATCCGTCGAACTCGATGTCAGCCCGCGCCGCCTAAGCGCATCGCACGCAAACGACTGGGGAGTGGCGCAGCTCGCGCCACTCCCCATCTCATTTCTGACCCACACAAAGGAGCACTCGACATGAGTGTCACATCCCCGACGCCGCATGCCATCGGCGACACACCCGTGCGTACCGCAGCGCAAGACCGAGTGGCCCGGCGACTGATTCTGGCGGCGGGCGCGCTCTGCTTCGTGCTGCTCGCGTGGGGACATCTCGGCCTTGGGGCGCTGCTCTTCCCGCCAGCGCAGACGGCGGCACAGCAGGTCGTGACGAGTGGCCCGCTGAACATCAGCATGGCGCTCGACTCCGGTCAACTCAAAGCCGCTGGCACCAACGCGCTCACCTTCACTATCACCGACCACGCAGGCCACGCCATCAAAGACGCTACGATCACCGCGCATCCGATCATGCGGACGATGGCGATGGATGCGCCCAGCGTCTCCGCTACGCCAGACGGCTCAGGCCACTATATTGCGCGGCCAAAGTTCGCAATGGCAGGCGACTGGCGCCTCGATCTCACGATCACGCGACCCGGACAACAGCCGCGAACGGTGTCATTCAACGTCACGGTGCGGTGGTAAGCGTGGCTCGGACATCACTCGCGAGCGGCGACCGCTTCCCACGCAGGAGGATAATGGGTGGCGAATCCAGCCGTGTTGACGGTGATGTCGGCGACAAACGCGCCGCCCGCCGACTCGTAGCGATAGACGTGCTCGCTGAGCCGGTGATAGGTCTGCTCTAGCGGCTCGAGGGTGAAACCGGGGAAGCGCAGCCAGGCGGCGCGCACAGGCGCTTGCTCGCCAATCGCGAGTCCTAGCCGCCGGATGGGGATGAGATTCGTGCTGGGGCTAAAGTTCAGGTCGATATCTGTGCAGCCTGCCACCTGCGGACAATCCTTGCCGTCAAGGAGCCAGCGGTCCGCGCCATCTCGCGCGAAGGCGGTCGCAACACGAGTATCGCCAACCCAGCCTTCCACGCGTCCGGCCTGCGTATGCCATGCCTCGTCACAGGTGATCTCATAGTTGAGCAGGCATGGCTGCCCCTCGTGCGACAGGATAGCCGCGCCCGCCAACTGCCAGGTTGCCCCCTGGAGGGATAGCCGCGCAGACTCATGTCCTGGGCGGTCGAGCCATTTCCACAGGATAAGACTATCTGACATGCTATCCCTCCAAAGGCGTTAGTTCTTCGCGCTCGCCGCGCCAGCCGCCGCGCGCAGAGCGTCGACCTTGTCGAGGCGCTCCCACGGGAGGTCGATGTCGGTGCGGCCAAAGTGGCCGAACGCAGCCGTCGGCTGATAGATCGGGCGGCGCAGGTCGAGCGACTGGATGATGCCCGCCGGGCGCAGATCGAAGTGCTCGCGAATCAGCGCCACGATCTCCTCATCCGGAATCTTGCCCGTGCCGAACGTCTCAACGAAGAGCGACAGCGGATGCGCCACGCCAATCGCGTAGGCAATCTGCACCTCGAAGCGGTCAGCCAGGCCCGCCGCGACGATGTTCTTCGCCACGTAGCGCGCGGCGTAGGCAGCCGAGCGGTCCACCTTTGTCGGATCTTTGCCGCTGAACGCACCGCCACCGTGTCGCGCGACACCGCCATACGTGTCGACGATGATCTTGCGGCCCGTCAGACCCGCGTCACCCATTGGACCACCAATCACGAAGCGACCAGTTGGGTTGACGAAGATCTTGGTGTCCTTGTCGAGCATACCCTCGGGAATCACCGGCTTGATGATCTGCTCGATCACATCGTCATGGATGAGCTGCTGGGTGGCGTGCTCGGCATGCTGCGTCGAGATGACGATGGTATCCACACGCACCGGCTTGCCGTGCTCGTACTGGATTGTCACCTGGCTTTTGCCGTCGGGGCGCAGGTAATCCATCGTACCATTGCCAGCCCACGCGGCTCGACGCGTCTCAGAGAGGCGGCGGGTCAGCTTGTGCGCGAAGCTGATAGACGCTGGCATCAGTTCCGGCGTCTCATTGCAAGCGAACCCAATCATCATGCCCTGGTCGCCTGCGCCAATGGCGTCGAGTTCGGCGTCGGAGAGGGAGCCACTGGCTGCGCGCTCGCGATATTCCAGTGAGGAACTCACGCCCATGTCGATGTCGGGGCTCTGCTTGCCAATCGAGGTGGCGACACCGCAGGTGCGGTAGTCGAAGCCATAGCGGGCGTCAACGTAGCCCACCTTCTCGATGGTCGAGCGCACGATCGCGGGGATGTCGGCCCACGCGCTGGTGGTGATCTCGCCAGCGACGAGAATGAGTCCGGTCGTGGTGGCTGTTTCGCAAGCCACGCGGGCCAGAGGATCATCTTTCAGCAGGGCGTCGAGCACGCCATCGCTGATCTGATCGCACAACTTGTCGGGGTGCCCCTCAGTCACGCTCTCGCTCGTGAAGAACGTGCGGGGCGAACTCATGAAACTACTGGTGCTGTCCGCCATGCTTTGTCTATCTCGCCTCTCTCAGCTAGCCACGCTAGCCCAACTCTCGCCCACGCGTTCCACTGTGCGCCGTTTGCAGCCGCCCTCCCCGAAGGGAGAGCGACCACAAACGCGGGAACCTTGACGCCCTAGGTTCCAGACTCCCAAGCCGCCAGATACTCCTCTTGCTCTTTGGTGAGAGTATCGATCTTCACGCCCATCGCAGTGAGCTTCAGTCGCGCGATTTCGCGGTCGATGTCGGCGGGAATGGTGTAGACCTCTGGCTTCAACTCCTTGGCGTGCTGGAGCATGTATTCCGCGCCCAGCGCCTGGTTCGCGAAGCTCATGTCCATCACGCTGGCGGGGTGGCCTTCAGCCGCGGAGAGGTTGACCAGTCGCCCTTCGGCCAGCAGATACACCTTGCGGCCATCGCCGTAGTTGTACTCCTCGACGAAGTCCTTGACGGACTGGTGGCCCTTGGTCGCCAGCGACTCCAGCGCGGGGATGTTGATCTCGTCGTTGAAGTGGCCGGAGTTCGCGATCACCGCGCCGTCTTTGAGCGCCGCCAGATGCTCATGGTTGAGCACGTTGATGTCGCCCGTCACTGTGATGATCATGTCGGCGATAGCGGCGGCCTCGAGCATCGGCATCACGCGGAAGCCGTCCATCAGCGCCTCGATCGCCTTCACCGGGTCGACCTCGGTCACGATGACGTTGGCGCCGTGGCCCTTCGCGCGCGAGGCGACCCCCTTGCCGCACCAGCCGTAGCCGGCGACGACGATCGTGCGACCGGCCAGCAGCAGGTTGGTCGAGCGAATGATCGCGTCGAGCGTGCTCTGGCCCGTGCCGTAGCGGTTGTCGAACAAGTGCTTGGTATCGGAGTCGTTGACCGCCAGCACCGGGAACTTGAGCACATGGTTCGTCTGCATGCTGCGCAGGCGAATGACACCCGTCGTCGTCTCCTCCGTGCCCGCGATGACGTTGGGCAGCAGGTCGGAGCGCTCTTTGTGTAGCACGGTCACGAGGTCGCAGCCGTCATCCATCGTCATCTGCGGCTGATGGTCGAGCGCGGCGTTGATGTGCTTGAAGTACGTCTGCTCGTCCTCACCCTTGATGGCGAAGGTCGAGATGCCGTAGTCAGCCACCAGCGAGGCGGCGACGTCATCCTGCGTCGAGAGCGGATTGCTGGCGCAGAGCACCATGTCAGCGCCCGCCGCCTTCAGGGTAATGGCGAGGTTGGCCGTCTCGGTGGTGACGTGCAGGCAAGCAGAAATGCGTAGGCCCTTCAGCGGCTGCTCACGCTCGAAGCGCTCGCGGATGAGCCGCAGCACGGGCATATCTTTGGCGGCCCAGGCGATGCGCGCCTTGCCGCGTGGCGCTAGCGAGAGGTCTTTGACGTCAGATTTGACCCCTTGCGAAGATGTTGTCATGATCTATACTCTCCTCCCGACAGCGAGCCGGGGAAGAACGGAGCGTCGTGCGCTCCCGTCCAATGATGTTTTGTACGATTGGGTTGCGCGGGGCGCCGCTCGCGGGCCATCGCCGGTAGATGTCCGCTGGGCGCGCAACTCGCGCAAGGTATGCGTGTATTCGAATGTCGCGCGCTCGTGGAGCCTCCCAGATCGTGAGATACCTTGGGCCGCCGGGTGCTTCGTTCTGCGCTCCTCCAGGCGCGGGCAAAAGCGAAGGTCACGGCGTCGGCGTCCACGGCGTTTCCGCGCGTCCGGCCAGATAGGCATAAAATCACTCGTCATGCGCTCTCTATGAGAGCGCCAAATCGGCTCGCAAGTTTCGTCGCTATGCTCGCCAGCTACCCTCGAAGTGCGTGAAGTTCACGAACTCGTTGTAGCGCTTCGAGACATCATCGGGCGTCAACGCAAGCAGGCGATGCACGCTGAAATCTTCGCAGGCGTAGGAGCCCATGATGTTGCCATGCACCAGCGCCCGCTGGAAATCGTTATTGGTCAGGGCGGCGCCGCTGCTCAGGCGCTGCGACAGATAGCCCAGGAAGCCACCCGCGAACGAGTCGCCCGCGCCAGTGGGATCGCGCACCTCTTCCAATGGATAGGCGGGCGCGGCGAAATAGCCACCGTCGGCGTCGAAGAGCAGCGCGCCGTACGACCCCTGCTTCACCACCAGGCGACTCGGCCCCAGCGCGAGTATCTTGCGCACGGCCTGCCGCAGGCCAGCCTCGCCAGTGTACTGGCGGGCCTCCTCCTCGGCGATGATGACGACATCGACGTTCTTGATGACCTCGGTCAGCGCGTCGCGGGCGATGTCAATCCACAGATTCATTGTGTCGAGCGCGCGCAGCTTCGCGCCCTCGCCCGCCTGCTGCAACACATTGAGTTGCAGACCCGGCTGGATGTTCGCCAGAAAAACGATGTCGGCGCCGTCATAGGTCTGTGGGATGCTGGGCGCGAAGTCGGCGAAGACGCCTAGTTCGGTGAAGAGAGTATCGCGGGAGTTCATGTCGAGGTGATAGCGTCCACCCCAGCGGAATGTACTGCCGGGGACGGTCTGTAGGCCATCGAGCTTGATGCTCCGCGCATCGAGTTGCTGGCGATACTCATGCGGGAAGTCGTCGCCTACTACCGCCACGACATTCACCCGGTCGTAATGTGACGCCGCCAGCGCGAAATAGGAGACTGCGCCACCCAGGGCATCGTTTACCTTGCCAAATGGCGTCTCGACGGTATCTAACCCGACCGACCCAACAACTGTTATCGCCACGTCCGCTCCCTTATCAAGGTAGTGCGCGCGGCTGGCTCGACTCTCCGTCGCAGGAGGCTACAAAAAAGGCCTCCCTCTGGATCGAGAGAAGCCACATCGGTATGCGATTGGAGTCATCCGCAGCATTCGCCGCAGGAGACCCGTCCGCTGGATGCGCTCATCTCTCAGAGAAGGTGTCTTCTCTGCCGGAGTTAGCACCGCGTCGCGCTGGTAGGCATGCCCGCCTGCGCGATGGTTGCTGGGTGTCTCAGGGCCGTTCCCTCCACCCGTCTGGATGAGCCAGGGCGATTTGCGCCGCCCGCCGCGCTATTCAACTGTCCACAGCATCATAGCACAAGGGTCAAAATACGGACAAATTGGCGCCAGGGGAGAGAGTGGAACTCGTAAGTTGCAAATGACGCTGCTTCCCTGCATACTGGCGGAACTACTGCTGGTCGCTTACTTTCTACGGGAAGGAACTAGCCAATGGAAACGCAAGCGCAACCACTTCGCCAGACTCACCTGGCTACACTCCTCGCGCGGCCGTGGGTTACGCGCCTGCTCGCGACGATTGGCATCGTGCTGACGCTCGTGGGACTCTACACGCCATTCGCCGGCAAAGATACAGTCCTTCAAGCCTATAATGCCGCTCGCTTTTCTCAAACGTGGACTCTTCAAGGTACGGCATTCGATATCTTGAGCGTCATTCACAGAGGGCCCTTCTCACTCACGCTGGCGCTTGTCATGTGGGCCATATACTCCGTTGTCGCGCTGGGCGGGCTGGCGCTCATCCCGCTCCTCTGGCGACGGCTCTCCGCGACTTCCGCAATGCGCACACGCTGGCTCTATGGCGCGTGGTTACTGCTCATGGCAGCGATCGCGGTTCTTGGATTGCTTGTGTGGCATTACTTCATGTCTTTAGCGATCCAAGACCCACTCGCCCAATTAGACGACGCGGGGCCGCTGTACATCATGCCGGGGGCGATTCTCTTCCCGCTTGGCCTGCTGATCAGTTGCATCGCTCTGCCCTTCCTACGCTGGGAGCCGCTGCCGACAACGCATCTAGCGCCGCGCACTGGCTGGCAGTGGGCATCCTCATTCACGCTCACGGCAGGCGCGATTGTCTGGCTTATCGGCTTCTACCTCATGCCAGAGGCTGTCACCGCCGCATGTCCACCCGTCACGTTCTCGATCACACAGTTCGCGCATGGCGCCTGCGCCGGGCTCGATTCCGACCAGGTGTTGGCAAACGCCTATTACACGCATCTGAATCCCATTGCTATGCTGCTCTACACCGTGGGGCGACACTTCGATATCTTTGTAGCGATTGGCGGCATTACTATGCTCGGAGGATGGACACGCCAACTCTCCGCGCAGACGCTTGCCTGGCTGGCTGTCTGGCCTGCGCTTGCGTTCGGCGTCGCGCACGTCGCCCTGCAGGGGGTGGGCCAACTCGCCCAGAGTGGCTTCCGGCTTTCCTATGCGTCGGGCAGCAACTGGCACATAGCGGCAGGGTTGGTCGTCACGTTCACGGGGATTGGTCTCGTCGCGCTGGGGCAGATCGGCCTCTGGCGTGAAATGATGAAGCAGAAGCGCGCCGCATGAGCTGTCGTGTCGCTGGCGATGCTCCTGCGGGCAGCCATCGCCAGCGACACAATACGCGCAAATAAGGCTAG
>DASVZC010000086.1:0-4209 GCA_036391835.1 Ktedonobacterales bacterium | reverse complement strand
CCAGCCAGCGTGACGAACTGGAACTTGTAGCCCATCGCGCCGATCCGCTGCTGGAACTCAGCGATGGTGTCGGCGTCGAGCTTCTTCTTCCAGTTGAATGACGGCGAGCAGTTGTAGGCCAGGAGCTTGCCGGGGAACTGCGCGTGGATCGCCTTGGCGAAGCGCTCAGCCTCCTCGAGGTTCGGCTCGGAGGTCTCGCACCAGATCATATCAACATATGGCGCATAGGAGAGGCCGCGCGCGATGGCCTGGTCGAGCCCTTCACGGACGCGATAAAAGCCTTCGACGGTGCGCTCACCCGTGAGGAACGCATGGTCGCGCTCGTCCACATCGCTGGTCAGCAGATTGGCGCCGTTGGCGTCGGTGCGGGCCACCAGCACGGTCGGCACACCCGAGACATCGGCAGCCAAGCGCGCCGCGACGAGGTGGCGAATCGCGACGGAGGTCGGCACCAGCACCTTGCCGCCCATGTGGCCGCACTTCTTTTCCGAGGCCAGTTGATCTTCGAAGTGCACGCCAGCGGCGCCCGCTTCGATCATCGACTTCATCAGCTCGAACACATTGAGCGGACCGCCGAAGCCAGCCTCAGCGTCGGCGATAATCGGGGCGAACCAGTTTGTGCCGCTGCGACCCTCAGAGTGGTCGATCTGGTCGGCGCGCTGCAACGCCTGATTGATGCGCTTCACCACCATAGGAACGCTGTTCGCGGGGTACAGGCTCTGGTCAGGATACATCTGGCCCGCCAGATTGGCGTCCGCGGCTACCTGCCAGCCGCTGAGATAGATCGCCTTCAGGCCAGCCTTGACCTGCTGTACCGCCTGATTGCCGGTGAGGGCGCCAAGCGCGGGGACATACGCTTCAGAGTGAAGCAGATCCCATAGGCGTTCCGCGCCCAAGCGCGCCAGAGTGTGCTCGACGAGTACCGAGCCACGCAGCCGTAAGACATCGTCCGCGCTGTATGGACGGGTCACGCCCTGCCAGCGAGAATCACTCTTCCACTGTTCCGCCAAAGCCGCGGCGGACTGATTCGAAGGGTTCACGTGGTCTTTGTGGCCGTTTTGGCCATTGCTGCCGAGGGTCATAGTGTCTCCTCTGCGCCGTATTTGGCGGCGTCACGTCCTCGTGTGAACGCATCGACACGACGTTGAGCCAATGCGCGCGTACCTAACATATACGGGTGACAGCATACCGCAAATCAAGTATAATCAACACATCAGTTCTTTATCCCTAGCATAAGGCAATCTTATGAATCTCCAACAACTGCGTACGTTCCGCGTCGTGGCGCAGCAGCGCAGCTATTCCCGCGCGGCGCAGCTGCTGTACCTCAGTCAGCCGGGTGTTTCGCTGCAAGTGCGCGCGTTGGAGCAAAGCATAGGGATGCCACTATTTGAGCGATCTGGGCGCCAATTACGACTCACCGAGGCAGGAACCGCGCTGCTCGACTACGCCGACCGCATCCTCTCGCTGGTGGACGAGTCGCAGCAGGCCTTGGAAGAACTGGGCAATGCGCGGCGAGGTATTGTGCGCGTGGCCGCCAGCACCACGGCTGGCATCTACATCGTGCCGCGCGCACTCGGCGGCTTCCACCATCAGAATCCAGGCGTGCGGCTGACGTTGGATGTGGTCAACCGATTTAGCGTCGCTGAGCGATTGCTGCGCGACGAAGTGGATGTCGCGGTGATGGGGTTGATCGAAGACGCGCACGATCTGCAGGTCGAGCCATTCCTGCCGAATGAGCTGGTGGTGATCGCGCCGCCGCGCCATCCGCTGGCCCAGCGCAAAGTGGTGACTGTCGCCGACCTCGCCAACGAGACGCTGCTCCTGCGTGAACAGGGGTCAGGCACACGCACCGACATCGAGCGCATGTTCGCCAAGGGCCAGCTTTCGATGAAGTTGGGCATGGAGTTACGGAGTAGCGGCGCTATCAAGCAGGCGGTAGCTGCCGACCTCGGGATTGCGATCATCCCGCTGCACGCGATCGAGTTGGAACTGCTGGCGAAACGCGTGGTGACGCTCAACGTCGAAGGATTCCCCATCCGGCGCGACTGGTCCATCGCGCGGCGCGCTGGCAGACGCCTTTCGGCTGCCGCCAACGCGCTGTGGGATTACCTGCTGCTCTATCGCGACGAAGCCTCGCTGGATTTCGCCCTGGCCTGAGCCTTCGCGCCATCCGCTGACTGCTCCACCTGCACGCGCTGAATGGGATAGGGAATGACGATGCCTTCCGCATCGTAGCGCGCACGCAGCCGCTTGATAAACTCGTGGCGCACGAGGAATTGGTCGCCATAGCTCTTCGCCTGCATAATCGTATTCATGCGAATGCTGGAATCGCCGAAGTTCGCGAAGCGAATGAGCGGCTCGAAGTCCACTACACCACCTTGCCCCGTCTTCATGACATCTTGCGCGACTTCGAAGGTGACGCGCTCGACCTGCTCCAGGTCGCTCCCCAGTGCGACGCCAACCTCTACGATCACGACGATAGGCTGCGTATTCGACTTGTAGTTGGTGACCGGCTGAGAGGTCATTTTGGAGTTCGGCACGATCACGATGTTATTGTTGAGCATGCGCAGGGTCGTTGTGCGCCACGTAATGTCGGTGATGAAGCCCTCTTCACCGCTGCTCAACTTCACGTACTCGCCAATCTCCAGTTGACGCGAGGCGAGCAGTAGCGTGCCAGACACGAAGTCGGTGAGCGTGGCCTGCAGCGCGAGTGAAACCGCTAAACCGGCGACACCCAGAGTGGTCAGCCACGGCGTAATACTGATCTGGAAGACAGAGAGCACCAGCAGCAGGCCAATCACCAGCACGACAAACCGAGTGACATTGGTGACGAGTGAGACGACCGGACGCGAGGCGCTGGCCGACGAGGTGACAATCATCGAGACGATGATGTTTGAGAGCACCAGGGTCAGTGAGATGACGAACAGCGCAAGTAGCGAATCATGGATGTAGCCCTGACTCTGCGCGGAGAACAGCACATGCACGAATTCGGGCTGTTTTGGCTTGGGTGGATAGAGCGTGATGAGCGTGTCGTAGGCTAGCCCAACACCGAGCAGGAATCCCCAGAAGGTGACATGGCCCCAGAGGGATTTTGCGATCACGCTCTGCTGTCGCTGGGTGTGGTGTTGCACGATGCTCCGCAGCCACCGCATGGCGAGTTGCTCGACAACCCAGCCCGCCAGCGTGGCGGCGACAACAATCGCGACAGGCACAATCCAGCCCATCACGAAGGTATCGACCGCAATAATCGCCATTCTGTCCATGAATCCTCAACTTCTCGCGCCACGCGCGAATATGAATGCAGTGTATGAATGCCAGGAACTTCGGGGGTCAGCGACAGCGCCCGACAGCCCATGCCAATGGAAGTGGATAATTGCTGATTAGTTCGCAGACTCGCGCTGGAGTGTCGCCAGATAGCCCGCGAAGTTGCGGCGCATCTCGCTGAGACTGTCGCCACCGAACTTCTCGATCCACGCATCCGTCAGCGCGATGGCCAGCATTGCCTCGCCGACGACGCCTGCCGCTGGGACGACGCAGACATCACTGCGCTCATAGCGTGTGACATCCACATTCTCGCCCGTACGCACATCCACAGCGGGCAATGGATGCGCCAGCGATGGTATCGGCTTGACAGCGACGCGCGCAACGATTGGCTCACCATTGCTGATGCCGCCTTCGATACCGCCCGCATGATTCGTGAGATGGCTCCAGGCGTCCGCAGCAGCGTCGTAACGCACGACATCGTGCACCTTCGAGCCGGGCAGCGCCGCAAGCCCGAAGCCGCCGCCGATCTCGACGCCCTTCGCAGACGGGATGCTCATCAGCGCCTGGGCGACCCGCGCGCTGAGGCGTCGATCCCATTGGCTATAGCTGCCAAGACCAACGGGCACGCCAGTCGCGACCACTTCGAAGACGCCGCCGCAGGTGTCTCCCTCGCGCTTGCCCGCCAGAATACGCTCGATCATCCGCTGTGTCAGCGCATCATCGCCGCAGTACATCTCAGACGCCGCGACGCGCTGCCAGAAGTCATCGCCTACCGCGCCAGGGTCGGGCCGCGCATCATCGGCATAGCCCACCTCGGCCACGGAGAGCACATGGCTATGGATAGCGACTCCAAACTGCGCCAACAGTTCACGGCAGACGCCGCCCACGGCGACGCGAGCGGCAGTTTCACGCGAACTCGACCGCTCGATCACCTCGCGCACGTCG
>DASVZC010000085.1:0-2633 GCA_036391835.1 Ktedonobacterales bacterium | reverse complement strand
CGCCATTGATCCTTCCTTGACGCAGGAGGGCCTGCGGCGACGGGTCATCGACTATGCCGGCGCCCAGAATCCGTCTGATGGGTCGCTCAGCCCGGTGTTCGCCGACCTGACGGGTCTACCGCCGCTGTTGATTCAGGTCGGTTCGCACGAGATTCTCCTGGACGACGCGACACGCCTGGCAGCGCGGGCCGCGGCTGCCGATGTCGCGGTAACGCTGGAGGTGACGCCTGGTGTGCCACACGTCTTCCAGGGCTACGAGCCGCTGCTCGATGAGGCCGACGCGGCGTTGGCGCGAGCAGGCGCCTTCCTACGCGCACACTTTGGCGACGGAGTTCTCGCCTGATCAGTACCAGAGCATGGAAGCCGCCCAACCGCTTGGGTCCAGGCCGAGGAGTCGGGCAGCGGGGCGCCTGATGACGAGCGCATGCGCCAATGCCGGGTAGTCGTGCAGGAAACCTCCTGCCCAGCGGGGTCAGCGAGTATTCGACAATGGACGGCACGACAGGATACGCCACGCGTTCGACGAGTCCAATGCGCTCCAGATCATGCTGCGTTCCTGGCGTTCGAGGCGACGTATACGACCAGCGCCGAGCTTCCTGTCGATCGTGGCGGGGCACAGTATCGCTTGCGAGCAGCGCCACAAGTGCGTCAACTGGCGCTCGCGGAGGATGCAGTCACGGCGCGGCAGCGGATTGCGCAGGCGGCTACGTGCTTAATTGGTTGCCTGCCTGATCCGCTGGGGCTGGTCAAGGATGCAGCGCCGACGCGTCAAGCTCTGCTGGCCGTGCACCCAGGCGGAGCGATGTCCTGATGGGAGGAGGAGACATCTCGGTAAAGAACCCGTACCGCTCTAGAATGCGCCAGAACCTGGTGATCACGGTCAGAATAAGCGCCTGCGACACGCGCCCCTCGCACTCGTCGGCTTGCTGCGGTCTGGGTTGCTCCTTGTCGGACGTCTTCCCGCGCATTTCCACTCGAAGAGTTCATTTCAGCGCTCCAATTTGCACAGGACCACAGGGGACCCTGCACCTGGCCCACCTGGCTCCGCGCGCGCCGTAGCCGCCCCCAACGTGCGCGTGTTCTTGCGATTCACCTTGCGATTTACCAGACTCCAGGTTTCCCTGAGCGCTGCACCTGCAATGTGAGCGCGGCATGGTTGGCGCACTGACATGACCCCCGATGATGGTCCGAACACGGCGCGACCAAGGGTGAACTGTGTTCGAACAGTACAGTGATGAGAGCCTCTACTTAACGCCTAGGAATGCTACGCTCGTGATTCCTACTACCCGCGTGGTTGGCTGCGACCGAACCGATCTGCAATTGGCTCCGCGCCCTCTCACCAGCATTGAGCCGGTGAGAGGGCGCGCTGTGCGCTCCTTCGAGTCGCATGACCCTTACTTGGATTCGATGCGACCCAGCGGATTGGCGCTCTCCAGCAACGCCGTGCATGCCGCCGGCCAGTTGGAATCCTGTGGGTCGAGCGCCGTGCGCAGGTATGCCCAGGTCAGCCGTTGGATCAGGGCCACACGTTCAGGGTTCTCGTCCGTCGTCTCCTTGACGGCGTATCCAGGGATGCCGCCGAGCGCGTGTTCTGCTCCGAAGAGCGTCAAGAGGCTCTTGCTGCCTGGACTCAAGCGGTATGGGTCAGTAAACCAGTCCGGCCCTCGAACGGACAGGGCAGACTGGTCGCGATCCCCCGCGATCACGAGGGCTGACGTAGCCATATCCGCGAAGCTCGGGTTCATGAATGGGAAGTGCTCGGCGGCGAACGGCGTCAGGTCCGCTCCACCCAGGCCAGGTGTGGCGAGTAGCACACCCGCTTTGATCCGCGCGTCGGATAGGTCCTCTCCCGGTGTGCCCTCCGGATCAAGGACGCGCGCGCCCAGGAGCATGCTCGCTGTCTGCCCTCCCCAAGAATGTCCGGCGACGGCAATGCGGCTGCGATCGACGCGCCCCTTGAGGCCAGGTACGGACACTTCAACGAGATCAAGCTGGTCGAGGATGCGCTTCATGTCCTCGACGCGGAAACGCCAGATCAGTGGTGTGCGGGGATCGTCGGGAGGAAGGTTCAGCGTCCGCGAGTCGAGATGGGTGGGTTGAATGACCATGAAGCCGTGAGCCGCCCAGAAATCGACCAACGGGGCGTAGCCGTCCAACGACCAGCCAAAACCGTGTGAGAACACGATGATCGGCAAGTCGCGCCCGGTCGCGGGCGCAGACACGCGCACCTGCAAATCCTCCCCACGATCTGGGGCGGAGAGCACGACCGGCTTCACTGAGACGACTGGTGTGGGCGCGCTGATAGCTGCGTCCGTTCTCGCGCTGTCTGATGCAATCATAGAAAGTCTATCCTTCCTGCTAGTTTGTGTGGCGCTTTGAGTAGCGCATGATGTTCACACTGCTGCGACACAGGGGGGGGTATCCAACGCGAATACCAGCCAGCACCGCGAACTGACTTGATCGTTGCGCCCGCCGTTCACCGGAGCGTTTCCCTAGAAAGTGTACGAGAAGGCAACACCTCCCGTTGTCAGGCCAAGCGGACAAGGAGCAGCCGGATGCAGGTCACGTAGACCAGCGCTTCACTGCTGGCTGGCAGGCGCTCGTAGTCTTTGCTGAGGCGACGTGAACGCCCG
>DASVZC010000084.1:0-20636 GCA_036391835.1 Ktedonobacterales bacterium | reverse complement strand
CAAAGCGCAACTGAAGTGTATGAGCGAGGCAGGTGCGTCGACTAAGTCTGCTGGTATCATCCGAAGGAACTTCAGTATCTTGCGACTAGTTTGCGGCTACGAGGCTATGGGAGGTCTGGCGATGGCCCAGATGAGGATTGTAGAGTACTGACGTTCCTGCTGCGCAATGCGAAGAGTTATGACGCCTTCAAGTGTACCGAGGACCTCTGGACTATAGCCGGTCTCTCGTGGAAACCAGGTTGCTGCTATGTCAGACACCGAACGGCGGCGGCGACTCGTGCCGGTGCCCAAGACAGAGGTTGCGGCTGTGACCGCAAGCAGCCCAGGCTCGCGCACGGAGGCGTTTGTGGCTCCGTGGTGGCTTGCGTCGCCAGCCGTGCAGATTGGAGCCCTGGTGATAGTAGGTGGGTTGCTGCGTTTCATTGGAATTACCCACCAGAGCCTGTGGCTAGATGAGTCCTATAGCGCGTTCGTCTCGGCGCATCCATTCTCTACCATCCTCAATTTCACCGCCGGATCTGACGCGCACCCTCCGCTCTACTACCTCGTGCTGCATGTATGGATGTTGTTTGGGCGGTCGGCGTTGGTGTTGCGCACACTTTCGGCAGTAGCAAGCCTGGCTGCTGTGTTGGCGACCTACGGTTTGGGGCGCACCTTGGGCAATGCGCGTGTGGCGACGTTCGCCGCTTCGCTGATGGCGCTCTCCGCCTTCCAGGCCTGGTACGGGCAGGAAGTGCGGATGTATGCCCTTACTTCCCTGGCCGCATTGCTCGCGGTGTGGGCGTTTGTCAGGGCGTGTGATACGGGCAGAGCGATCTTCTGGTTTGGCTACATCGGCGCAATGCTCGTCGCGCTTTATCTGGATTACACTGCATTCTTCGTTGGCGCTGGCTTGCTAGTCTGGTTCCTGCGCCATGGGTGGAAGCGTAGCGAACTCCGTCTCCCCTATCTCGCCAGTTGCGTCGCGTTATTTCTCGGCTATCTTCCGTGGCTTCCATCGCTGTGGCGGCAAACATTCGTATTTGGCAGTTTGACGGGTTGGGTCAGTGGTTCCAATGGAAGCGGACTTGTAGGCGCCCTGACTGATTTCTTCTTCAATCGGTCCAATCTGCTTCAGCCTGGCTCCGGGACGCTAGCGGCGCTGGCGGCCGTATTCAGCGTTTCGATGGTGGCAATTGCGTTCCTGGCGCCCCGGCACGCGCCTGCCTTTCCGATCCTCGCGTACTGGCTTGGCGTGCCCTGTGTGCTGGAAGCCGTGGCTGAGTTCCTGAACCACTCGCTGGTGATTGGACGCACCATCATGGTCGTGCAACCAGCGTTGTTCCTCCTCCTCGCTCTGGCTGCAGAATCTGCGTGGAAACGCACGCATGAGGGAGCCATCTCGTGGCCACGTCTTGTGCCATTAGCGGTCTTGTTCGCGCTGTTCGTCACGACGAATCTAGCCGCCCAGTCCACCAGTTGGAGCGCCACGCTCAAGGAAGACTGGCGAAGCGCAGCCACCACGGTAGCGACACATCAGCGCACACATGATCTGGTGCTCTTCAACTCTTATTTCGCGCAAATGCCGTTTGATTATTATTACGCCGGCGAACTGCAGGCGACCTCGAGCACTGTGAGTGTCGACGAGCGTGGCTACCAGCTCGATGAATCGTTGCTCTATCAGAACCTGAACACGCCTCACGGCGCTATGGTATCTGGGCCTATGATGTCGAGCTATGCGCGGATATGGCTGGTGCTGAGCCACACTGGAGGGCCAGATAACCAGGCGATTCCCCCTTGGCTGCTGAAGCACGACGAACTGCTTCAGGTCTGGCATTATCCAGGCATCAGTGTGCGCCTGTATCAGGTCGCCGGCAAGCAGGATACTGGCGGCTTGCTAGCCCCCACGCCGTAATCTGGACGGCTATCGGGCGGCGCACGATCTCATAAGTCGAACACACTAGCTTGCTTGCTGTCTGGAGCGCTCGCATATGCGCTCTCCCCGACAGATGTCATCGTGAGCATGTGGCGGCGTCGGGTCTGCTGCGCCAGTAGGCGCTCGGCTGGTAATCGCGCTGTGGTTGCGATGGCGCGCGCCGCAGGTATACAATACCGTGGCTTGCCAAGATGAGCAGGCGCGCGAAAACCTTCGTGCGCCCATTTTCGCTGCCTCGACAACCTCGATGAAGAGTGGAGCCTTGTCCAGTGTCAGACTATCCTGAGTTGATGAGCCGCGACCTTCCACAGGGCGTGCGCTTGGTGGATGGCGGTGTCACCGCCGCGCCCGGATTCCGCGCGGGAAGCGTCTCTTGCGGGGTCAAATCCGCGGATGGCACGCCTGATCTGGCGATGCTGGTCGCTGATCGGCTATGTGTCACTGTAGGGACGTTTACCACGAGCCGAACGCCTTCGCATACTGTGATTCTCTGCAAGGAGCATCTGGCTGCGACACATGGCAGCGCTCAGGCGGTCGTGGTCAATAGTGGCAACGCCAACTGCGCCAATGGCGAACGTGGCATGCACGACGCGCGCGAGATGGCGGCGCTCGCCGCAATGAAACTTGGGATCGAGCCACAACAGGTCATGGTGTCCTCGACAGGCATCATCGGACGCCCACTCCCCATGGAGAAGATTTCCGCAGGCATCAAGGATGTGCAGGTCACGGCTGATGGTGGCCCTGCCTTCGCAGACGGTATCATCACGACCGATACGCGCACGAAGACTATCGCCGTCGAATTCGAGGTAGGCGGCAAGGTGGTGCGACTTGGTGGTTCGACCAAGGGCGCCGGCATGATCTACCCCAACATGGCGACAATGCTGTGCTATCTCACGACGAATGTCGCCGCCGAGGGTGAGTGGCTGCAGTCCCTTCTGCGGTCAATGGTAGCGGATTCATTCAACATGATCTGCGTTGATGGCGATATGTCCACCAACGACACGGTGCTGCTATTCGCGAACGGCGAGGCTGGCAATGAGTCGCTTCGGGCTGGAGTCGCGGGTGCTGAGACGTTCGCAGCGGCGCTGCGGCATGTCACCCGCTATCTGGCGCGCGAGATCGCACGTGATGGCGAGGGCGCTACCCGCCTCATGCAAGTACATGTGACGGGCGCCGCCTCAGACGCGGATGCGCGAAAGGCTGCGCGAGCGATCACTGGGTCGCCGCTGTGGCAATGCGCGGTCGCGGGCGGTGATCCAAACTGGGGCCGCGTAATGGCGGCATTGGGAGCCAGTGGCGCCGAGATGGATGTTGACCACATTTCGATTTCCCTTGGCAATGTGAACATCGTAAGCGGTGGTGTCGCCTCCGACTATGTGCAAGCGGACGCCAAGCAGGCTGTGTCTGGCGCCGAGGTGCTCGTGAGCGCCGATCTAGGCGCAGGTACGTTTGAAGCGACCGCATGGGGCTGCGATCTCACCCATGGCTATATTGACGAGAACACGACCTACACGCGCTAGTTGCGCACGGAGGGAGCAAGACATGACGACGGCTGAGTCGATGAAGCAGGCCGAGACAGGCGGTGACTCCTCACGCCAGTGGATTGAGCGAGAACACAAATACTATCAGAGCACGTTCAAGCGCAGCCTGGTGCTGGATCACGGCGAGGGTGTGCGTGTGTGGGACGCCGATGGCAAGGTGTATATCGACCTCGTCGCGGGCATCTCGACCAATGTGCTGGGCCACGCCCACCCAGCGGTCGTCAAAGCTATCGTCGAGCAGGCCAGCCAACTCGTCCATGTCTCGAACCTGTTCATCAACAAGCGGCAGGTGGAGTTGGCCGAGCAGCTGTACAACATCAGCGGCGGCATGCGCGCGTTCTTCTCGAACAGCGGCGCCGAGGCCAATGAAGGCGCCATCAAGCTCGCCCGCAAGTATGGCCGCATGCACCGTAATGGCGCGTTCGGCATCATCAGCATGGAGCGCTCATTCCACGGGCGCACCCTTGCGACCAGCGCCGCCACCGGCCAGAAGAAGTATCAGGATATCTGGGGTCCGTTGCCAGATGGTTTCAAGCAGGTTCCCTTCGGTGACCTCGAAGCTGTGAAGGCTGCGACCGACGAAAAGACGGCGGGCGTGCTTGTCGAGGCGCTGCAAGGTGAAGGCGGTATTCATCCCGCGACGCAGGAGTTCATGCAAGGTCTGCGCAAGTGGTGCGACGAGCAGAATCTGATTCTCATCGTCGACGAGGTGCAGGCGGGCATGGGACGAACGGGCAAGTTCTTTGCCTGGGAGCATTATGGTATTCGGCCTGACATCGTGACGATGGCGAAGGGTCTCGCTGGTGGCGTGCCGATCGGCGCGATGCTGGCCGCCCCCCGCGCGGATGTCTTTGAGCCAGGCGACCATGGTACGACGTTTGGCGGAAATCCTATCGCGTGCGCCGCTGGTGTCGCCACTATCAAGACGATTCAGGACGAAGATCTGCTTGGCAATGCGACGCGCATGGGCGCCTACATCGTCCAGAAGCTGCGCGAACTCCAGCAGAAGTATCCTGGCAAGATTACGGCGATTCGCGGGCTGGGCCTCATGCAGGCGTTCGAGCTTTCCGAGCCGCGCGCTCAGGACGTGATCGATCGTGCGCAAGAGCAGGGCTTGCTCATCACCAGCGCTGGTCCTGCGACGCTGCGCCTCGTGCCGCCGCTCATCATTACGCGGGCGGAGTTGGATGAAGCGATGCAGAAGCTGGACGCTGTTCTGGCGACGTTGTAGCGCGCCTTGATCGCGGGCTGACACAAGCTTTTACGCGACCAGTTGAGGAGTTGCGCTGAGATGGCAGACGATATACAGGGGAATACTACTGGCATGGACGGACACACCGAAGCCCAGTCGACGGGAACGTCGGCGCCGCAGGACGACGTGAGCGCCGCCGTGCGCCAGAAAATGCAAGACGGCCTGAACGCCGCCTCGGCAGGAAACTACGAGAAAGCGGCGGAAGCCTTTGAGCAGGCTGTGGACGCCGATCCCGGGAACGCGCGTGCGCGCTACAACCTGGGGTTGGCGATTCAGCGGCTGGGCGACCCTGTGGAAGCTATCGTCTGCTATCTACGCGCGATCTACCTCGATCCATCACTGATCGAGGCCTACATCAACCTTGGGCACCTCTATCGTGAACAGGGTGAGGAAGAGCAAGCGCTGGAGGCATACCGCGGCGCACTCGAACTCGACAATGGCAACGATGAACTCTTTACCAACATCGGCGACATCTATCTCGAACTGGGTTTCTACGATGACGCTGTGTTGGCGTTCCGGCAGGCGCAGATTCTCAATCCACAGAATGCCGTCGCCGCTGAGCGTTTGCATGACGCGCGCGACGAGATCGAACATCAGGCCGAGCACATCGCCGAGCTAGAGCGCGCCGTGGACGAAGAGCCACGCGAACTTGACCGCTACGAGCGACTCTGCGACGCCTACCTGATGGCGCATCGCGAGCAGGACGCGCTCAATCTGGTGAATCAGATGGTGGCGCTTGCGCCCGATGATCTGGCCACGTATGAGACGCAGGCGCTCGTGTATGAGACGATGAACCGCGCCGAGGACGCCAGCGCGGCGTGGAAGCGCGTGACGCAGATCGCGCCCCAGGAGCCGGAAGCCTGGGAGCGGTTGGCCAACTGGCGGCAGGAACTCGACGACCTCGATGGCGCGATTATGGCCTACGAGGAAGCGTTGCGCCTCGCTCCCGACTCCCCGAGTGTACGATTCAACTACGCCGAGGCGTTGCGTGACTCCCAGCGATTTGATGAGGCTGTGGCGCAATATCGCGAGTTGATCCACGCCTATGAATCATCGCGCGAGGATGAAGGCGCTGACCTACTGGCTGAGGCGTATTCCGGACTTGCTGCAGCCCTCAATCTCGCTGAGCGTTACGAAGAAGCGCTGCAGGCGGCCAACGAATTCCTCGATCACTACCCCGAGAGCGCCGAGGGGCTGTACGAGAAGGCGTCCGCATTGGACGGTTTGGGACGCCGGGACGAGGCCATTACGGCCTATGAGCAGGCGATCGAAGCTGACCCGCTCAACCCTGGCATTCGCAACGACCTTGCCGATACCTACCTCTCCACCGATGCGACCGCGGATGCGATCGAACTGGCGGAATCGGCGGTGGCGCTTGACCCTGAATTCGTCATCGGATATGAGACACTCGCTCAGGCGCTGCTGGCAGCTGGACGCACAGAGGAGGCCGAGCGGGCCGCCGAGCGCGCTGCTGAACTGCACGCCGCTTTCGATGCCGACGAGGACGACGCAAGCGACGAATAGTTGGTGTGTTGACTGTTCGACTCATAATCCTTGAGGACGACTGCCACCATGTTCTGTAGCGCCTGTGGATCAGAAATCTCTCTCGCTGCTGTCGCGTGCCCAACCTGTGGCCGGTTGGTTGCGCCCGAACTGGTGGCCGCCCGCGCTTCGGCGGCTCGGAGTTCGGCATCGTCTGACTCCTGGGCAGTTCCGCAGGGCGCAATTGGAGCCAGTGAGTCGTCTCCGTCCGCGAGCATCTTTGCGGGTGACCTCGATCTTCCTGGCTTTCCACGCGATATGCCCCGGCGGGTCGCCCTGCTGACAGGACTTGTCATGACGGCGGACCTGTTGTTGCCGTGGATAACGGTGAATGGCGACGGGATAACGCCTGTGCGACTGGGGGCGCCGTTACTCCTGGTCGTCGCGGCGCTCCTCCTTGTCATTGCGCCGCCGATGATTCCACGCCTGCGGAGAATGCCTGTGGCCCGTGCGCTGCCTTTCGGAGTCGGTTCGCTCCTGATTGGCATGACTCTGACGCTCTGGGTAAGCGCTACACTGCTCTCGTCTCGATTGATAGCGGCGTTCGTCGCGCACATTGTCGCTATTGGCGACCCGAATGTGGGTGGCGCGCTCGGAGGCCAGTCGGCGCCCGACTACAGTGTGACCCCAGCTCTCGGACTGTATCTATTTTTGCTGGGCGCGTGCGCGCTCGTCGTGGCGGGCTATTTCGCGTTGCCTGGCCACGGCGAGCGGTAGCAATTGCTGACCTAGTGTGTCGTTGCGACGGCTCCCATCTGATGCGATGCCATCATTGCCTCTGGGCTGCCGCTCAATGCCTCGACCAGAGACAACGCCGTCGTCAGGTTGAATGGTTTGAGTAGCGCCGCCCGCACGACATCCGGGAATCGGTCACCTGGAGTGATGCCCGCAGACATTACGACAATCGCATGACGTTGGGCAAGCTCAGGCTCCATCGCCAACTGCTCGCATACTTCCCAACCTGTCACGCGTGGCATCATGAGGTCCAGCAGCACGACCACGCGCTCAGTCGCGCGCTGCAAAGTGGAGACAACATTCGTACCGTCGTTCAGCGTCGTCGTGACATGACCTTCGAGTTCCAGCGCAACTGTCAGCATCTGACGAATCGCTGGATCATCTTCGACCACCAACACGTGTGCCATGATCACAGCCCCTCTCCGACATGAGTACCAGATAACCGCTCATCGTCAACGCTCATGTTTCAATTGAAACATTTGTTCTAATAATAGAACAAACTGAGGAACCTGACAAGGGGCGCCGGGATCTTTCTACAAAAGTCGTTACTCAGGCAAAGCGGGCGGCGTAGGGCGGTGGTCGTCTGCGTCGCGCGGAGCAAGGCGGGGAGGAGCCAGACGTGGGCGGCTATCGTGCGTGACGTTCCATTGTGGCGCGATACGCATGTGGAACGATGGCTCATTTCGTGGCGTGGAGTATCTCTGCCCGGTCGCGGCGAGTGGCTCACGCGGATTGGCGGCTGGTGTGGCAGAGGTATCGGCTTCCTCAAAACGCAGCAGGCAGTCGCCAATCGCGATGACGTCACCTGCAAAGATCTGGACTGGACCTTCGAGTTGGTGACCGTTCACAGTCACACCATTACTGCTCTGCACATCCGTAATGAAATAGCCTGCGGGCTGCCGTGTGATTTGCGCGTGCGTGCGCGAAACGGACGCATCGGTGAGCGTGACACTGCACGTCGCGTCGCGGCCAATGGTGGTGATGGCCGCACTCAATGGCCAGTGTTTGATCGTCGAGTCGGTGGTGGTTTGAATCAAGCTGAGCATTGCCATGGGTCGTTCTGGCTCGACGGGGCCGGAGACCTTCTTCGTCTTGACAGTGTCCATTGGAGGCGGCGAGTCGGTTTGCGTTGCTTCAGTCGTGCTGGCCTGCGCAATATTCAGCGTAAACTTTTGCTTGCCCAGATCAATGATGTCGCCGTCACGTAGTGGGATCCGCCCTCTTGCCGCTTGTGAGTTGATCAGTGTGCCGTTGAGGCTGCCGTAGTCCGCCAGCTCCATGCGGCCACGCTCCCACCGCAGTTCCGCGTGTCGGCGCGAGATGCGGTCGTCATCGAGCACGATATCGTTGTCCGGCTCGCGGCCTATCAAGGTGAGCGTATGAACCAGTTCGATTGGTCGTTCTTTGGCGGCTTCTGGCGTTCCTTCGAGAAGGGGCGTCAGCACAGCCCAGGGCCGCCCGTCCGAATTGGCGAGACGACTACGCGCGGGATCATCCAGATCGGCGGGCGCAACTGCGCCCGCACGCGCGACGCGGACGTGCGCAACCAACGGCGCCGGCGGAGAAATCAAAATGTACCAACTCATGGCGGTGAGTGGCGCCACCCACCCACAGAATGCGGCAGTAGCCAGAGCAGCGCTGACCTCGCCGACGCCGAGCGTGGGGCCATAGATGCTGAGACGATATTCGATCCACAGCAGCGGGCCGATGTCGAGCGCGCTCGCCACTACGCATGTGAGCAACGCGACAATTACGCGGCCAGTGACGCCGCGGCGCCGCCAGAGCGACCAGGACGCGATCGAGACAGCGCTGAGCAGCGCGCAGCCAATACCTCCGTAGACGCTGGCGCTATACCAGGTGGGAAAATCAGGCGGCGTCATGTCCAGTACTCCTTGCGCTACTCCATCGGCGCGATGCTATGAGTTCGCTCATACTGAACGTCGATAATCTCCTGGACGCTGTGCGATGCGACATCCTGGGCATATTCTACGTTACCGTGTGTGTTCGCTTGAGAGCCGGCAACGCCGCCATTCAGGTCTGATGTTTCCCAATACTCGATCGGAGCTTGACTGCCTGGCCCCAGGGCAACGCCAAGAAATGCGTGTGTAGGCGTGAAGACAATGAATGGGCGCATGCCTAGCCGCTCGATTGCTGACGCCATGATCGCGGTCGTCTCGACACACATCCCCACCGGCGCATTTGACGTGAGGACATCGCGCGGAAGCTGTACCCGCTGTGTCGCGTCTTGCGTGAAGGGTGGATTGTCCGCGGCATAGCGGAGGTGATCTTCGAACTGGAGTGTGTCGAAGATGGCGTTCACCTGGTCGCGCACCTGCTGAGGGGTCGCTGCCCCCTGTGCGTAGCCGAACAGTGCTGTGAGCCCGTTGTAGGTTTCGGGATGCGCAGCCAGTCGCAGCGATGTTTGGCCTACGAGCATACGAATGGTGGCGTCATCTGGCGTTACCCATCCGGCGATCATCGGTGTGTTGTCTTCACCCGTACGTGGATCGTGCCATTGTATCCACTGGCGCGAAATGAGGGTGATAGGCGCGCTCGTGTCGCAGAGCGTTTGGGCGCCTGCGGTGAATCTGACGTCGATCTGACCTGCATGCTGCTGCGCGTTCGTGAGGGTGTCGAGCGTCTTTGGTGAGAGTAGCGGTGGCTTGAATATCGCAGACTGGAAGCCCTGGGCTGTGGCTGATTCCGTCGTTTGTGTCTGGGTGAAGCCGGGAATAGTGACGCTCAGCCGAGTGACCTCCGGAATCGGGCTGCGATAGCGGATGGTGACGAGGGAGCGCATGTTCGGATAGAAGCCGGTGAGGAGCGTTTGAGGTGGACTCCACGCGATGAGTGATCCACAAGTGGTGGTGTAGCCGGAGTAGGCGGCTCCGTAGCGGGCGTAAACGCGCAGGCCGTAGGAGATGTAGAAGATGGAACTCGCGAGCAGAGTGAGGAGCAGCGCGACCAGCGCAACCCGTCTCTGTCGCATGTTTGACCTCCCCATAGGCGCCTTTACGCACGTGCGCCCGTGCGATCCCCGTCTGTATGGGGTTTACCGTAACATTTAGGGGGACTTTGGCGCAAAGCATTTGGGACTTTCAGCCAGTGAGAGTTACTGCGCCAGTGGTGGAGAAAAAGTCACACGCCTTGCCAGCATGAAGCGGGCAGAGCGTGTGACTTTGCAGTGGGGCGGAGAACGTGTGGCTATGCGTTCTCGTGGTGGCCTGGTAACCGAGCGGCGACGCCGCGCTCAACAGACTGCGCGCCATGGGCGAGTCCGCCAAACGCTCCGCCGATGCCGTGCTCGAGCGCCTGCGCTTCGTGCACTACACCGCCGGCGATTCCGCCCGCGAGCGCCGCTGTGCCACGCCCGACCGCGCCAGCTTCGTTGAGGGCGGCGTGCGCGCCGCGCACCAACTCTTCTTCAGCCTTCTTGCCGAGAATCTCGGCCTCGCGAATCGCCTCGCCAGCCAGCTTCTCAGATTCCGCGACGGCAAGCTCGATCGCTTTGATCAGAGCCCGGAGCAATTCTTCGATGGCGACGGTGATCGCCGCGGCGTAGCCAAATGCGACGCCAAGCGCGGCTGCGACGAGGTGAGTCATCCCATTGGGGGGGAAAGTGTGTGTCAGAAGGGCGGAGATGACTTCTGTCGCCAGCGCTACCAGGATAAAGACGATCAGTCCAGTGACGAGTACGGCCCGCAGCGCGCGAAGAAACGCATGCAGCACGTCCTTCGTCGCATGGCCCACAAGGGTCATGATCCTACGCTCCACCAGGAGCCTCCTCTCAACCGTTGCGACCAGGATACATCAAGAGTTCGCGCATGCTACGTTCCACCGCGCGTTTGCCTGGCCGGTCTAGTGTCTCAAATCAGAGCGTCTCGCGCAAGTGTCTATATCTTCACGGTAAATACGCTCGCATGTATGGGAACGTTTCGCTATGCGATCGGGCAACTATATCATACCTACCATGCGCCGCTATCCGGCTACGTGTGGGCTAAATGGCCACCCGTTCGACGCCGAGCCGCCACGCCACTCGCGAGCATTGGGCGCCCAATCTGCGGGACTTCTGGTACGCGATCGGAGTATGCTCTAACGAGAAGTGGAACGTGACGCACTGCGTACCCAGCGCTCTCAGCAGAGGAGTGTGAAGCCATGGCATCCGAAGACGATGTTGAGTATAGAGACGCTATTCGCGAATATCGCGAGCGCAAGGACGAGGCGTTTGGCTCCAGTCCTGAGTCGCCGATTCGCAGAGAGCAGCGCGGGGACAATTTCCCCGGACTGTCCTACTTCCCGCCTGACCCAGCGTATTCTCTGGTGGCTGCGGTCGTGCCGTTCAGCAAGCCAGAAATTGTGCAACTCGGCTCGACGAAGGGCGATATACGCCCCCAGCTGCGCTATGCGGAACTGCTGTTTACAGTAGGTGGCCAGCAAGTGCGATTGACGGGGTTCAAGGATCCTGAGAGCGACAGTAGTGACGAACTGTTCGTGCCATTCCGTGACGCCACTACGGGCAAAGAGAGTTATGGCGCGGGACGCTACCTGGAGGCTGAAGTCGAGCGCGACGAGCACGGCGCTCTGATCGCGCATCTCGATTTCAATCTGGCGTACAGCCCGTGGTGCGCCTATAACGACGCATATAGTTGCACGCTGCCTCCCGCCGAGAACATCTTACCCGTGGCCATCACCGCGGGGGAAAAGACCTTTACCGGGCATGCCTGATTGACCACTGCGAGTATGCAACTCAAGCAGACGGCGCGGCGTAAACAAGAGGTGGACGCGCCCTGGTGAGCTGACAGTCACTCACCATTGTGGTGGATTGGAAAAGGTCAATGGAGCGTCAAGGAAACCCAGCGGTCAAATGGGGACTCATCTTCGGTGTATTGCTCATCGTTGTTGAATTGGTCAACGTCGGCATCGAGTACGCTACCGGTACGTTGACCGGGTCGGCCGCGACCAGCGGAGGCGCTTTTGATTCGACTGCGCTCGTGAGCAGTCTCGCGCGCTCGTGCATTGTGTTTCTGATACAAGCGGGACTGTATTTCACTGCCGGCATGATGGCCGCTCGTCAGAACGGGCGGATTGGCAGTGGCGCGATTGCGGGCCTCATCGCAGGGGCAATGGGAGGGGTGGTTCGCGCGATTGTCGTTGTGCCTCTGGCCATGAACATGAATTTTCCTGTGCCTTCGAACTCGAGTATGTCACCTGAGCAGTATCACGGCGTCATCGTGGGCGGCATCATCTTCGGCGCTGTCATCGGTATTGGTGTCGGCCTGGGCATCGGCGCCGGTGTCGCCGCGCTCGGAGGTCTGGTCGGTCGCAGCCAGTTCGAACGCTTGCATCCGCCGCAGCCAATGATGGAATCCTTCTATCAGCCGATGGCGCCCGCTCCTGGCTACCCAGCGATGCCGCAGCCTGGCTATCCACCAGCGCCGGGGTATCCGCAGTATCCGCAATATCCGCAACAACCGGGTTACTCACCTGCCCCGACCATGCCCGGGCAGGAGGGCGTGCCGCCTCAGAATCCACAGCAACCTTCCTAGCGCGCTGCGGAAGCACGCAGGAGGCCAGTCGGCGATCATGCGCCGACTGGCCTCCTGCGCTAAGAGGGACAGATCAGCCAGAATGGGCAGTTCTGACACTTGAACGGCTCAGGCTTTGGCGAGTAGTCAGCCTGGGTCATGCCTGAGATCAATTGGGCGGCTTGCGAGAGCAGATCATCCTTGCGCTTCGGCAGGAGGCGCACTGGTTTGACCTCATGTGTCGCGAGGCTTACTCGTTCCACTGCTATCGGCTGCGATCCGTCGGATAGTTGTTCGGCCGCGAGCGTGTAGAAGAGGTCGCGCAGGTCGGTGGTTCTTTCGAGCTTGTTCGGGACAAACTGCACCACTCTCGGCGTGGGCGCGGACTCGACACGATCGAGCGAGCCTATGACTGTCGCGTTCGCGAACTCTACAGTCGCCGCCTGGGCCGCGCCCTGTGGTGTGGGCGGCGTGGCGCCTGCGTGTCGCATCTTTGCCCAGTGCCGCTCGATCGCCTGTTCGCCACGGGTATGGAAGAAGCCTGCGAGTGTCTCATCGCGCTCGATGACCTCCTCGCCATCTTCCACCGACAGGGCTCTGGCGCGCGCGGCGTTCCATTGCTCATCGAAGAGCTTGCGCGCTTCCTCGAGCGTGGGAGGCGTGTCGGATGCGAATCGCGTCCGAATCTCGGCGGTGGTCGCCTGCAACGCGATCTTGAGTGAGACGGGCGCAGCGTGCGGTGGCCGCAGGTTGTAGACGTGCTCATACGCGTATTGCTGCGGGCAACGCTGGTAGCTCTCGAGCTCGCTCAAGGTATATTGTCGCCGCTCCTGCTGCCCCTCAGCGGTTGCCGCGGGCGCCGACGAAGGTCCGTCCGCTTCGGCGTGGGTTGTATCTGATTTCCACTGCAGACGGATCAGGTCATCGCCTAGCGATCGCTCAATAGGCGCGAGGTAGGGCGACGCGCCACCCTTTGTCTGCGAGCCGCTGGCATAGCTGAGTGTGAGCGTGTCGCGCGCACGGGTCAGCGCAACATAGAAGAGATTTGCGTCCTCATCGGTCGTGTCAGGGTCGCGCAAGAGACCCGCTGGGGCAGGCGTCTTGTCTGGCTTGGCTGGCAATGGAAATCGTTTTTCGAGCAGTTGTGGCAGGTACACAGCGGGGAATTCCAAGCCCTTCGCGGCGTGAGCCGTCATGACTAATGCCATGTCCTGTTCTTCGCTTCTGGCGAGCGCATCTGGTTGCTGTTGCAGCGTCTGTAGGGCGCGCACGTAGTCCAGCAGGCCCGCCCAGTCTGCCACCTCTGGAGCCACTTCACCATCACCAAGCAAGCCACCCGCCGCTCGCTGATCGTCGAACGTGCGGCAGATGTCGAGTAGTCGCGACACGAGCGCCGCGTCCGCGCCCGTATCGTCGCGCAACAGGCGGGCGCCGAGCAGCGTCAGCGAAAAGACATAGCGGCTGAGACCGACCAGGGTGGTCGGCGTTTCTCTCAGTTCGTCGATGATGTGCTCCAGATGGCGAAGTCCGATGGCGCCTTCCTCTGAGACCTGCCGACCCCACTCACCAGAGCGAATGACGTCGAGCGCGGCGACGCCATGCTCCTGTGCGATGCTGAGAATCGCCCGCGCATCGGCGTCGCTGAACGCATGATATGGCGAGTCGCCGGCGCGGAGCAGCCCGGCGGCCATGGGATCCACGGTGAGGCTGAGTGTCGCGAGGACCGTCTTTACGAGCGGCTCGCTGAATAGAGGGAGCGCAACTTGAGCATGCACCCCACGTGCACGTAGCCCCTCGCTCACTTGCTTGACCTGCTTGCGCGTGCGCACCAACACGGCCTGTTCGCGCAGGGGGAGCCCTGCCGCGGCTCGCGCACGCATCAGCGCTGCCAGGCCGTCAAGTTCCGCCTGGTCGTCCGACGCAACGGCAAGCGCGACGACGCGATTCTCGTGGATGTCTGGACGCTGCGCCGACAGTTCGACACGCTCCTGCGCTGGAAGATACACCTCGGCGAATGCGCTGGCTGCGCGTAGAATCTGCGGCTGCGAGCGGTAATTGCGTCCGAGTGCGATGACCGTCGCTCCATCGAAATCCTCTGTGAAGCGCAGGAGATTCGCGGGCGAGGCGCCACGGAATCGGTAGATGGCCTGATCCACGTCACCGACTGCCCAGATCTGACCACGCCGCCCGACAAGCTCTCGCAGTAGCTCGCCCATCGCGAAGTTGATGTCCTGGAATTCATCCACGAGGACATGTTCGTAGCGCGTGCGCAGGTCGTAGGCGGCGTCTGGTGTCTCGCGGAGCAATCGCACGACCTTGGCGATGAGGTCGGCGAAGTCTGCGGCTCCCCGGTCCTCCAGCGCTGACTGATAGGCGGCGTAGACCATCGCCACTTCGAGCGCGCGATCGGCGGCTTCCCGCTCCTTCTCAGTCTTCGCGCTGATGCGCATGCGTTCGGCGGCTGCGTGATACGTCTCGGGCGTGACGAGATCGTCTTTGCCTTTCGATATGGCGTCGAGCAGGTCTTTGATATACATCGTCGGCGCGCCCTGCGGGGCATAGTGCTGTAGCCGCTCCGCGTTGACGACTCGCCGCAGCAGAAAATAACCCTCAACGTCACTGGCCAGCCGATAATCAGAGCGCATACCGACGCTCGGGCCGAAGCGCCGCAGCACATCGCCGCAGAAGGCGTGGATGGTCGAAACAGTAAGGGATGCCGCTTCTGCCCCAAGCAAGCCATCGAGCCGACGTCGTAATTCTTCTGCTGCCTTGCGCGAGAAGGTCAGCGTCAGTATGCGGTTGGGCGCCACCCCGCGTTCAGTGACCAGATAGGCGACGCGGGCGAGCAGCGCGCTCGTCTTGCCAGAACCGGGGCCGGCCAACACGAGCGCTGGCGCGTCTGCGCGTGCGGCTCGCTGCTGGTCTTCGTCGAGTGTGGCGGGTGAAGATGAGATGGCAGGTTCACTGTCCGTCGCGTTCAGGTCGTCCGTCAGGAGCGCAGTCAGCCGACGCAGCGCGGCATCTTCTGAGACGCCGAACTGATGCGCGAGCGCCGTCGCTGGCCGTGGAATATCTCGTTCGCAGAGCGCGGCATAGGCTGACAGTGTTTGGTGGGCGGGCAGCAACAATGCGGCGGCGAAGGAATTCGCCTCACCCTCGCGTTGCGCTCGCATGCTGTACACCTGCCCGATGCCAAGTGTCTCACTGTCGTCAGTGGCCAGCGCGTCGAGGTCGCTGTCATCGCACCTCGAATACTCGGAGTCTTCGTCCAGGCTGCCGCTCACGCCCGCAATCTCTGCGGCGAGCCCTTTGCGGCGATGGAGTGCGGCGTGCCCAAGCTCATGGGCCAGGGTGAAGCGCCGTACGGCCTCGGGAAGCCCAGCGCGTAAGAAGATGATGTCTTCGCCGGGTTCGAGGTAACCAAGAGTGTCGGGGATGAGCACTGGACTGAACGCCGAAACGGCGATTCCCAGCCGTTCCGCCAATGTGTCGAGAGGGAGCGGGGCATCGTCAGAGATGGGTGTCTGTTGGTGGAACCAGTTGAGCAGCCGTGCTGCTGCGGCCTCGGGCATGCGTCTTCCCGGCACAGCGTCCTCCTGTCGGCTTGACTCCAATCGCTCCTCAGTATACCACGTCGCAGAATGCGCCCGCGCTGAATGGTTCTGGCGCGAGCCGCATTATCCGCGAAGCGCGGTGGTATACTCTGACGGAGTCGTGAACGGGCAATGTGGGGCCCTTATGACGAGAGAGGAACGAACGATGGATGCAGACTCCATAGTAGAGCAAGCTCGCTCTGACCGCCCGCCGAGCGAGTGGAATATCTGGCCGCTAAGGCGTGATTTCGTGCGAGGTAGCGCGATCAGGTGGGGACTACTCGCGATCTTTGGCTTCGCTATTTTCATTCCGGTCACGCTACAAATGATTCCGGGTGACTTCGTTGGCACGGGGACGGGCGAGAAGATATTCTCCATCGTCGTGCTGGCCTTGCTGGGCACGCTCGCCTTCGGGTCGGCCGGAATCGTGGGGCACGATGTGTGGCGCCTGCAGCATGCCAGGGACTTTATGCTCGTCATCACGCCTGAATTCTTTTTGAAAGCTACGCCGGGTCATGTCGTCTTGACGCCGCTGGAACATGTTACCCATGTGACTCTCAATGGCGTCGTAACGGCGAGCCCCTCTGGCGGCGATGTGCCTCCACAGAGATTTCCCTTTTCGTCCCAGTTCATCAACTTCGCTAATCCCGCTGGCGGAGCCACTGCCCCTCGCCAGCGCGCTCGAGGCGCCGCTACATTAGCTTATCTGGATTCCCGTGACAACAAGATCATAACTGTCTGTACGGATGACGCCTTTGATAGCATGGCCGCAATCTGTGATCTGCTGCGCAGTCGTGCGGCGACACGTTCGGATAAGCTCTGGCGTGAATCGCTGCAACCCCGACAGAACTAAGGCGAGTCAACATGGATGAACAGGTCGTGCGTGATGTCGTCATGCGAGCGCTGGCGACGCTCCGCGAATGGAATGCGCTGCCGTCGGTTGACTTGCCACCGGTTGCGTTGGCGCCGCTCGCGGGCGCTCATGGCTATGAGACGCGCGTGGTGATCGAGATGGCGCAGGCGGCGCAGGCCGCTGACATCGAGAATGTGTCGGCGGAGGCGTATGCTGCGAAGCTTGCCGCGTATCTCTCCGAAACGGTAGACCTCGTGCCTGCATATAGCGAAATCGCCAGAGTCGAGGCCGCCGACGAGGGGCTCATTCGCATCTATCTGCGCGAGGGGTGAGCGTGCCGCCGACTCGATACGGTCGTTACCGTCGCGGGAGATGGGCTTCGGCGCATTCCACTCCCTCCGGCCCGACGCGCGCGCCATGCGGCGTCTCCGCGGGCAGCGCGAGCCGGTCGCCCGCCATGAGTTCGACAGACTCCCCGGTCGCCGGAAGCGTGAAGATGATGGAGCCGCGCAGGCACACCAGCAGCTTATCGTAGTCATGTGTGTGCGTTGAGTAGGTGTCGTCCGGCCCGTTGCTCCAGAGTGAGTAAGTATGTGGCTCGCGTCGCAGTGCATCGCGCAATGCACCGGCGTGCGGCGGTTGGGCGCCCTGCCAGCGGGTGATTTCGAACTTCACTGTCTGCGCTCCCTTCAGAAATGACGACGCCCCCGACCATTACTGGCCAGGGGCGTTTCGATCGCCTGCGCGGCGATTACCGAACCACAATCGTCACCGACTCGATGACGTCTTTCGGCTGAATCTTCAGCGCCGTGTCCAGACCGGAGATGACATGGCCGAAGATGGTGTAGGACTTGGCGAGATACTTGGAGTTGTCGCCTGTGCAGATGAAGAACTGCGTGCTGCCCGAGTTGGGTTGGCCGGTGTTAGCCATAGCGATGTCGCCAGCGGTGTAGCTTCCGGTGACTTTCTCGTCGCTGATGGTATAGCCAGGAATCGTGTTGGCATCCTGGCCGACATTCGAGACAGACCCACCCTGAATCAACTGTAGCGTCGAGGCGCCACCCAGCGGGCTTGTCATGCCTGGGGCTTCCACGCGCCAGAAGTACGTGTTGTCATAGAAGTGCTGCTGTGCGAGGAAGACGAAGTTGTTGACCGTGATCGGCGTGTTCTTCGCGTCGAGGTTGATGACGATGTTGCCCTTCGCCGTCTTGATGGTGGCGATGTAGGTCTTATTCTTGTCGATCGTCATGATCGGCGCTTTGTTGCAGTGATGTGTCTTGAGGTCACACGTCGCCTGCGCGATCGGTGGCGTCGCGAATGGGCCAATCTTGTTCTGCTGGAGGTAGAGCACCACGAGCCCAATGACGATGATCAGGCCCGCCACTGAGGCCACTGGGTAGCGCTCGAAGAATCCCGTGCGTGGGCGTTTGTACCCTGACCTGTTTTTTTGCCTGTTCTGTGACGCCACGGAACTGGCGCCCTTTTTCGGGTAAGCGCCGGGCGCCGCGTGAGCGGCTTGAACTCGGTTCACGCGTCGCGCTTGTGCGCGCTTCTCCGCAGTATTGGGCATCGAACTCGCTCTCCCTTTTGCACCCGACCGCCCATCCGGAACCGTCAGGAGTATGCCTTGCTCGCTGTGCGGTCTTCCATCTGGTCGCAGCGAGACTGAGCGTATGATACTCGTCCTACCCTGGTTCCCGCAATCCCCTCAGTGTTCAATCCTACTATCAAGGAAACGCCGGCGCGTCATGAACCAAAACCGAGCGAGCGTGGCATCTGGGTGAGCCGCGTGTATTGGCGTGAGCGCAGACGAAACGCTGGGCCGCCGTGGCGTATAATATGCGGGCGGGCGCCACGAGTCATACACCTCCCGCGCGAAAGTGTGACGACCTCAGCCGAGCGACGAGGACGGTATGCCTGACATCTCCGACAAGCTGGAAGCGATCCTACAAAATCTGCCGCACAAGCCCGGCATCTATTTGCACAAAGACTCCAGTGGAACCGTGCTCTACGTAGGCAAGGCGACAGACCTGCGCCAGCGTGTGCGCTCCTACTTCGGCGATCCATCGGAACTGAGCCCTAAGAATCGGGCGTTGGTGGCGCATATCACCGACATCGACTACATCGTCGTTGGCAATGAAATCGAGGCGCTGATCCTCGAAAACGAGTACATCAAGAAGTTCCAGCCGAAATACAACGTTCGCCTGCGCGATGACAAGAACTATCCGTATATCAAAGTTTCATTGAACGAGGACTTCCCACGCGTCTATCGTGTGCGCAACTTCCGGCGAGACGGCGCGCGCTACTTTGGACCGTACACGAGTTCCGGCGCGGTCGATGCCACGCTGGACCTTATGAACAAGATCTTTCCGTATCGCACCTGCCGTTTCGACGCAAGCCAATGGGCGCCGCCACGAGGCACAGAAGCCAATCCACCGGCCGATTGGAAGCTGAAACTGTTGCCGCGTCCCTGCACGCAGTACTACATTCATCGCTGCAACGCGCCATGTGTCGCCAATGCCAGCCGTGAGCAGTATGACGCCGTCATTCGGCAGGTGATCCTGTTTCTCGAAGGCAAGCACGACGAGGTGTTAGCCGATCTCCGCAAGCAGATGGACGAAGCCGCGGAGAATCTGGAGTTCGAGCGCGCCGCCTCGTTGCGAGACCGTGTGCGTAGCGTGGAGCAAGTGCTCGAAAAGCAGAAGATCATCAACACGAATGGGAGCGACGACCAGGACATCATCGCGCTGGCGAGCGAAGATGACGAGACATGCGCACAGGTCTTCTTCTTCCGCGAAGGTCGGCTGGCAGGCCGTGAATTCTTCATCTTGCAGGGGACACGCGACACGCAGGCCAGCGAGATCATGGAGACATTTGTTCAGCAGTTCTACGACCAGGCGCCCCATGTACCGGGCGAACTAATTCTCGCGCAGGAGCCGGACAACGCCGAGGCGCTGAGGGCATGGCTGCGGCAGAAGCGCGGCGCCGCTGTGACCATCACCGTGCCGCAACGCGGCGATAAGACCCGGATAGTGGCGATGGTGGCTCAGAACGCCCGTGAGGCGCTGGAACAGCAGCGCATCAAATGGCTTTCGGACACCCAGAAGACCTCACTTGCCCTTGAAGAACTGCGCGATGCTTTCAATCTGCCAGCGCCGCCACGTCGCATCGAGTGTTATGACATCTCGAATACGCAGGGCACAGACAGCGTTGGTTCGATGGTCGTGCTGGAGAACGGAAAGCCCAAGAACAGCGAATATCGCCGCTTCCGCATCAAGACGATCGAGGGTGCGAATGACGTCGGCAGCCTGCAGGAGGTGTTGCGCCGCCGATTCAAGCGCATGTTGCCAGATGACGATGGACGTGTGGACGCGCTGCCCACGGAAGAGGTGGAATCGGCCAGCGAGGAGCCGGAGACGTTGGCTGCGGATGCTCCGGCGAATGTCGAAGGCTCTAGTCCCGAGATGCTGGGCGATCCCTGGGCGCAGGCGCCTGATCTGGTCATCGTGGACGGTGGTCGCCCACAGTTGAACGCCGCGGCAGAGGCGTTGGCGCAACTCGATGTACGCATTCCGGTGATTGGCATCGCCAAGGAAAACCACGGCAGCATCAGTACATACGAGGAAATCTACCTGATGGACCAGCCGCAGCCGCTGGTCTTGCCGCGTGGCTCGCAGGGA
>DASVZC010000083.1:0-12392 GCA_036391835.1 Ktedonobacterales bacterium | reverse complement strand
GGTTACTTCAACACGGTTGAGCAGTAAGTTGTGTTGGGTCCAGATGGGCTGGGGCACTGCTTGGTCTGTGTGAATTGCAGCGCTTGGTTGTAGTCATTGGTGGTTCCAGCATAGTCGCCACCGTAGGTGAAGCCGCCGAGTGACCTGTTGTAGGCAAACCATGGATAGGTGCAGAATGGCGTTCCATAGTTTGCGGCGCCACAATGTTGATTTACCTCAGCCACGCCGCCGAAATCACTGACGACAGACCAGTTCTGCGGGGCGCTGCCATCACCAAAGACGACGCTGTCGATGACAAGCGGCGAGAACTTGAGCCACGTCGGCACATCGTATGAGTAGCACGGTGGCTTGGTGGCGCTGCCTGGTAGACAATATTGCCCGGCGGGTGTCGTGTTGTTGCCGGTGTGGCCGATCTCCCAGACAAGACTGTTCGGCGCATCATCCACCAGACCCCAGTTCAGCGCATTGCCGAGCGTCTGCGTACTGTACGAGGGCATCAGTGGTCCATCCACTTTGCTATTCAGGATGATCGTGCCGGTGTGATGGGTCGTCAGATCGGTGATGGTGATGTGCATGCCATCCGCTGCTGCGGTGATGTACTGATGATCGGTGAATGTGTCACCCTCGTGCATTTGCAGCGGCCCGCCAGTCGCATCGTCCACTAGCATGGCGTTGAACGCCGCCGACTCAGAGTTTCCCGTCTTTGAGACTTCCCACACGGGCGAACATGCAGTGTAGACGCCCGGCGCGTACGTGACGTTGTAGCCGCCACCGCTAGCGCAGTTGTTGACGAGGCTGTTTGGGTAGAACTGTAACTCAAGGAATGCCTGTCCGCCGAGGCTGTTGGGGTCATTTACCACGCCGCCAATCCAGAACGTCGGCCCGACGCTATCGACGGGCATGGCGCCATTCGTGGGAAGCGTGACGGTCCAGGTGAGATTTTGGGCGGAGCCGGGCGCGTTCGAAAGAGGATCGATCTCCGGCTCATCGTGCCCCGTGCAACTATGGGTGTACCAGACGAAGTCCTGTGGATGGTGGGCGATACAAACCGATTGCCCCTGACTGGCGGATGGTGTGGCGGCTGAGGCGTGCGAGGCGAAGGTTTGAGCAGCCGCGACGCCAAGCAACGCGAGCATAGCCGCTAGGCCAAGGGACCCGACGAGTACACGGCGTAGGTTCAAGTGAACACCTCTGTTTTCCAGATGGCGCAAGGCGCCATAACGAAGTCGTCCGCGCCGACGACGGCGGATTCTCACGCGCGACGTTGCGCGTGACAGAGTGGTGTGCGATGGACGCCCGGAGAATGACTCAACCGTGGCGTTGAGTGTTTCATTGGTATAAGTGGAAGTAAGCGTATTGTCAAGTAAAACAGGCGAAAGATGAGGCATCTTTGATACCACAACGACTTCGCTACTTGACAGACCTTCCTGTATGGTCTAGTATTACCACAGTGGCTATAGTCACTGTGAAATGATGTTCGTGGAAGGGGAGTGCGGAGATGATCGAGGGCGACCAGGCGCAGCAGGTAGAGGTGGAAACGCCGCTGACGCCAGCCGTCTACCACATCATGCTGACGCTGGCCGACGGCGATCGGCATGGTTACAGCATCCTGCGCGAGGTAGAGCGCTACACCGAGGGGCGGCTGAAACTTGGCCCGACGACGCTCTACCGTTCGATACGGCAGATGCTGGCGGCGGGCTACATCGCGGAGGCTGAAGAACGGCCTGATCCTGATCTGGATGACGAGCGGCGGCGCTATTATCGGCTGACCGACGCCGGACGACGCGTAGCGCTGGCGGAGACTCGGCGGTTGGCGCGGCTGGTAAGCCTGGCCCAGCGCACATCGCTTGGCGGCGCGCTGGGTGTTGGCGCTGAGTTGAACCTGGGAGGCGCGTGATGTCGCAAGCTTCATCGGCGCCGCGCCGGACAGACGCGAGCGTAGAGCGTGCTACCGCCGCCTACACGTCGCTGTTACGACTCTGCCCACCCGCGTTTCGGGCGGACTTTGGCGCAGAGGCCACGCAGGTCTTTCGCCAGCTCTGCCGCGACGCCGTGCATGAACGTGGCGCTTGGGGGGCGCTGATAGTCTTATTCTCCGCGCTGAGCGATCTCCTCGCTAGCGCGATACAGGATCATTTCGCGCTGCTCTCTGGCGCGTTGTATCGGAGTTGGGCTATGTCGCGCATGCGTTCGTCGGCAATTCTCGTGTTCTGCGCCTATATCGTGTTCGTTGTCGTTGGGTTGGGATTCCAGAAGTCAACGGAGGATGTCGTCAAGTCGAGCGTGCCGACGACGCATCCCGGCGTCGCGCTGGCTTACTATGGCGTCATGGGCGGCGCCACGCTTGCGCTGCTGGCGACGCTGGTCGGTGGTCTGCCCATCGCATTCGCTGCCCTGCGGCAGGCGTTCACTGCGCGGCGCTGGGGTATCGTGGCGCTCTTTGCCGTGCCACCTGTCAGCCTGGCGATCTGGCTTGGCTGGACATTCACGCTGCTCAACGTCATCTTCCCCGCGAATAAGGCCGCTGGAAACACCTCACCAATTGCGCATTTCTTTCTGTACTCCTGGATAGGCGTGTTCGCGCTCGCCGCCATCGCAAGTGTCCTTGCTGTCTCGGTTGCGATTGCGCGCAGTGAGATCCGCCCGGAGTTGTACCGCTTCGCGCTGACGCCAGAGATTGGCGTGGCGCTTGGGATGCTGGTGACCGTCGGCGCCATCGTCATCTGGGCGGCGCAGGTGCAGACCGTCGCGCCGAGCTATATAAGCGCAAGTGATGGCCCGCTTGGCCTGCAGGCGAGCCTTGGCATGCACCTCATCGTCCAGGTCGCGGTAATGCTCGTGGCGACGCTGATCGTCATCGCTGGTATCGTGCGCGGCTACACCGGTCGGCGCTCGCTGGCCGCATAGTCTGCTGCGGGGCTGGCGAGCACGGAATGCCGCCAGCCCCAACCCTCTTGATTCCTTGTTTTGACATCTCAGGCGGCATGCGCTGAACGCAGTCGCCGGGCATCGTGCGCCCAATTTTAGGGACGACGACGCCTGAAAGGGAATGAGTCAATGGCGAATGAACGCGGTTCTCGCTCGGATGAGGTGGCCCTGCGGACGCGCGATCTTACCAAGCGTTACGGCGAACGTCTCGCGGTAGATGGCCTCTGCATCGAGGCGCGCCGAGGCGAGGTCTTTGGTTTCCTTGGTCCGAATGGCGCGGGCAAGACGACGACGATTCGCATGTCGCTAGGGTTGATCGCGCCGACCAGTGGCTCGGTCGAGGTGTTGGGGCGCGACCTGATGCGCGATGGTAGGCAGGTGTTGCCGTATGTGGGCGCGCTGATCGAGCAGCCCGCGCTGTATCCGTATCTCTCGGGTCGCGACAACCTGCGCGTGATAGGCGATGCGCAGGGCGGCGTGACGGAGGCGCGCATTGATGCCGTGCTCGATCAGGTGGCGATGCGTAAGCGTGGCGGCGACCGGGTCAAGACGTATTCGCTGGGTATGAAACAGCGGCTCGGTGTGGCGATGGCGCTGCTGCAGGACCCTGATCTGCTGATTCTGGATGAACCGACCAATGGACTCGACCCGGCGGGCATCGTGGAGATGCGCGACCTGCTGCGAGGTCTGGCCGAGGCGGGCAAGACGGTCTTCGTGTCGAGCCATGCGCTGGAGGAAGTGCGCCAGATGTGCAGCCGCGTCGCCATCATCAATCATGGTCGGCTGGTGACGGAGTCGAGCGTGGCGGATCTGACCCGTGGGCGCGGCGAATTCGTGGTCATGCTAGACCGTGCGGCAGAGGCGCTGGCGCTCGTTCGGGCGCATCCATGGGGAGCGCGCGCTCGATTGAGCGACGAAGGAAGGATGCTGACAGGGGCGCCAGACGACGAGAGCGGCGCGCTCAATCTCTTCCTCGTGCAGGCGGGCTTCATGCCACGCGCGATTTCACCGCACGAGGAGCGGCTCGAAGATGTCTTCCTGCGGCTCACAGGCGAGACCACCCAGCCTACGGAATCGGGAAAGGATGGCTTGCGATGAGCGCCTCTATTGCCTCAATACCGTCGCTGCAAACACTACAGCATACGAAGCGCACGTCATTCGTTGGGCTGATGCGTGGCGAATTGCGGAAGATCATGCATCTACGGGTGACGTGGGTGGTGTTCGCGGTGATCACTATGCTGGTCCTCGGGGGGCAATTGCTGCTGATCTCCGGCCCGACCACCAGCGCAGATCTGCGCCGCGCGCCGTTGGAGATGTTCAACAATGTGATGGAAGGGGATGTCGCGATTGTACGCATATTCAGCGGCATCTTCATGCTGATTCTGGCGGCGCATGTCGTTGGGCTGGAATATCAGTACGGCACGATTCGGGTGCTGCTGGCGCGTGGTGTCGGTCGGCTGCAACTGCTTGGCGCGAAGGTGATGGCGCTCACGCTGGTTGGCTTCGTCGTGCTGCTGGTTGAGTCGCTGATCGAACTGGTTTTTGCCTGGGGCCTGACGCTGAAACTGGCGGATGGCGGGCAGCCATGGAAGGCGCTCGGCGCAGAGTTCTGGGCTGATCTGCGCGTCTACCTGTTCTATCTCGCGCTGAACCTGGTCGTGACGATGCTGCTGGCGGTGGCGGCGTCGGTGGTTGGCCGCTCACTCGCCTTTGGGCTAGCGGTGGGACTGAGTTGGTTCGCGGTGGATAGTCTACTGACGATACCGCTGTCGTTGCTGGCGCGCTTCACGCACAGCGACTTCTGGCTGAAGCTTTCGGGCATTCTGCTTGGCCCGCTGCTCAATCGTCTGCCCGACTATCTGGCCCCCGCGTATCATGAGACAGTCCAGGGGCCAGCAGGCCCGGTCACACGGACGCTGCATGTCGGTGGATTCGGGCCGATGCCACTCGTGCATGTGCCCGGCGGACAGGCGCTGGCCATCATTGGCGTGTACACGGCGATTTTCGTCACGGTCGCCGTGACACTGGCTGTGCGGCGGGAAGCGCTCGAATAAGTTGCGCCAGGCTACGCGCCGACGACTTCGCGCAGAGCGGCGACGATGCGGTCTACCTCTTCCACAGTGTTGTAGTGGGCGAGTCCGATCCGCAGCGCGCCGCCATGCTCCTCCAGTCCGAGTCGCTCCATCAGGTTGAGCGCGTAGTAGTTGCCGTCCCAGACGAAGACGCCGCGTTGCGCCATCGCCATAGCCAGCGCGCGTGGCGTGTGTCCGGCGATGGTCAGAGACACGGTGGGCACGCGCCGCGCGACATCCGCCTCATCGAGCAGACCATAGAGGGTGATGCTGGGGATGGTCTTGAGGCCAGCGATCAGCCGCGTAACGAGGGTCGCCTCATAGGCCTGGATGTCGGCCATCGCGGCGTGCAGCGCGAGGCGGCGCCCGCTCATGCCGGGGAACGTTGCGCGATACGCTTCGGCACGCGGCTGGCCCAATTCGGCGAGATAGTTGAGCGTAGCGAGCGTTCCCGCCTGCAGTTCATGCGCCTGCGTGCCAGTCTCCCAGCGGTCCGGCGAGGCGTTGCTGGCCGGGCGCACCTTGTACGGGCGCAGATGCTCCAGATGTTCCAGTTTGCCCCAGACAACGCCCTGATGCGGCCCGAAGAACTTATAGGGCGAGCAGGCGAGGAAGTCGCAGCCCAGCGCCTGCACATCAATCGGAGCATGCGGGGCGTATTGCACGGCGTCTATCCAGGTGAACGCGCCAGCCGCACGCGCCCAGCCGATGATCGTCTTCACATCGTTGATCGTGCCGACCGCATTCGAGGCATAGCCGACCGCGACGATCTTTGTGTTCGGCGTGATCTTGGCGCGCAGGTCGTCCATGTCGAGGGTGCAATCGCTCAGCTGCACTTCCGCTATCTGGAGTTTGAGTGCGTTCTGGTCGGCCAGCATTTGCCACGGCGCGACATTGGCGTCATGGTCGAGCGCGGTCACGACAATCTCATCGCCTGGCTCCAGCAGACGCCCCAGCGAGCGGCTGAACGCGAACGTGAGCGTGGTCATGTTTGGGCCAAAGACAATCTCGCGCGGGTCAGCGGCATTGAGGAAGTCCGCCATCGCGGCGTGCGCATCGGCGATGATGGCGTCTGAGCGCTGGCTCGTGAGGAAGGCGCCGTGCGTGTTGGCGTTGTTCTGCCGATAGTAGGCGCTGACTGCGTCAATGCACGCCTGGGTTACCTGTGTGCCACCGGGATTGTCGGCGTAGACGACGGGTTGGCCGTTCATCTCGAGCGTCAGCGAGGGAAACGCGCTGCGAATGGCATCGATATCGAATGTTTGTGTCCCTTCGGTCGCTGGCGTCGTCATAGCGCTGTTTCTCCCTTTTCACTGGCGTCGCATGAGGCAGGTGTGTACCGTCAGTATACGCATCTGCCGAGAGTGGGGGGGAATCGCGAACGAACAGTGGCTCCAGTCCTCAGCGCGCTCCGGCGAGGTCGGGCTGTGTGTCCGCGTCCGTTTGTGGCTGCGACTCGATCGTGCGCTGATGCAGACGCTGCCGACTGCGCAGGAAGGGGCGCTCCAGCAGTTGATAGGAGAGATAGCTGACGACGAACACCCAGATCAGCCGCTGCCAGACCGGCATCAGTCCAAATGGAGGTATCGCGCCCTGCAGGATGGGCAGATGCCAGACATAGATGCTGTAGGAGATATGGCCGAAGAAGCGCAGCGCAGGCGCCTCGAAGATGCGTCGGACAGCGGGGTGACCCCAGACGATACCCAGTGTGCAGGCTGCGAAGGAGAGTCCGACGACCAGCGGATAGAGGATGATGTCCCATCCCCAGCGCATGCCCGGTGTGAACATCCACGCGCCCAGCCGCCACGCGGGAGCCGCCAGCACAGAGAGCGCCACGCCGCCGCCTAGCAGCAGCCATGACAGGCGCCGCTGCATGTGTCGCGCCACGCCTTCGTGCTCGATCGCCATGACATAGATCGTGGCGCAGAGCGCGCCGATGAAGAAGATTTCGTAGCTCTTGCCCTGCATGCCCATCGTCGCCAGCACGAAGATGTAGCGCGCCGCCTCGCCGCCACCGTGGGCCAGCGCCTGCCACGTCACCGACGGCATCAGGAGGGTATCGAGCCACCGCAGACCCTCGGCCAGCGCAATCACGCCGAGCAGCGCGCCTACCAGTCGGGCGCGCGACTGCGAGCGGCCAACGACTCGGGCGATACCCCACGCGATCAGTGGCAGCAGCAGATAGAACTGCGCCTCCACCGCGAGGGTCCAGAAAGGGCCATCGATGTCGCGGTTGTAGCGTGGGAAGCTGTCGTGTATCAGCAGGATGTGCGAGAACGCATTGAGCCAGAGCGGCTTCCCGACGATGCGCCATTGCGCCACCAACGCCACCGTCAGCGCGACCCAATAGACTGGCAGAATCCGCAGCGCCCGCCGCTGGTAGAAGCGCGCCCAACCCGGCAGCGTCGCGCCGGAGAGAATCGCCCGCGCATAGGGGCGGAAGAGCAGGAAGCCGGAAAGCACGAAGAAGAGTTGCACGCCGGTCGACAGGTAGTACCACACGGCGCCAGCATGCTGACTGATTGGCAAATACTCCACATGATAGATGAGTAGTGTATGAAAGAGCACGATGCTCAGCGCTGCGATTGCGCGCACGCCATCGAGCGAGCGAATCTCACCGCCCCCGGCGCTATCGGCAGGCAGGAGCCAGCGCGCACAACTAGCGTGCGTGAGTTTCAATTGTGGTATTTGGGGACGTTTCCGGGTACGCAGGTCGTTTGCATCATCTCGAACAGTCACACGCGCTCCATGCCCAGTGGTCGCTCCATCATATCGCCGGAATCGCCCAACGCAGGCCGCTCAAAGGCCCATCTCGCTGAGCCAGACGCCAGTATAGCACTGGTTTTCTACGCGGAAACGGCGCCAACGCTGTCTGGCTGGAGGAAACGAGCGGCATCGAGTCAGACGCTATGAGGAATCAGCCAAATGCTGGCGTGTGGCAAGAGTTGTGTGCGGCGAATCCAGGACCTTAGGGCGAATACCTGGTTGCAAAGCGGGGCGACTGTAGTTAAAATAGCCTGTGGGCGCCTGGCTAAGGTCTGGCGCCTGGAGACGATGCGCGCGACACATACGTGCGCGACGTCTGGCGTCTATGCGCGCCGAGCAGCCCGGGTCATACGTTATACATACCACTACACCGGTGTACTCGTCCGGGAAAGGACTATTCGCTATGACATCCAGCCGCAGCCCGAAGCCGCTTGTGAGCGCGCTGCTGGCGTTGCTGTTCGTGTTCGCGTTCGTCGCGCCGTTCCTGACCACTGCATATCTCGCTGGCCCCTCCACTCCGTTTGACGTAGTGCAGGCTGGCTCCATTCATTGGGGCGTCATCATCGGCCTCGGTCTGATCTGGCTTGCCGTGCAACTCTTCTGGGAAGCCCCGGTTGAGGCGACTAAACTCGGCATGGCCATCTCCGCGACGATCATGTGGCTTGCGCTCTCACTGTTCTTCAACTTCGAGAATAAAGCGAATGGTGGCCCGGTCGCGTTCTTCGCGCTGATGGGTGGCCTCGGCGTCGTCCTGCTGTGGACACGCTTCCTCGCTGACGAGATCAGCTTTTAGCCATCTCCCTCTCACACGCATACGACATCGCCCGACCCTGAAGTTGACTTCAGGGTCGGGCGATTGCTTTGTCTGGCTTGCTCACTGGTATAGAGCGACCTCACCCCCCGGCCCACTCTCCCACAGAGAGAGGGGGAGATGCGGGTCGGCGCTGGCGCGTAGTCTGTGGTGAAGGGCGCCCGCACCTGCTCCCTTTCCCCACGAGGGAGAGGGGTTAGGGGTAAGGTCCACCCCTGCGACAACGACTCAAGCGAAATCAGTTTTATCTTGTATCTATGCCGATTTGCGATGAGTTTAGTGGTAAACCCTTGACACAATACTTTAGTTATGATATTAATTATCACAAGAGAAGTAACTTCCAATTGGGAAGTGCGAGGACGCCTGAGGCGTTCGAAATTCTCAAACGGCGCACACCAGACGTCTGGGGCGCACTGAACAGATATTTGCGGGCGCAATACAGGCGCCACAGGAAGAGGGTTCCGTTCCCATGGCCAATTATTACACGATCGACTCCAGCCACTCCTTGATCGAATTTTCCGTTCGCCACATGATGGTTTCGACCGTCAAGGGCAACTTTACGAAGTATACCGGCGAGATCGAGATCGACGAGGCCAATCCCGCCAACTCCAAGGTTGATGTGACGATCGACGCCGCCAGCGTCTCGACCCATGACGAGAAGCGCGATGGTCATCTCCGCAGCGCCGATTTCTTCGAGCCCGAGAAGTATCCGACAATCACCTTCAGCAGCAAGAAGGTTGAGGCGCTCGGCGACGAGAACTACCGCGTGACCGGCGATCTGACGCTCCACGGCGTGACCCGCGAGATCAGCTTCAACTTCACCCGCGAAGGCGTGACAACCAGTATGCAGGGAACCAAGCTGCAGGGCTTCTCCGGCGCGCTGACGATCAGCCGCAAGGAGTTCGGCCTGGAGTGGAACGTCGCCCTGGAGAGCGGCGGCTGGCTCGTGAGCGATCAGGTCAAGATCTCGCTCGAAATCGAGGCCACCGAGAAGGCTGAGGTCGCGGCGTAAGCCACTACCTTACTGGAACGCGATAACATCTGTCCTGGCTGGCGCCCCACGTCATATCTCTGGCGTGGGGCGCCGCTGTATTTTCTGCGCGGCGCGGTGTCTGTGGGTGATACCATACAGATGTGGCGCTATGCGTGTTACCATAGCGCACCGTGTGTACCCGGAGGAAGACCTCGATGATGAGCGGTGGCGCGAAAGTTGTGGCGCTTACGCAGGCGCGGCGTGGGCATGGTGTCAGCGTGACGACCTATTATCTCGGCCGCGCGTTGGTAGACCGCGGCTTGCGCGTCTTACTTGTCGATCTGACGGGTCGCCATGACCGCTTGCACAGCTTGCTAGAGCATGAGCCGCTCAAAAACCTCGGCCTATGGATTCCTCCTTCGACGCGGGCCGACATTCTCCCGTCACTGCTTACCCGCGCCCGGCAGGAGACGGCGGGCAAGGTGGATGTGCTGCTGCTGGACGTCGATGCGGCGTTGTTGCAGAGCATCAATGGACTGGCGGCTGGCATCGACTACGTGACGATTTTCGTGGAACCGGGCGACACTGGCATGCATGACGCCGAGCAGCTTGGCGTCCAGTTCGATGATTCTCCTCCACCCTATGGACATGTTGGCGTGGCGCTGTGCCGCACAGATACTCACCAGTCCGAGGACTTGCCACAACAAACCCCTGAGCAACGCTTCCCCGTGCTCGGCGGCTTCCCCGCTGACTATCTGCTGGCCGCAAGTGACGAGTACGCCGTCAAAGGCGCAGAGGTGAAGTCTCCGCATGATGACTATCTGATCGCCATTCGCCAATTGGCGCGCACCCTGGCCGAAATCGTGCCGTTGCGCCGGTCGTGAGCTGCCATGTCGCACGCTGGCTCAGCCGAATCTCCGGCGCTGCTCGACATCTATCTGGCGCTCTCGCACGTCGGCCCCGCTGATGCTGGCCGACTAGCGCCATTGGCGGGCGAAGCATACGAGGAGACGCCGCGCGTGCATGTCGCTCGGCTCGTCGCCGGCGGTTGGCATGTCTTCCTTCGCCCCGATTTGCCGCAGCCTGTGCGTGCGGCGCTCAGCGAGCTAGCGCCTGCGACGCTCTTCTCCGACTACGCGCACGTCGCGAACTTACTCGACGGGCGCCCGCCCGATGCTCCGGCGCCGCAGGGGTTGAGTGATGGCCTTTGGATTGGCCGCACGCTGCTCTTTCCCGAGGACGCTTCGTGGCCGTCGCTGGATGACGTCGTCGTGCTGCCGGCGGGCGTTGATTATTGTGGCGCGCTCGCGCCTGCCGGTCAGCGTGTTGCGCGAGCCGCCTTTGCTGAGCCGCCGCCTGCGCCGGAAGTCTTCCCTGGCGAGCAATTCGCGGTAGTCGTGGATGGTGTGGTCGCCTCGACGTGTGAATCAGCGCGGGAGAGCGCTGTCGCCGCTGAAGCGTGGGTACGTACCGTTCCCACAGCGAGTCGCCGAGGCTACGCGACGCGCGTCACTGCCGCATGGGCGCGCGATGTGCGGCGACGCGGCAAGATTCCGTTCTATAGCCATGCCCGCGAGAACCGCGCCTCCGCTGGAGTGGCCCGTACGCTAGACCTGGTCCCCTTCCTCGACGACGTTGGCTATTTGTGATGTCCTTGTTAGGCGGTGTCGACGCTTACGGCATGCGCCGAGAGAGTAACTGAACATAATGGAAAGATAAAGCGTCGTCCAGGTATGACACGATCATGTCATCTGGAGGGGAGGAGCGTCATGAACGCTCAGATGCCTCACACGGGGGCGGAAATGCGCCGGGAACTGCCCAGCGGAGCGCGTGCCTTTACGCTGCTTCTGGCAGCCGGTGTGTATGTCATTCTCAGTGGGATTGTCTTTCTGTCGCCGCTTGTGCTGAACTCGACGGCGAAGCAGAACGACGTCTATATGTCAAACTACTTTATAGCGCCGCTCATTATCATCCTGGGCGTCATCTGCCTGCTACTCGGCTCGATCGGTCTGTGGCGCGCGGTGAGTTCAGGGCGAGCGTGGGGAATTGGAAGGCGTTCGGTGATTATCGCGGCGCTTGGCGCAGTCGTCATGTTAGCCCTCTACCTGGCATTTGGCGGGCATTACAGTAATGCGTATGGCGTCATCAGTTGGCCGCCGTACATGAATGGCGCGAGCCTGGTTATCATGCTGGTTGTAGGCGTGCTTGTTCTGGTCGCCATCCGGTTCTGGACGCCGACGCTGAGCGAGAAGCGTAAGGTGTAACGCGCCATAGGCTCTCGTTCGTTGTAAGACGCAAGCGGAACTGCGGACAGGTAGCGCGCAGGGCGCGAGAGGGTGTATGGAGCTAGCGGAGAAGTTGCGCCGCCTGCGCACGGCAGAGGGGCTCCGGCGTGGCCTGTGGCGCGCGATGACGCAGCTCGAGGTCACGGAGGCGATGCGCCGCGAGATCGGCGGTTCGCTCAGCCAGGCCTATCTTTCGCAGCTCGAGAGCGGCAAGCGGGTCCACCTGACGAGCGTCACCCGCGAGGCCTTGGCGCGCTTCTACCACGTCCACCCCGGCTACCTGGTCAGCGACCCATCTGGCGTTACGAGCGACGCTGACGCACCCCTACCTCCGCCATTCACAGGGGCCGACGCCGCGATGCTCGACGAGGCGCTGACAAGGCTGGCGGCGCTGCCTGAACCTGCCCGCGCGCTGCGCTTGCTCGACCGCGTGTTGCGGCTGCCGCCAGAGGCGCTGGACGAGCTGGAAACGCTGGTCAGCGCGCGTCTCGCCAGGGACGCTTCGGCGCGGAACGACTAGTCGCCGTCCTACTTCGCAACAACTCGCGGCGCCTGCT
>DASVZC010000082.1:0-40744 GCA_036391835.1 Ktedonobacterales bacterium | reverse complement strand
TCCAGGTCCTTCATGTAGCGGATGCGCAACTGAATGGTCTGGAAGTTCGTCAGCATGCCGCCGAGCCAGCGGTGGTTCACGAAGAACTGACCACTGCGCTCTGCCTCGTCGCGGATGGACTCCTGCGCCTGCTTCTTGGTGCCAACGAACAGGATGTAGTCACCGTTCGCCGTCAGGCTTGTGATGAACTTGGTGGCTTCGTTGAGGCGCTGCACGGTCTGCTGCAGGTCGAGGATGTGGATGCCGTTGTGCGCCCGGAAGATGAATGGGCGCATCTTGGGGTTCCAGCGCCGGGTCTGGTGGCCAAAGTGCACACCGGCTTCCAGCAGCTGTTTCATTGCCTGGGCGTTTGTAGCCATGGATCGAGATTCCTCCCTTGAAATGTGACCTCCGCTTTCCTCCGTTCGCCCGGTGAGCGCTTTGCGCCAGGGACCGTGCGATCAGAAAGCGTGTGTTCTCGTTGCGCGTCATCTCTACACAATGGATGGCAAGCGCATACTCAGTCAGTTTACCACACCGGAGGACAGCGCGCAACAGGTCAGCATTTGATCTATCGCGCGCTGTCCTCGTTCGTGACATCCGAATCTGAGCAAAGGGCTGGCACTACATGTAGTTAGCGAATGGGGTGATCTGGAGAGTGCGCTGATGGCCACAATGGTGACCCTCAACCCCTGGCTTTTCTCTCGCCAGGAGTGGGGGGGAGTGAACTGGTTCTTAAAGCACGGTTCGCGCTGAATGCCATTGATTCCCGCTCCCCTCTCCCCGTGGGAGAGGGGCTGGGGTGGGGTTCTGGGGGGAGGTCGAACCACACAGCCAACATCGCCAGGAGGTAAGCGCGTTAGTCGAGAATGTTGAAGACGGCGAGCCCACCCGCGACCAGCACATTCAGCCCAAAGAAGATGTAGGCGATGACGGCCAGCGGCTCATTGCCAGGCGCCGCGACAAAGATGGTCGCGCCCCAGAGCGCCACGATATGCACCAGCACGCTGAACAGAAACAGTCCCGTGCCTTGCATCATGCGTCGCACACCGCCGAGTTTGCCGCGCCGATAGATCGGACGCCCAAGCGCCTGCCCACCATAAATAGAGAGGATGGCGACAACGACCAACCAACCCAACCCAAGCTTGAGGAGCAAGTCGGTCGTCAACCCATGCGTGAACAGGCTGAGAATGCCTAACGACAGCGCCGCAGCGCCCCACAGCGCCTCGATGGCCGAAATGGCCAGTGTCCACTTGCCAAAGCCAGAAATGGGAATCGTCCCCAGACTGATCATCGAGCGCGGGTCAGTCGCGGCTGCGGCTGCGGATGCGGCGGCTGGTGTGGCCGCAGCCGCGACGGGAGCAGGTTTTGCGACGACCGCCTGTTTCCCTGACATGCGACCAGCCTTGACAGGCTTCTCTTTCTCTGGCGTGGCGACAGCCGAAAACGCCTTACCGCCGCCTGCGGCAGCGGCGACGGCTACCGCGCCAACAGTCGCGTCACGCCCCACAGCGTTCTTCATGTGCAGCACAGGATGCTTCGCAGAAGTCGCGGCGACAGCGGGCTGCTCAGCGGTCTTAGGGACCGCCGGATGTTTGCCACTGCTGCGGCTCGGCCCTTGCTGTGCGGCGGCCAACGTGCGGTGTTGCGCCGTTTCGGAAGGCACGGGCACGACCGCAGGCGCAGGGGCGGAAGACATCATGCGATTCAGCGCAGCGCCTGCCGCAGGCGCAAAGGCCGCGACCGAAGCCACGGCGGCAAACGGGCCACCCGGCTGCTTCGCTGCACGTGGATCAACCATCGCGGGCTGCTTACCCGTTCGCTGGTCAACCGACGCGGCAGGCTGTTTGCCAAGAGCTTTCTGTGGCTCAACCTGCCGACCTGGCTGCACGTTCGCAGCCACCACGGGTTTCTGCGCGGCCTTTGGTGAGACTGGAGCGCGCTTATTAGCGCTTCCCAAATCGGATACGGCCCGGCCCTGTGCGGCACGGCCAGGGGCAGCGACTGACGACATCGCCGCAGTCGCGCCAGTCGCTGCCCCTCCACTCAGGTGATTGAGCGCATCGCGTAGTTCGGCTTCGAATTCTGTCGCGCTTTGCTGACGCTTCGAAGGTGACAACTCCAGCGCCTTGAGGATGACGGCTTCGGTGCGCGCCGAAATGCGTGGATTGTGCACGCGCGGGGAATCAAGGCTTGCGCCATGGGCCACCCCCGTCTGCGCCAACAAGCGCGCTGGCGCCTCCGCCGGATCGCGCCCTGTCAGGCAGGCATAGAGCGTCGCGCCGAGGCCATAGATGTCGGTGCGCGCGTCGGTGCGGCCACGCGCCATATATTGCTCTGGCGGTGCGAATCCCGGCGAAACACCTTGCGCAGCGACCTGAGTCGCGATGGGAGCTTGGGATTGCAACTGGAGCTTGGCAAGTCCGAAATCAATGAGCACCGGGCGATCTTGCGGCGTTATCTTGATGTTGGCAGGTTTTATGTCTCTGTGAATGATGGGCGTCTGCATGCGATGGAGTTCGCTAAGTGCGCCACTAATCTCAATCGCCCAGCGCAGCACGCGCGCCTCATCAAGTGGTCGCCGTTGCTGAGTTAAACTCTCATTCAGCAATTCTTCGAGGTCTTTACCCTGCACAAAGTCCATGACGAAATAGATGCGCTTATTCATCTCGAAGACTTTGTAGCCGCGCGGAATGTTTGGGTGGTGATGATTGATGAGCAGGTCCGCTTCCAGTCGGAACTGTTCACGCACCCCCTTATCGGGGTCTGTTACCTCTTTGATGGCGCGCTCAACGTTGTAGGTGGTGTCAATGGCTTTGTAGACGCTCGCGTACCCACCACTCCCAATCACACGGTCTATGCGATAGCGGCCATCCAGAATGGTCCCGCGCGCGAGAGACTCTTGAGGGCTTGGTTGTGGCACGTCGCGCTCCTTCTACTGCCGTCCCCATGCGCTATCCCGAAAAAGCGCGCAGATCAGACTCGCGCCCTGCGGCTCCGAATAAGCATAAACCTGCTCGTAACGCAGCGTCAACGCTGACAGCCCGAACAGCCTAGGAATAGCCCACAGTAGTACACATTTCCGGTCGCTTCATCGAATGTAAGCATACCAGAAATGCGCAATGAGCGTATGCTCGATTTCTGGAAAAGACAAATGGCCTCCGTGAAGGAGATCATGGAGGCCATTCGCGATCGGCGCGCCTGTTAGCCGCCCAGGTAGGCGCGGCGCACGAGATCATTGTTGAGGAGATTTTTGGCTGTATCTGTGAGCACGATCTGACCTTGCTGCAGCACATAGCCACGATCGGCTACTTTCAGCGCCATGAAGGCGTTTTGCTCCACAAGGAAAACGGTCACACCCTGCTTCCGAATCTCCTGGATGGTGTCGAAGACGGTCTGCACCAGTATTGGTGAAAGTCCCATCGACGGCTCATCCATGCAGATGAGTTGTGGGCGCGCCATCAACGCGCGACCCATCGCCAGCATCTGCTGCTCGCCACCCGAGAGCGTGCCAGCCAGCTGCTTGGCGCGCTCTTTGAGCCGGGGGAAGAGCGTGTACATGCGCTCGATATCCTGGGCGACGGCTGCGGCGTCCGTTTTGAGGAACGCCCCCATCTCCAGGTTTTCAAAAACGGTCATGCGAGGGAACACACGACGCGCCTCCGGCACCAACGACAATCCCTGGTTGATGATCTCGTCGGTGCCGACATTATCGATGCGTTTGTCTTTGAAGGTGATCGTTCCAGCCTTGGGCCTGACGATGCCGAAGATGGTCTTCATCGTGGTCGTCTTGCCGGCGGCGTTTGCGCCGAGCAAGGTCACAATTTCGCCCTGCTCCACCCTTAGCGTGAGGCCGCGCAGCACGTGGTTTGGCCCATAAAAGGTATCCACGCCGGAAATTTCTAGCATAGATTACTCCACCGCCGTTTTGCGACCCAGGTACGCTTCGATAACACGCTCGTCGCGCTGAATCTCAGCGGGAACACCCTCTGCGATCTTCTTGCCATAGTCGAGCACGGCAATGCGATCAGAGATGCCCATAGTCACCTGTAGCTTGTGCTCGATGAGCAGAATGCTGAGGTTGAACTCTTTCCGCAGCCGCTGGATGTACTGCACGGCATCAGCAGTCTCGGCGTCATTCATGCCAGCGGTCGGCTCGTCGAGCAGCATCAACTTCGGATTCGATCCGAGGGCGCGCGCAATCTCAACTCGGCGGCGCTCCGCATACGAGAGGCTGGCCGCGTACTCATCCTTCTGATCTACCAGTGAGGAGCCGAAGAAACCGAGTAGCTCGATGGCGCGCTGCTCGGCGTGGCGTTCGGCGCGCCGGTAGTTGGGCAGCCGGAAGAGGGCTGAGACCACATCGCCGGGCAGCTGTGTATGCTGGCCCACCAGCACGTTTTCCAGCACGGTCATGTTGTTGAACAGACGGATGTTCTGGAACGTGCGCGTGATGCCGCGCCGCAACACCTGGTCGGGCCTGAGTCCAGCGATTGAACGGCCTTCGAAACTGATGTCGCCCTGGGTTGGCTTGTAGATGCCCGTGATCAGGTTGAAGACGGTGGTTTTGCCAGCGCCATTTGGGCCAATGATGCTATAGATCTGGCCTTTCATGATATCCAGATCGACGCCATCGACGGCCGCCAGACCGCCGAAGCGCTGCACGAGCCCGCGAACCTGAAGGAGCGGTTGAGCCTGGTCTTGCGCCATGCTTATCACTCTCTCCCTTGCGCATCTGAGCCTGCGCCAGTGTATTCCGTCGTGTCGAGCGATTCGCCTGCGCCGAGCACGTCGCCACCCACCTCTTCCTGTTCGAGGAGGCCAGCCGCAGACATACCCTCAGGAGCAGCGCCTACACCTGCCAACTCACGACGTCGCCGCGCGTCAGGGATGAGTCCCTGTGGCCGCAGCAAGATCATGATGATGAGCACGATGCCATAGATCAGCAACTTCAGCGTGTTGAAGTCGATGCCCGCGAGGAAGTGTAGTGGCGCATTGATGGGAGCCACCAGCGCACTCTGGTGAACGGGGTCATTGATGCGCTGTAGCAGGAACACATCAAACAGACGCAGCGCCAGCGCGCCGAGGATGACGCCTGGAATGCTGCCGATGCCGCCGAGCACCACCATAATCAGGATGGTAATCGAGATGCTGAAACTAAAGTTCGAAGGCGCGATGTTCGGCTGATAGGCTGTATTCATCACGCCGCCGATGCCGCCGACGAACGCGCCCAGAGCGAACGCGAGCAATTTCGTGTTCGTCAGGTTCACGCCGGACGCTTCGGCTGCCGTCTCATCCTCGCGGATGGCGACCCACGCGCGCCCAATGCTGGAATCGCGCAACATGAACACGCCAAGCGTCACCAGCACGACAACTGCCAGAGACAGATAGTAGAATGGCGTGCTATTGAGCGGGTCGGTAAACGACAACTCACCCAGCGGTGTCTCGATGGGCACTGGCTGTGTGGCGCTGATGCCGAACTGGCCAAAGAAGATGGGGATGTTCTGGAAGACGATCGGCACGATCTCGCCGAAGCCGAGCGTCACGATGGCCAGATAGTCACCGCGTAATCGTAATGTCGGCGCGCCGAGCAGCACGCCGAAGATGCCGGCCAGGAAGGCGCCCACAGGCAAGAGCAAGATGAACGGGAAAGACGGGATATTGATCAGCTTGCCCGCCCAGTTGTTAATCTGGCCAGCCGTGCCCGCCGCCATCGTATAGGAACCGATGACGAAGAAGGCGACATAGCCCAGGTCGAGCAGACCGGCATAGCCGACAACGATGTTCAGGCCTAGCGCCAGCATGACGTAGACAAACACCGAGATCATCGCCACACGCAGGCTCTGGATGTCCTGATACATGTCAGGCGTAATCAATGGCAGCAATACAGCCAGCACTACCGCGATCACTGCGAAACGCCACCCCGTGAGATACCACATGAGCGGACGCCCAGCGATCTTGGTGTCGTTCACCCAGCGACGCACACCGTCCATCCAGGAGGAGGTGGTTTTGGCAGGGGTATTCGTAGCCATGTGTTGACCTCCTCTCAAACCTTGTTCGGGGTCTGCTGGCCAAGCAAGCCGGAGGGCCTGACGACCAGAATCAGGACGAGGATGGCGAAGACAACCGCATCAGCCCAGGCGAATCCACCTGGTATGTACTGGATGGTCAACGCTTCCACCAGACCGATGATGAACCCGCCAAGCACGGCGCCGTAGATGTTGCCAATGCCACCAAGAACAGCGGCGGTAAACGCGATCAGCCCAAGCTGGAATCCTGTGAAGAACCAGACCTGGCCAATGTAGAGGTTGTATAGCACACCAGCCGCGCCTGCAAGCGCGCCACCGATGATGAAGGTGATGCTGATTGTGCGGTTGATGTTGACACCCATGAGCGCTGCCGCCTCAGGATCCTGAGCAGTGGCGCGCATGGCTTTGCCCATCTTGGTCAGTCGGATGAATCGGTCAAGACCGAGCATCAGCCCAATGGCAAGCACTAGAATCACGACATCGAGCAGGCTGATATGAAAACCGCCAAGACTGAGCCGCGAGTCAGGGAAGATCGATGGGAACGCGACGAAGCTGCTACCGCGCCACAATTGGGCGATGGTTTCGAGCACGAATGACGCGCCAATGGCTGCGATGAGCGGCGCGAGACGCGGCGCCTTGCGCAATCGTCGATAAGCGAATCGCTCGATGCTGAAGTTAATCGCGCCCGAGACGAGCATGCCGACAGCAATCAGCATGATGAGCACGCCGATCACGGCGAGCGGGTTGTTCGGATTCACAGCAGGCATGGCCTGGACAATCGCCAAGGTGACGACCGTGCTCCACATAAAGACATCGCCATGCGCGAAGTTGATCAGCTCGATGATGCCATACACCAGGGTGTAGCCAAGCGCAACCAGCGCATACATGGCTCCCAGCGTTACACCGATCTCGATTTGCTGAAAAAACGTGGTCACAGGCGACACGGAGGACGGAACCATGACGGCAGCAAGCGTAAGCATTGCACGTCACTCCTTCAGACAGTGAGGTTCAAGTGGCGGCATCGATTGGGCTACATTTAACGCACGGAGCAGGCCTCTTGTGAAGCCTGCTCCGCGGTTTCCGCACCGTGGCGGGTCCGAATTGTGTAGCGTCTGCTTGCGCGAGAGCGGTAGTAGCCGCGCTTACGCCGTCACAGACTTCGAGAACACCCACTTGCCCGTGCTGTCCACGGTGTAGATGCTGAACACCTTCTGGCCAGCGTTGTCGCCGTTGGCGTCGAAGCTGATCGTACCGATGACCGTGTCGAAGGAGCCAGAGGCAATCGCATCGCGCACGGCTTCACGCGTCGGCGCCTTGCCAGACTTGATGATGCCCTTGATCGCGTTGATCTCGATCATGGCCGCGGCGTACGCCTGGGCGCTGTACGGCAGCAGGTCGTTGTCCGACTTGCCGGTGACAAACGTCGTGTAGGCGGTCTTGAACGCCTGCGCATCGGCCGAGGTCAGCGAAGATGGATCAGGAGCAGCCACCGTGCCGTACGTGTTCACAGCAGCGGTACCCGCCGTCTGCAGCCAGCCCGGATCGTCGGCGATACCGTCGCCACCGACCATGGCCTTGTTGTAGTTGGCAGCTACGAGATCATGCTTCAGCGCGCCGCCACCCTGGCTGGTGACGCCACCGTAGAAGACCACATCAGGGTTCGTCGTCGCGATGGTCGTCGCGAGGGAGGTCAGGCTGCTGACCTGCGCCGCCGAGATGGACTGGCGGCCCGAGATCGTGCCACCACTCGACTGGAAGTTCTGGGCGAAGAAGTCGGCCAGGCCCTTGCCATACACGGTGTTGTCGTCCACGACATAGGCGGTCTTCGCGTTGATCGGCGCACCAGCGGCGATCTGCGCGTCCACCTTGCCCTGCACGTCATCAGTCGCGCAGACGCGGAAGTAGTACTCCTTCGAACCGGCCGGGTGCAACTGGTCGAAGTTGATACCGCGAGCGGCAGCATACTCCTTCTTGGTCAGGCCCGGGTTCGTGTTCGTCGGCGAGATGAGCACCAGGTGGCCGGTCGTCGCAACCGGAATCTCCGCCTTAGCGACACCGCTGTTGAACGGACCAACCGCGGCCATCACCTTCGGATCGGCGAGCAGCGCGCTGATGTTCGCAGCGCCAATGGACGAGTCGGCGCCACTGGAGCCTTCGTCGTTCTTGTTGACCACAGACAGTGTGTAGCCACTGCCGAGATCTTTGTTCTGGCTGACAGCCAGGTCTACGCCGTACTGTGCTGGCAGGCCCTGCGCCGCATCGGTGCCAGACACGGGGAAGTCTGTGGCGATCTTGATCTCACCACCACTGGCGCTCCCACCGCCACCGCAGGCCGCAAGGCTCAGGCTCAAGACGAAAAACGCCGCCATCGAGCCACGTGTGACTGCGCTTAGAAGTCGTTCATGACGCATCAGCGCCGCACCTCCGTACTAACGAACTGATCCCACGTATGCCTTTTGCGACGCGTCCTCGCTCGCGCACATTTCAAGCGCGAGATGCGCGATCGACGCGACCGCGCGCCAGGTTGAGCTGTCAACAATTTCGACAATCTCATGCTGGCTTACAACTCTATACGCCGTCGCTTGTATAAATCTCTCACGTTTCACATCGCCTGATTCAAATATTCCGTGAGAAATCACGTCAGGCTAGTGGGCTGTGGCGTTCGTTGCGGCGCGGCTCGGACGCGGTTTCTTCTGGGCTCGCGCGTCATCGGATCCGGCGCGGACTCTCGCGGTGCGTGGCAAAGATTTGAGGCAGAGATAGACCATCACGCTGAAGAATAGCGCGATGAATGCGCTGTGCAGAACTTCGGCCCACACATTGGCGCGCGAAAAGACAACCGTCGCGCCTTCGAGCGCCTGCGCAACGATCAAGATGATCGCGCCCACACTTGCCAGCGCGAGGTCGGGCCGAGCGCGGCGCAATCTACGCGCCCACACGACCAGCCAAATGACCGCCAGCGTCAAGACAAACGCGGCGACGCGGTGGGTCATGTTCACCACGACCGGCTCCACATTAGGCGGCAGCAGTTGGCCGGGCGCGCAGTTCGGCCAGGTCATGCAGGCCAGCGTCGAGTGGGTATGCAGCACGTAGGCGCCCAGATAAATCACGACATACGTGTAGATCGCAATGCCCCAGACCAGCCAACGGAAACCCGTGGGGATACGCCGATCACGCAGTTTGTCCCAGCCGCCGAGTTCATAGATAAATAACGTCGTGACGACGACGCTCGCGACGGAGAGCGACGAGACGCCGAAGTGGAACGCCAGAATAACCGCTGACGTAGGGTACTTCACCGCCAGCGCGCCGAGCAGCGCCTGAAGGAACAGGAACACGAACATCATCGGCGCGAGAATCTTGATCTCCAGCCGATCGCGCCAGAGCGCCAGCACACCCACAATGAGCGCCAACAGAAGCAGTGTCACGAGTGGCACGCCTACACGATGGCTAAACTCGATCAGGGTCGAGTGGGCGAATTCTGAGGGAATGAACTGGCCCTTGCAGAGCGGCCAGGAGTTACCACAGCCAGCTTGGGAACCGGTGTCGGTGACAAACGTGCCCATAACATGCACGAAGAACAGCGTGATGGACGTCAGCACGGCGATGCGCCGCACAATTGTCTCCCAATCGAACCGTGAAAGCCAGGAACGCCCGCCAGCGGATAACGCGCGTGCTGTGGTTGTCTTGCCGCTCTGCATGTGTCGCCTCTATTGCCTCTATCGCCTCGTCAATAGTCATCGCATCGATAGCGGAAAGGGATCGCCGATGGCGCACGAGTCCCTGATCGCTCGCAATTCTAACAGTTACTTTGATTCGGACAAGAGCATACGCTAATTCGCGGAGAGCCGCAACCAAAAGGAGACATAAGGCGTTTCTGTTCAATGGGATAGTTGGGGGATGTGCGTAACCGGAAGCGAGACTCAACGGTATAGTAGTTTGAGATGAACCCGCACCGCTTGCTCGCTGACACTCAATCAGCGTTTACTCCTAAGGAGCGTTGCGGTTCCGAAGATGGCATCCTCCGGCGAAACTGAGTTTCCCGCAGCAAGAAGCGAATGAGTACTATTTGTGTCTAGTGCCAACAAAACTGCACCGGTGCTCGTCGTTGACGATGACGACAGCATACGCGAGACGCTGCGCTTCGCGCTCGAAGATGAGGGCTACGAAGTGCTCGAAGCAAAGAGCGGAGCCGAGGCGCTCGATATCCTTCCCAAGGCCAGCCGCCGACTCATCGTACTCCTCGACCACGTCCTTGGCGACATTGACGGCGTCTCAGTGCTGCGCCAATTAGCGCAGCACCTGAGCCAGGCGGCGCGGCACATGTATGTGCTCGTCACTGCCAGCGCCGCAGTAGAAACCCTGGAGCAGGAGTTGCGGGATTTGCCGCTTGCGCCTATCACTGTCATCCGCAAGCCATTCGACATCGACGCGCTGTTCGCCGCTGTCCGTGAAGCGAACTCGCAGCTAGATGCGTGCGGCTAGTGTGCGGCGGCCAACGCTGCTTCTTCCGACGGAAACGTGAGAATCGCCTCATTGAGTCGCGTCAACTGAAAGATACGCTGATAGTGGTCACTCAGCCCGTATGCGAGTAGACGCTGCTTCTGACGATTCGTGCGGATGAGCAGCGTCACGAGCAACCCTATTCCGCTACTATTCATGTACGCGAGTTCAGTGAAATTGAGGACAATCGCGCGCGTCGTCGGCCCACTAGCCTCATCGTAGGCTTGCATGAGCACGTTTTCGGCAAACGCTGAGACATCACCCACGATGTCTATAACGCTCGTCGCGGGGTTGACGTGGCGAACGGTCATCTTGACAGTCGCTTCTGGCATGAGATGTCCTCCCCTGGTAATTCAGCAAGAGCGCCGACGCATTTCAGGCGTTACGAAGATTGCCCGTCGAGCCGCATGATGAGGGCAATGGCATGTTCTGCCCCCTCATTGATCACACGCGCCTCGTCCACCAATCGCTCGATCAGAAATAATCCCCAGCCGCGTGGCGACTGCAAGCCGCTGAGCTTGGCCTCCAGGTTGGGCGCATCCGTCTCTGTCAGCGTAAACGGGCCGCCCTGGTCTGTGATACGCACCATGACCGCATGGTTCGCGAGAAACGCCTCGACCTGCACCGGAACATCTGGTTGATAGCCGTTCCCATGCTCCATAGCGTTCATAGTCGCTTCACCAACAGCCGTCATGAGCGCCTCGAAGCGATTGTGAGCCAGCGAGACATTCCGCAGGCCATCGCGCACACACTCGATGGCCTCGCGTTCATTGCCAGGCCGACTCTCGATTGCCCATCGTCCGAGGGAACGCCAGTCGCCACCAGCCGCCGCCTCTACATCTGCGCCACTCATGCCTGGCCCATCGCTTTCCACTCGCCGCAACACCACTCCCAAAGCAATGCCCAAGCAGGCGCATCATGTGCTGGTTGCGTCAATCATACATTACGTAGCATATCCGCGGCGCAGGAGGTAAGGAACTCCTGGCTGAGGGCTGCATGAGAGAATCCTCATCGAGCTCCCATGTTCGCCTCACGGCAGGCCCGCACAATGTGATCGGCACACATATGGCGCCGCGCATCACGCCAGGCATGGCGACCAGAGAAATACGGTGAGCGATGTTGAACGGGTCGACAAGCGCACATACCTCACGGGTCGCGGCGCCACAAGGACGCCTCCATCCAGCGATGCGACTGTGGATGACGCTGGCCTACCGTGACACTGCGCCGCTACGGGTAGGCGTCACATCGGCTGAACTGCGCGCATTCGGGCAGGCGCTGGTGGAGCGTGAACAGACTGCACAGGCCGCAGTAGTGGCGCAGATTGCGCGCGAAGTGACCCACACCGAGTCAGCGCGTCGCCATCGGCCTGGATTGGTGGACGTGGGAGCCGAGCGCTATATCTGGGCATTTGGCCGGGTGGACGACGCGCTCACAGCGTTCCACGCAAACCACCGCTCCGACTATGCTGCCTATCCTGAACCACGCACGCTACGCGAGGCATCGCTCGATCGCCTGTATCGCCGATTTCCGCTTAGCGACTATCCACGCACGCGCGCGCTCCTTTTCGCGGGTGTCCGTGTCTGCGATGATCCGCGTTTACAAGCTGACCCGGCGATAGACACGCTCGCCACGTTGACGCCGGAGCCAGGCGCACAGTCAGCTTGGGACCACTACACCTGCTGCGGGTTCCGAAGCGGGCTCTCGCTCGTCCGCGTCTCAGCCTTGACACGCTGGCTCCGCGTGGATATGCGCGAGCTAGAGGACGCGTGGGCGGGCGCGCTGGAGGCAGTGAAAAGCGCATCAGCAGGCGCACTGGAGGCGCCACTGCTCGCGGCAGCACAGGCTCACGCCCATGAAGCGCTCTTGCGCGGCGCGGCTCCAGAGGCATTCGTGAGCCTCGACGGCCAGCCAGACCCCGCCGTACGACGAAGCGCCAGCTCGCCAACCCGCACGCCCCTTCACGTCACGGCGAGTAGCCGACGCCAGCAGGCGGGGTAAGCGAACCCGCTCACCAGCCACATAGGCGCATCTCATACGCCTCCACTCCTGACCAGTCCTGCATCGCCACGATTCCAAAAGCAGGCACTTGACAGGGGATGGAGGCATCAGTATACTTTCCGCAACCGGTTACGGAAGCGGTTGCGGTATCGGTCGCGTAAGCGGTAACGGGACACGAGCCGCAGCCGATTTTCCGGTTCCTCACCGGCCTCATTCTTTTCCAGGTGGTCATGTCGAGCGGGAGGCCCCACATGGCAAGCACGGTCACGATCAACGACATCGCACGTATTGCCGGGGTCTCGAAGGCGACGGTCTCACGGGTGATCAATCAGAAGCCCGATGTAGACCCAGTCACCCGCACACGCATCCTCGAAATCATGCACCAAACGGGCTTTGTGCCGAGTGTTACCGCCGCTGGGCTAGCGGGAGGGCGCACCCGACTGATCGGCGTGCTCATTCCGTCGCTGACATGGCCACTGATGCCACAGATCATGCATGGCATCGGTGAGATTGTCGAGCAGAGTCCCTACGAATTGATCCTCTATAGCTTCAGTCATGAACAGGACCGCAGCGCGTTGATAGACCGCATCCTCGCTGCGAAACTAACGGAAGGTTTATTGGCTGTGTATCCGGGCCAGGCGACTGGCTATCTCAGCGAATTGCACGCGTCCGGATATCCAATTGTGATGCTTGACGACCAGGCGGCCCCGACAGGCCAGACACCCTGGGTGGGCGCGGAAAACCGCCTCGGCGCCTATACCGCAGTAAAGCATCTCCTGCAACTTGGCCACCGGCGTATCGGTCATATCAAAGGGCGAATCGGCTATCAATGTTCCGAGGACCGCTACCTGGGATATTGTGACGCGCTTGCCGAGGCTGGCATCTCACTCGATCCCGCGCTCGTCGCACAGGGCGACTTCCTGGTCAGCGGGGGCCTGAGCTGCGCCAGAGAACTCTTCGCGCTACCTGAGCGCCCTGACGCTATCTTCGCCGCGAGCGATGATATGGCGTCAGGTGTGCTAAGCGCCGCCGCGGAGGCAGGCGTGCGTGTGCCGGAGGACCTCGCATTGGTTGGCTTCGATGACGTTTCGCCCGCCGCATTCATGCGCCCGTCGCTCACGACGATTGGCCAGCCATTCTTCGAGATGGGACAACGCGCCGCAACCCTGTTGCTCGACGCTGTCACCGCGCTGCGTCAGCCACAGCCACGCTGGCAGACCGCTGAGCCAGTGCGGGCGCCCATCCGTGAGTTTTTGCCCACCCGGCTCGTCATCCGCGAGTCATGCGGCTCGGCTCGCACCGGAGTCGCTGACGCGCTGACACGAGCCTCTCTGCGCTATAGCGACGCCAGTTGACGCCGAACGTGGCCGCGAACAGCGCGCCTCGGCGCAGCTGGCCTGTCTCGTATCTCGCCCGTCGCCTCGATTCAGGGCGACTCTGGGCCACCAAAGCCACCAAGCAATACCGCACAACTTCACGCGCCGTCGGACACGCGTCTGGCGAGCAGGCGCTGACCACGGGTCATCGGTAGATCCGTCTCTCCATTGTCGGGAGGTTTCTTGTGCAGTACTGGTCACGTCGCATCATTCCTCTGGCCTCGGTTTTCCTGTTGATCTTGACCGCGCTGGCTGGCTGCGGCGGCTCTGGGTCAGCAGCGAGCGGGCCCGTCAATGTCACATTCTGGGGATTCAACCAGCAGATCGCCGAGCAAGCGGCGCTCTTCAATAAAACCCATCCAAATATCCATGTTACCGGGCTCAAGCAGGCGACTGGGCCCAACCAGTATTACCCGAAAGTGCTCACTGCGGTGAAGGCTGGCAACGGCCCCGATGTCGCGCTGGTCGAGTATCAGTACATTCCTACACTGGTATCGAATGGCGCACTGGTCGACCTGTCGAAGTACGGCGCGAGTGATGTGCAGAGTCAATTCTCGTCTGCGGCCTGGTCGCAGGTCACGCAGGGCTCAGCCGTCTACGGGTACCCGCAAGACACGGGACCGATGGGATTCTTCTACAATACCGATACCTTCAAGAAGGCTGGCATTTCCACTCCGCCTGCAACCTGGGATGAGTTTGCGGCAGACGCCGCCAAGATTCACGCACTCGGCTCCGATTACTACATCGCCTCATTCCCGCCGCAAAGCACCGGGTGGATTCAGGCGCTGATGTGGCAATCTGGCGCTATCTGGTTCAGCGTAGACACGGTGAAGAACTCGTGGAAGGTCACCGTCAACAGCGACACTTCGAAGAAAGTCGCTACCTACTGGCAGAACCTGATCGACAATCACCTCGTCGCAACAGTCGCCGACTTCTCGAACGACTGGAATGCGGGCCTCAACAGCGGCAAGATCGCCTCGTGGCCATCGGCTGTCTGGGGGCAGGGTGTCATCTCTGGCAGCGCGGCGGATACAGCTGGCAAGTGGTCGGTTGCGCCTATGCCGCAGTGGTCGGCAGGCGGGAACATCACCGCCATGTGGGGTGGCTCGGCCATCTCAGTCGTCGCTGGCTCCAAGCATCCGAAGGAAGCCGCAGAGTTTGTTCGCTGGTATCTGACCGATCCTGGCAGCCTGAAAATCGGCGTGAAGGAGATCGGCTGGTATCCCTCGAACAAGTCGGCGCTCTCGTTCCCGGAAGTCACCGCGCCAAGCGCCTTCTACAACAATCAGGTGGTGGACAACGTGTTCATCAACTCCAGCATCAATCCCGGCTGGACGTGGCCACCTGACCTGACTGCGGTGAATCAGTTCATGGGTGACGACTTCAATGCCGCCGTCACGAACCACACATCCCTTGCCAGCGCGCTAGACAAGCTGCAGGGGCAGGTTGTCAACGACCTGAAGACGAACGGCATCAACGTAGAGAGCTAATTTCCCATGGGGATGGAGCGGCGCGCTGTCTCTATCCCCATAGGGCTGAGCCCAGGCATGTAGGAAGCCGAGAAGCAGTCGAGAGGGGCAACCATGCCAGTAGGCGCATCATCCACAACACAGGCGCCCGCCGGAACCGACTCACGCGTGTCCACTACGCGCCGCAGGCCGCGCAAACGGTTCTCGCTGCGCGCCTTCACGCCATATGCCTTTCTGGCGCCGTTTCTGGCGTTGTTCGTCTGCTTCTTCTTCGCGCCGTTGTTCTACGCCTTCTCACAAAGCCTGTACACCGTTAAGCGAAGCGGCCTGGGCTTCGGCCCACCCACCATCCACTGGGTTGGCGCCGCTAACTATGTGACCGCGCTGCACGACCCCAACCTCTGGGATGGTGTCAAGCGCGTGGTCATCTTCGGTCTGGTGCAGATTCCCGTCATGATGCTGCTGGCGCTCGTGCTGGCGTTTCTCATGGATTCGGCGGTAATACGCTTCCGGCGCTTCTTCCGGCTGGCGTTCTTCCTGCCGTACGCCGTGCCTGGGGTGGTCGCCGTGATCATGTGGGGGTTCTTCTACAGCCCGAGCTTTAGCCCCATCGCGCAACTCTTCCAGGCGACGCACAATCCTGCGCCAGACCTGCTTGGGCCACGGGCGATCCTGTTCTCCATCGGCAACATCTCCACGTGGGAGTTCACCGGATACAACATGGTGATCTTCTATTCAGCGTTACAGGCTATCCCGCAGGAAATCTACGAGTCTGGTCGACTCGACGGCCTCAGCGAGATAGGCGTCGCACTGCGGCTGAAGGCGCCACTGATTCGGCCAGCTATCCTGCTGAGCGCGCTATTCTCGTTGATTGGGACACTACAACTCTTCAACGAGCCCGAGATTCTCAGTCGGCTTTCTGGCGCGATCACCTCGACATTCACGCCAAACATCTATGCCTACAATGTCGCCTTCGTGCAGACCAACTATTACTACGGTGGCGCGTTGGCAGTCATTTTGGGCGCGGTGACGTTCCTGTTCTCCTACGGTTTCTTGCGGCTGACACGCGACAGGTCAGGAGAGTAGCCATGGCGACCACTCCAATCAAGCTTTCTGGGCGCGGCGCGCGTGCCGGACGCAGACGTGGTCTGGTAGGGGCTCGCGACTTCACGCTGCGGAATCTCGCTGGCTACCTGTTTCTGATCATCGTATCGCTGTACTGCTTGACGCCGATCTACTGGCTGGCGGTTGCCGCGACCAAGAACAACACCGACCTGTTCAGCACATTCGGCCTCTGGTTCGCACGCTTCGATTTCGCGGCCAATCTCGCGGACCTGTTCACCCGCGACAACGGCGTCTATTTTCACTGGGTCGGCAATACGCTGCTCTATGCAGGCGTTGGTGGCTCGGTTGGCACGGTGATCTCAGTGGCGGCAGGCTACGCGCTGGCCAAGTATCGCTTCGCCGGACGCAATCTGACGCAGGCGCTCGTGCTGGGCGCCGTGCTTGTGCCACCGACGACACTCGCGCTTCCGATCTACCTGCTCATGAGCAAAGTCAACCTCACGAACACCTATTGGGCAGTGCTTCTGCCGTCGCTGCTGAACCCGGTAGGTGTCTATCTGGCGCGCGTCTTTGCCTCGGCCTCTGTACCGAACGAATTGATCGATGCCGCGCGAGTGGATGGCGCGGGCGAGGTCCGCACCTTCGCGCAGATCGCGCTGCCACTGCTAGGGCCGGGAATGGTCACGATATTTCTCTTCCAGTTCGTGGCCATCTGGAACAACTTCTTCCTGCCCTTCGTGGTGTTGAGTGACCCTGGCCTGTATCCGATCAACGTGGGCCTCGCTACCTGGAACTTCGATCCAGCAGCGCATGAGTTGCTCTTCAACCTCATCGTCACAGGGTCGCTGCTGGCGGTGGCTCCGCTGATCGCGCTGTTCCTCTTCCTGCAGCGCTACTGGCGCGCTGGGCTGGCCTTTGGTGGCCTTACCGGCCAGTGAGCGACGCACGCATCCTCGATGATCCGCGCCTTACGGGCGCTTTACATGAACATCTATAGGTGATGTATGACATTTCCACGCGACTTCCTGTGGGGAGCTGCCACATCAGCGTACCAAATCGAAGGCGCCGTCCATGAGGATGGCCGTGGCCCCAGCACCTGGGATGCCTTCTCCGCCGAGCCTGGCCGCACCTATCTCGGGCAAACTGGCGAGGTTGCCGCCGATCACTATCACCGCGCCGAGCAAGATGTGTCGCTCATGGCCGAACTTGGCCTGAACGCCTATCGTTTCTCGATCGCATGGCCGCGCATCGTGCCAGACGGGAGCGGCAAAGCCAACACGTCTGGACTCGATTTCTACAGCCGTCTCGTAGATCGTCTGTTAGCGGTTGGCATCACGCCCGTCGCTACCCTCTATCACTGGGACTTACCGCTTGCGCTCTACGAACGGGGCGGTTGGCGCTCGCGTGATACGGCGTTAGCCATGGCAGAGTACGCCGAAGTGATGGCGGCCCACCTGGGTGACCGCGTGCAGTGGTGGCTCACGCAGAACGAGCCGTGGTGCAGCGCCTACCTGGGCTATGGCGCAGGCGAGCACGCGCCAGGCATACGTGGCGACACGCAGGCTGCGGTAGATGTCGGTCATCATCTGCTGTTATCGCATGGCCTCGCCATTCCGCGCATCAGGGCGCATGTGAAGGAGGCGCGCATCGGCATGGCGCTGAACCTCTTTCCCATCTTCGCGGGCGACCAACGCCCAGAGACGCTGCGCACTGTGCAGCGCGCCGACCGTTTCCACAACCGCTGGTTCCTCGACCCACTCTGCCGTGGCGAATACACAGAGGGGCTGTTCGACGATCTCGGAGTGAATCCGCCACCCATCGAGGCCGACGACATGGCGATCATCACCACGCCGACAGATTTCCTTGGTGTCAACTACTACAATCGCTGGATCGTACGGGCATCGGGAAACGATGAGTCAGTGCAGGCCGTGGAAGGCATCGACTATGTGCCGGGCGCGTCGCACGCTGACATCACCGCGATGGGCTGGGAGGTCTATCCGCATGGCCTCGATATGCTGCTGGAGGAACTGAACCGCGCGTACCGTCCGCCCGCCTTGCTGATTACCGAGAACGGCGCGGCCTTTGATGACGAATGGAATGGCGTCGGACACATTGCTGATACGCGACGTGTGCGCTACCTGCGTGATCATCTGTGCGCCGTCGAGCGCGCGATAGACCACGGTGTTCCAGTAGCGGGCTACTTCGCGTGGTCGCTCATAGATAACTATGAGTGGGCGATGGGCTACAGCAAGCGATTCGGGCTGATCTATGTCGATTTCGAGACGCAGCGCCGAGTCATCAAAGATAGCGGTCGCTGGTACGCGGGCTACATTGCGGGCCAACGCGCCATGTAGCCCGCATCCTCGCCAGGGGAGGTCGGCGTGAATCACTCACACCGCCCGCAGCAGCGCGAGTCAACTGATGCGGAGGCGCCAAAACACGGCGTTGGGCTGGCTGACATGCGCGCCGCGAACCGCGCATGTATCATGTCGACGCTCGAGCGCGAGGGGCCGCTTTCGCGTATCGCGCTCGCTCGCCTGGTAGGGCTTTCGCGCACAACCGTCGGCAGCATCGTCGCCGAGTTGCTGCGCGAAGGTCGCCTGCACGAGGTCGGCCAGTCACCCTCTACGCACAATGGTGGCAGGCGAGCAGTTGTGCTCGCTCCAAGTGACAACCCTACCAGCTCCTAATTCTCTGTGTCGCTGGCGAGCAGTTCGCTCAGCGCGCTCGCGTTGCAGTGTTCGGCGCTCTTCGCGGCAAAGATGAGTGTTACCGGGCCACGCGCGGCATGCTCACGTAGCAGCGCCAGTGCTGACGCGCCCGGCTCCTCAGCAAGTTCCGCCCGATAGCGACGCCGAAACTCGTCGTACTTTTCTTCATCGTGCCCATACCATGTCCGCAGTTCTCGACTGGGCGCGACATCCTTTAGCCAGAGGTCGATACGCGCGCGTTCCTTGGTAACACCGCGCGGCCAGAGCCTGTCGATTAGAATCCGCTCGCCATCGTCGTCGGATGGCGGCTCATAGGCGCGTTTGGTCGCCACCTGTATCTTTGCGGTTGGCATATCCCTCGCCTGCTTTCATGCGCTCCTACGTATCGATTACGCTATCGTCGCCATCGTATCATGTGGGCGCATGTCATACTATGCGTGCGCAGAGTCACGCGCGAAGTGCGGCGAAAGCGAGGTTGAGATGAGCGAGCGCGAGGGCGCCACGTCGAGCGAACTGAATGAGATTCCACTGATCAGCATCGAAGACTTTCACCGGGTGGATATTCGCGTGGGGCGCATCCTCTCCGCTGAGCTGCTCAAAGGCGCACGCAAACCAGCCTTCGCGCTGCGTATTGATTTCGGCGAAACGCTCGGCGTGAAGCAGTCGAGCGCGCAAATCACCGTCCACTATACCGCTGAGCAACTCGTCGGCTCCCTCGTGCTGGGGGTGATCAACTTCCCACCCCGCCGCATTGCTGGCTTCAAGTCAGAAGCGCTGACGCTCGGCGTGCCCGACGAAAACGGCGACGTCGTGCTGATCTCGCCGCGCAGTGATGCGCCACTCGGGGCACGGATGTTCTGACGCATGCAGGGGAACCACGCGCTCAGGCGGCAAGCTGCTTGATGAGGTAGATGACATGATCTTCCCATACATGCGTCTGGCCACTGGCGTCTTCCCACGAGCCGGTCATGAGTTGCTCACCCAGGCCCGCGTCCGCATAACCTAGCCGCTCATAGAGGGCACGCGCGCGGGTATTCGTCACGGCGACACCCAGCCCAATGCGAAAACGCAGACGCGAGCGGGCCGCCGCTTCACACGCCTGCAGCAGCTCAGTTCCGGCGCCTCGCGAGCGATGGTCAGGGTGGACGAGCAGATCGATGATCCATGGGCAGCCCGCCAACGTCGCGACCGGATCATTCAATGGACGCCAGAAGAGGCAGACCTGGCCGACGGCGCGCTGACCGTCCCAGGCGACGAGATAGAGGAGTTCACCCGCTTGCTGCCGATTGAGATTTGCCCAATGCTGAGACCGCGAACGTAGTGGCATATCGGCGCACAACTGCTCAAACTCTGTGGGCGCCAGGGGACGAATCTGGAACATCAGCAGACCCTCTTTGGTCAATGACGCACGATCGCTCTGGAAATCGAACATTCGGAGTCGTGCGCTCCATTTCCAGTATGGCACAGCGGCGCCGCTGTCACGTGTGGGGCGGCTCACACATGGCAGGTTTGACAGTGTCGCGCTTCATCCCCTATGCTGCGCGTACCAGAGCGCCGCCATGTGCGGCCAGCCGCTTCCGCAGAGAAGCACAAAGCGCGGAACTTGATCGATGAATTCACGCATGTACGGCATCCGAAACAATCTGTTCATCCAGCGGCGCCAGCCTCCGCTCGGGAGGTCTGGTTCACTCAGCATGCGCCGCTAGCGATTCGCACGCACGTCCAGAGCATGGGACGCCCTCCAGACGACCGAGACACGGTTTGGAGGGCGTCCTTTCGTGTATGCAATGGGCCGGCGGCGGCCTCTAGAGGGATGAGTAACATGAATCTCATGTTTCTGCTGCGAGGGCTGGCGCTTGGATTCGCGATTGCGGCGCCAGTGGGGCCGATTGGCGTGCTATGCATCCGCCGCACTCTGGCGGATGGCCGACTGGTAGGATTCGTGACGGGGCTGGGAGCCGCAACCGCTGACGCTTCCTATGGAGCGGTGGCGGCATTCGGCGTCTCATCGGTATCCTCCGTGCTGGTGGGGCAGCGCCTGTGGATTCATGTGATCGGCGCGTTCTTCCTCGTCTGGCTCGGCCTGCGTACATTGCTCGCTACGCCTGCCACCGCACGCGCAGCGCCGCTCTCGCCGGCATCGGCTGCCCACACACGGCGCGGACTTCTTGGCGCCTGGGTGTCTACGCTGGGGTTGACGCTGACCAACCCAGCGACCATTCTCTCGTTCGCCGCCATCTTCGCGGGGCTAGGTCTCGGAGGCGTCGGTTCTGTGGCGGCTGGGTTGACCGTGGTGGGCGTGTTCCTTGGCTCGGCGCTTTGGTGGCTGCTGCTGAGTGGCGGCGTCAGCTTGCTACGAGCACGATTTGATGCGCGAGCCATGCGCGCCGTCAATATTGGCTCAGGGTTGGCGCTGTTCGGCTTTGCGGCATTTGCGCTTGCTAGCTTGTGATGAGGAATGCAATCGTGGTTGCGCCATTCCCGACTAGTTCAGTATACTTTAGAATACACCCTGACGACGAACCAGGGATTGCTGCGGACCGACAGAGACGCCTGCCCGCGAGCGAAGTAGAGCAGATACACCGCCGTGGGGAGCGATACATGACAGTAAGCGAAGCTGAATTCAAGTCAGCGCTCAGTCGGTTTGCGACTGGGGTCACCGTGCTAACCACGTGCGATGGCGAACGGCCCGCCGGTGTGACTGTCAACGCATTCGCGTCTGTCTCACTCAATCCGCCACTGGTGATGGTCTGCATCGACAAGCGCTCGCACATGCACGACCTCGTGCAGCGCACCGGGTTCTTCGCGGTGAATGTGCTCGGCGCGCACCAGCAGGAGATTTCGCGCCGCTTCGCGGGACAAATAGGTGACCGTGATCATCGCTTCGCCATGACGCCCTTCCACTCTGGCGTCACAGGCGCGCCCGTGCTGGAAAGCTCCATCGCGCATGTGGAATGCCGCCTCGCGGCAGTCTATCCCGGCGGCGACCATAGCATTTTCCTGGGAAGCGTCGAGTCCGTCGGAGCGGTTCCCGGCGACCCACTACTCTATTACCACTCTCATTATGGCGTGATCGATCTGGATGTGGACGCCGGTGTGGCGTCCGGCCCGCGCGAATGACCGCGCCGCTCGTCCCGCTCCTTCCCCCGATACCGCCTACAACCGATCTCGCTGAGCGTGAACGTGCGCTTGGCGCCCTCCAGCGTGAAATTGGCGGCTGTCGCGCCTGTGAGCAAGCGGGCTATCTGGCATGCGCGCGTCCACTCGCGGTGAGCCGTGGTCCCGCGACGGCGCGGCTGATGATCGTCGGGCAGGCCCCAGGACACCTCACCATCGAGCGCGGTATCATGTTTGGTGGACCAAGCGGCGTCGCACTGGAGCGATGGCTAACGCTCGCGGGATTCGCGCCAGGCGCGCTGCGCCGCGACGTCTACCTCTCCGCGTTGACCCGCTGCGATCCGGGGCGCAATATGCGCGGGCGTGGCGACCGCAAGCCATCACCAACGGAGGTTGCGCTCTGCCGCCCGTGGCTCGAACGCGAGTTGGCGTTGGTGCGGCCACGTGCGATTCTGCTGGTCGGTGGGATGGCCATCGAGGCGTTCCTTGGGCCGTCGCGACTGGAGGAAGTCGTCGGATCGGCCAGCGAACGCGACGGCGTCACGCTCCTGCCGATGCCGCATCCCTCCGGTGTGAGCCGCTGGCTGAACGACCCAGCGCATCAGGCGCTGCTCGCGCATGGGCTAGAGCGCCTGTCGTGGCTGCGCGCCGCCTGGGAAGCGGAAGGCGTCGCACACACTGCATACTGCGATTCAAGCAATGAAGTAAGCGCATCAAAGGAGATCAGGTCGAATGGTTGAGGAGACACCACAGACGCCCGAGACAAGCGCGGAGAAGCCGAAGAAGCGCGTGCTCATCGTCATGGCGCATCCCGACGACGGCGAGTTTGGCTGCGGCGGTACCGTCGCCAAGTGGGCCGCCGAGGGTTGCGACATCTGGTATTGTCTGGTAACTGATGGTCAGGTGGGCGACGCCGGTGACATGGAGATTACTAGCGAGGCGCTCGCGGCCAAACGGGCCGTCGAGGCGCAGAACGCCGCCGATGCGCTGGGCGTGCAGCATCCAGTGATTTTCCTGCACTATATGGACTCGCGACTGGAGCCGACACTCGACGTCCGGCGCGACATCGCCCGTGTCATCCGGAAGGTGAAGCCGGATGTGGTGATTTGCCAGGACCCCACGACTCGCTGGAATGGCCAGGGCTACATCAACCATCCCGACCATCGCGCGGCAGGTGAAGCGACGCTGGCGGCCATCATGCCCGTCGCCAGCACACGGCTCGCCTTCCCTGAGTTGGCCGCCGAAGGGTTGGCGACGCACAACGTCAAGGAAATCTACATGATGGGGACCCAGACACCCGACCGCTGGGTGAACATCGAAGGCTTCGTGGACAAGAAGATCGAAGCGCTGCGCCAGCATGTCAGCCAGTTGCGCGACTGGGATCCCAAAGACGGCATCACGCAATGGGCCAAGGAGGACGGCGACCGCGCACGCAAGCATGGCCACGACTTCACCTACGCCGAAGACTTCAAATACATCCGCCTGGAAGAGGACTAGACTGCTAGCGCCACACGGCGCTCACGAGGCAAGATCATAGAATCAAGTATCGCCAGGGTGGGGGAAACTGATTTCCCCTGTCCCTGGCGATCGTGCTACTCAGCGCTCATCAGGCGAGACGTCACAGCGATCAGCCGCAGGTCACCGTGACATGGTCGAACTCGTTCGGAATGCCGCTCGCGCTGACGCCAAAGTGCCCGTTTTCGTGCATAGTTACTGACGAACCGTCGGTTCCGGTCAGGTTCAGGTTCATGGTGAAGTGGTTCACCGTGTTCTGGTTATTGAAGCTGTCGCCAAACCAGGTTGTCCCATGACCGGTGTAGGTCGGCTGGGTGGAATCGTCAGGAACGAACTGGAACGTGCCTGTGAGTGTTCCTGTGTCCCAGATGTCGCCAGCCTTGTTGATCGTCTCGTGCAGCACACCGTTTACTGATGTCGCCGCAAGCGTGCCCGATGCGCCTGTGCACGGGTTGGCGCCCGGGCCAAAGGGAATGTACGCGTTCTTCATTGTGATGGTGTTTGTCTGAGCGCCGCTTCCATCCGCGAGCGCCGGCATCGCGCCGAAAGCCAGCGTTGCCACCACAGCGCATGCCGCAATCGCGCCTCGAACAGCGCCACTCTTTGTAATTCGCATGAGATTCCTCCGTATTCGTGAAAACATCGAAAAATGGGGGAGAGTTCTAAAGTGTGTCGCCACCCCTCCACACAACTGCACTCATCGTCGATGGCTTGCGTTCGGGCGGGCGCCCTCCAACTGTCCGCCCCGGACTCATCATCGCCATCGGTGTCTACGCGCCAAATATAGTTCGGCGCCGTTACGAGATCGTTACGCTCAGGCGAAGTGTGAAGCGCCACACAATTCTGCCAATTGAGGTAGGCACAGAGAACGCCACATGAATTCATCGTCCTAGAGACACATACGGAGGAAATCGGTCAATCATGGCGCGCAGCCATATCGCGCGCCATGTGGTCGCTAGGCGCGAGGACGCGGCCCAGAATTGCCAGGCGAGACAGCTTCACGGTTCAGCGCTCCACTGGTCGAGGAGTCGGGCGGCAAGCCCAATTGTCTGCGGCGACGGCGCACCAGCGCCCAAATAGCCATCGTAACGGTAGGCACCAGCAGCAGGCCGATGATGGTCGGCGCCTCGGTGGTCGCAATGTTGAGCCACGGCGTCAGACGCAGGAAGGCGCTCCATTGCCAGGCGTGCGCCTGGAGGTAGGCGGCGATGATGGTCACGAGGCCGAACGCGCCGCCGATCGCGTAGAACATCAAGGCCACCTGACGTTGCGTGAATCCCGTAGCGAGCAGACGATGGTGCAGATGCGAACGGTCAGCGCGCATCGGTGGGCGCCCACGCCGAACACGCCGGAAGATCACACGCGCCGCGTCGAGGATGGGAATGCCGAGCAACAGCAGCATGGTCGCTAACTTTGCGCCACCAACGCCCGCGAGCGTCGCCAACGCAAGCCCCAGGAACATTGCGCCACTATCACCCATGAAGAGCTTCCCCGGTCGCCAATTGAGCAGAAGGAAGCCAAGCGTCGCGCCCGCCAACAGCGCACAGAGCAGCGCGACAGTCACCTGCCCCAGCAACAAGCTAATCGCGGCCATCACGATGGCGGCGATAGAGACGAGGCCGCCCGCCAGACCATCCACGCCATCTACCCAGTTGATCGTGTTCATCATGCCGACGATCCAGAACCAGGTGAAGGGTACCGCGATCCACAGTGGCAGCGGCACAATGGCGCTGGCTCCAGACGAGAGTGGGTTATGGATGACCTCGATGATCATGCCGTGCACACCAGGATAGATCACCAGGAGCGCGGCGACCGTCTGCGCCAGCAAACGCGGCCAGGTTCCCAGCCCGCGAATATCATCAATCGCCATGACAACGACGGTCAGCGCCGACGCGGCGAAGAGGCCCAGCGCGACATGTGCTTCATAGAGGCTGGCGGGATGGTAGAACAGCAACGACATCAGCGCAAAACTGGCGAAAATGGCGATGCCACCCAGGCGCGGAGCTGCGATTGTGTGCGCATGGCGTCCACTTGGGAGGTCGAGCAGTCCCCAACGGCGAGCGAGACGCGCGACGACGACACTTAGTCCCCAACTCAGCAGCAGCGTGGCGCCAAGACCGAGCGCGAGCATCAACCACGGCGACGGCTGACCGCTCCGCGCAAGTACCTGACTGAGCATTCCACGCTCCCTGTTCCTTACTATCGCGGCGCCCGCGAACCTGGCGACGGTCATCCGTCGTGAGCGCAGGCATCAGGCGTCATCCCTCCCTGATTTCACCTTCATCGGACGCTACTTCGTGCCCACTTGAGGCAGTACCTTTGGTTTTCAGCGAGTTTCCTCGCATATTGTACGTTTCGCGCAACGCGAGTGACGCATGCTACGTCTTAGCCAGTACAAGAGCGCGCCAGACCCCACAATATATGGGTTCCCACTCATCCGGGACCTCTGGGGGATGGCGCATCTCAACACCGATTGCCCACTGCCCGATGATACGCACTGGCGGCGCCAGGCCAACCAAATTGGGTCGCGTGGGCTTGTGTCCTGTGACCGACGACACTATACTGCTAGGAACACCATCATGGGCGCTGGAGCGCTTGCCTGGCTGAAACATCGAGGCGCGGAAGGGATCGCCGCGCTTCAGAGGAGGCAGGACGAGATGCAGCCATACGCGGCCAATGCACAGCCCCCGGCGCTGGCGTCGGGTGTTGTGCTCCGGAATAGATACGAGATCGAAGGCTACATCAGCGGTGGCGGCTTCGGGCACATCTACTGCGCGCGCGATATCGCCCTTGGCCACCAACGCGCCATCAAGGAAGCATTTGCTCGCGACCCAAACACACAGCGGCAATTTCAACTCGAAGCCGAGTTTCTGCTCAATGCGCGCCATCCAAATCTCGTACGTGGCTACGCCGTCTTCGAGACGGCTGGACGCCTCTACCTCGTCATGGATTACGTCGATGGCCATACGCTAGAAGACCTGGCTATCGAAACTATCAAACGCACCCATCGCCCACCAGTCGAGGCGCAGGTGCTCGACTGGATTCAGCCGATTTGCGGCGCCGTTCAGGAGCTCCACTCTCAGCCCGCGCCGATCATCCACCGCGACATCAAGCCCGCGAACATCAAATTGAGCGTAACGCAGGGCATCCCAGTGCTGATCGACCTGGGACTGGCGAAACTCTATGCGCACGGGCAACAGACCATCGCTGCGGCGCTGGCGTTCACGCCGGGCTACGCGCCGCCCGAGCAATATCAGGCGGCTGGAACGACCGATCAGCGCACAGATGTCTACGGCCTCGGCGCGACGCTCTACTACCTGCTCACTGGCTATCAGCCCGTCGAAGCGCCAGCGCGTATCAGCGCACAAGCATTGCCCACGCCACGCGAGCGGAATCCGCTGCTGAGCGAGCGGGTCAATGCGCTGGTCTTGCGCGCGATGGCGCTCGACCCCAACGAGCGCTTCCAGTCGGCGACTGATCTCGAACGCGAGTTGGCAGCGTGTCGTGCGGAGTTAGGTGCGACTCCGCCAAGTATCGTGACCCTCATTCAGCGCTGGTGTCCGCAGTGTGGTGGCTCCTCGCCAGCCGAGGCGCGCTATTGCATGCGCTGCGGGCAACCATTGTGGGCCGAACCGTGGCAGACAGCGCCGGTGGTCGCCGTTCCTCTGAAGCCAGCGCATCAGCCGGCGCCAGTAGGCGCTGCTGGCCGCGACACACAACCACCAGACGCGAACTGGCCAGCGGCGCAAGCGCGTCGACCCGCGCGCAACCCAGAGCGCGACAGGTGGCGTCCGCAGGGATATCCCGCGGCTCATCCTGGCGCCCCAGCGGCGGCAGCGTTCGTCGCGCCGCCCGCGATGTTGCAGCGCCCCGGTACATGGCTCACACCGCTAGACGGAGCCCCGCCTGCGACACCGCAAGAGGCCATGGTCAGTTTGACCGCTTTCCTCGCCGTCGTCTGTATCGCGCTCAGCCTGACGGCGCCCTTCGTCCCAGCGATGACGATCTTCACACTCCCGGGACTCGCGCTCGGCATGTGGAGCATCGTGCACGCCGAAGAAACCCACACGCCGCGTGAGTTCCGCTGGCTGGCGCTTGGCGCACTCCTGCTGGGCAGCGTGTGGCTGGTGGCGCTTGTTATGCATCTGGCCGCCATCGCACGCTGAGCCTATCTCTGAAGCTAGACACACGAAAGCCCCCGATACGCTAGCAGCGCGTCGGGGACTTTGTTGTAATCGCAGATAAGCAGCGCGGGAAATTAGCGTCCGCCGGGCACGACATCCTCGGAGCCGGTGACGCCAGCCATCACGGGCAGCACGTTCGCGTCCGGGTTCACCACGAGGTCGTTATAGACCTCGCCAACACCCAGTACCTGATTGGCCAACTGCCCTGCAGCCTCGCGAGCGGCCGCCGTGCGTACCGCGCCGCGCAGGTGTACAGCGCCGAGCATCGAATAGACACCGATACGATCCTCAGCGGTGCGCGGATCACCAGCCAGCGCGTGTGAGATGGCGGCGGCGAGTTCTGGATCAGTGATGAGTTCATTGTGCAATTCGGCAAGGCCATACAAACCGCTCACGAGGTCTTGCGCCAGCCGACGGTTCAACTCGCTGGAGACGTGGCCGCGCAGCCAGAGGACACCATCAATGGCGGTGACGTTGATGCCTTTGACGTCCACACGCAGGCGGTTGTAACTGTCGAGCGCCTTGAGCGCATCCCGCCGAAGTTCCTCATCAGGATGGAATGGCGTAAGCGCCGCCGAGCCATCGCTTGGCGCACCCAGCGTGATGCCGTTCGCGTTGATCTGCTGGATGGCAGCCGCCGAGACAACCGATTCGCCCATCCCGCGCTCGACGATCAGATGCCGCAGCGTCTGGGTGTCGGCGTTGATACTAATCTGCGACAGCTTGCCCTGTCGCTTGCCATTCAGTGAGACGGCGATACTGCCCGACAAGAGGACGCCTACCGGCTGCTTGCCATCTTTCTCGATCTGCTCGCGCGTGAGATCGACGGTCACCTGCGACTCCGACGCCTCGTTGACGCTCGTCGCCGGAGCATAGACCACGCGGCCAAAGGCGCCGAAGCGCAGGCCAACTGCTGTAACGGTCCGCGACGCAGCATCTACGACGACATTCGCCAACGAGGCTGTTGCGCCCTCGGCGTCGCGCGCAACAGCGCCAAAACGGAATTTGTGAACCGGCGTGAACGTGGTCGCAGATGTCACCATGGTGTTTCTAGACCTCAACTGCCTCAGAGCGAGCGGGTTCGCCGCTGGATGTAGTCATCGCTGTGTGGGGGTATGCGTCGGCGCGCATGGATTGGGAACGGCGCGCACTACCACCAGAATAGTGTAGCATGGGCGCCGTCCCCTCGCAACACAATGGCCTTCGCGGCAGGCTGACGGCGAAGTGATGGGCGCGGATGGCATAAAACGAGGCCAGCGGGATCAGGCGCTGGCCTCTATGATCGTCTCGGTGTCGCCGCCAACCTGCGCGGAGACGAGGAACTGCTCGTAGGCCTCGCGCAGCCTCGGGTAGCGCAGCAGGAAGAACCCCGCGTACTCGTTGTGGAGCGGTCGCGGAGTGCTCAGCAGCTTCATGCCCACCTCATGCGGCAGGCGATTGCCCTTGCGACCATTGCAGGCGCGACAACAAGCGACGAGGTTCTCCCAGGTGCTAAGGCCACCACGTGAGCGCGGGATGACGTGATCGAGCGTCAACTCGCGGAAGTGCTTGCCGCAGTACTGGCACGTCTCCTCATCGCGCAACATGATGTTGGCGCGGGTCGGGCGCAGCGCCATGCGCGGAACACGCACATTCGCCAGCAGCTGCACGATGACCGGTTCATCCATGGGGAGGCGACGGGCGCCGACACCCTCTTCGATCACCTTGCGGATATTGTCATCCACGAAGGCGACCTTCTGTTTCGAGAGGAGCACGACGAGCCGACGCTCTGGAATGACCGAGAGCGGCTGGAGAGACGCATTGAGCACAAGCACTGGCATTGGCGACCCCCTTCCAATTCTACGCCACGTCGCCTTACCGTCGTGACGGAGAATGAGAGACAATCGCGCGCCAGCCAGGCGCAGTGAATGTCGCTATCTCCGCCGTCTTTGGTATTGATCACTCACCGATTCGATGTACCCGCGTTGCGATTGCGCGGCGGGCTCGAATGCGGGCAAACATGCAAAAAGGAGCACGCCCCGCTGACTGGACGCGCAAGGACGCGATTCTATCGCTCCTGAAATGCGCATATCCATCGCCAGCATGGCGTGCTCCTCGAAAGAGACCGGAGGGAAGGAATCGTGTGAGGATTCCTAGCCTGACGGTTCTGGTCGGGGTGAGAGGACTTGAACCTCCGACCTCAGCGTCCCGAACGCTGCGCGCTAGCCACCTGCGCTACACCCCGAAGTTGATCTCGATTGTGAAAGAGCCACTATCCGCTGGCCATTGGCCTTTGTCGGATGCTCGCCCTTACGCCGCGAGTATATCATACCGCCCGGCGCCACTGCAAGTTTGCGCGGGTCGGTTCACCGCGGGGCGCTCCAGACGCACATCGATTCTCGGCGTCGTTCGGCGCATACTCAGCAGCATGACGGCGAACGTGAATCCGCTGCGGTAGACGCTGAACAGACGCTCCCAGCGGATTAGGGGGTAAACAGCTTCCAGTGCCCCTCGGAGACGACGGAGACCTCGCCGTCGACCACTTTGATGGCAGTCTCGTCGTCGATCGCATACGCCGGACCCCCGAGCCCGGCCGCCCATTGTTCTGCGGCGGCCATAGTGTTCTCCGGCAAATCGGGGTGATCCACGTGCGGGAAGATCGAGAAGTCGACGATGCCCAGCGTGCTGTCGTCACCGGTGGGCGGCTTCCATCCGACGAAGTCTTCGCCGATACGAGGGGTCAGCGCCATGCTCCCGGCGCTGAATCCTACGTAGACCGTCTCGCGCAGCGACGGCAGGAGGTCGGCCAGCCCAGACTGCCGCATCCAGTGGCATAGGTACAGGGCGTCGCCGCCGTTCACCAGCAGGACGTCGGTATCTCGGACCCAGGGGACCCAGCGCTCTGCACCGATGCTGGGCAGCGCAGTGAGTTCCAGCACACCCAACGACTTCCACCCCAGCGCGCACATGGGTTGGGCGGACTGTCCACTAATGAAACGCCAGATCCCAGCAGGACTGCCATAATTGCTCCCGTATCCCGCAGTGGGGATGCAGAGGGCATTGGAGTCGGCGATTGGTTTGCCCAGGAGGTCGACCAGCGCGTTGTGGATGCTTGTGTTTTTGATGCCAGCGGACGTGAGAAGAAACCGCATGCTGCCTCTCCTATTGACACTCCCTATGAGGGGATGCTCAGGCGACGCAGGTCCCAACGGACGACGGTAGCGCCTGATTGGCCTGCCCGGCCCGACGGTACGGACGGAGTGTAGCACACTTGTTCTAGACGCCACTAACTCCTACCTGAAGGTAGGGGCCTGCGCGCCGAGGAGGGGAAGGCACGGCACTCAGGGCCGACGGTCTCCACTGCCCGCTTGAGTATATTCGTGAGCATATGAAAGACGTTGGCCACATCGACTGTCGAAACTGCCTGTAGGGACTGTCTGACAGCCATGATCATGAGCGCCGCAGCATTGAGCTGCGCGGGGACCGCAAAGACCCATTTGCTCAGCAGCCGGTAGGTTCTTGAGGATTCAAACCGTCTCCAGCGAGCAGGCAGGTGAAGGCGTGGGTCGGCAGATTGGTTCATGCCATCAGTCAATCAGGTGTGTCTACGTCCATGAAGCCGCATGCCGGATGGGTCGTTAAGCGCTTTCCAGCCACCAGCATGCGTTCGCGTATGGAGTATCAAGTCCTAACTGGACTGGCTGCTAGCCCAGCGGCATTTCAGCGTCTGTAACCACCTCCGTATGTCTCAGTATCTAGAATAAACCCCAGGGTTGGCGCATCTCATCAGGCGAACGGCAATAATGCTGGGAGTGCGACGAATGCACATATTTTCTCGTTCGAGGCTTACGGCGGTCTGGGCATGGGCGCTCGCCTTCGCCGTCACCGCGCTCGCGGGCGCTACCTGGACAGGTCTGCTGAGCCTCAATCTCTCGACCACCCCCGCGATACCCTGGTCTGTGGTGGTAATGGGCCTGCTGCTCTGGGCGCTGTACCGCTATCTTGGCGGCGCATGGGCGCCTCACAGCACATCTGACGCTCGGCGACGCCTGCTGCGCGCCAACCGGGCGCCAGCCAACGTCTTCGGCTGGGCGGTCGCCGCTGGACTGCTCGCCATCGTAGCGCTCGCTGGCCTCTGGGTCGTCCTCTTCCATGCCGCTGGACTACCCTCGCGCGTGCTGCCAGACTACTCTCGCTATCCTATCTTCACGGTGGCGCTGGCCGTCGTCATGGCTGCGTTGGTGAATGGGGTCGTCGAGGAGTCTCTTTTCCGTGGCTATCTTCAGGGCATTCTGGAGGGTCAGGTCGGCGGGCTGGTGGCCATCGTCATCACAGCCGTAGTCATGTCGCCTGAACACTCGCTGACCCAAGGGTTCGTCTGGCCAACAATCGTCTTCTATCTGCTGGTGGATTTCATGCTCGGCATGTCGGCGCTGCTCTGCCAGTCAATTCTACCGGGCATCGTCACGCATAGCGTGGGGATATTCGTCTTCTTCACGGCCGTCTGGCCCGGCGACCTGCTCAGGCAGACGTTCGGGCAAGGCGACGCTACTGCCTGGCTGTGGATTCATAGCGGGCAGGCGCTCCTCTTTGGCGCGCTCTCAGTCCTGGCTTACACGCGACTCGCACGCCTGACGCAGCCATCGCAGACGCCGATGCGCAGATCGATAGCCAGCGCGTAATCGTCCGCGCTCAGGGTGTCGTGGTACAATTGACCCACATTTTTACGCCATCTTGAGAGCGCCGGAACTGCCATGTCAACTCCCGCACGCCGTCAATATCTCGACATCAAGGCGCGCTATTCTGATGCGCTGCTCGCCTACAACATCGGCGACTTCTATGAATTCTTCGACACCGATGCGGAAACCGTCGCCCGCGAACTACGCCTGACCCTCACTGCGCGCTCGTTCGGGCCGGGCGAGGTGGTTCCGCTGGCGGGCGTGCCGACGCATGCCATCGAAGGGTACGCCTCGCGCCTCGTCGCGCTGGGTTACCGTGTCGCCATCTGCGATCAGGTCAGCCCGTCGGGGCGTGGGCTGGTGAAACGTGAAGTCACGCGCGTGCTGACACCCGGCACAGTGGTCGAGCCAGGCATGCTGGCGCCCGCCCGCGAAACGTACCTCGCCGCCGTCGCATTTGGGCGACGCGATCCCGCGACGGGAATGCCACGCGCGGTCGGGCTGGCCTGGGCCGACGCCAGTGTCGGCGCATTCGCGTGTGTCCAGTGGTCTATAGATGATCTGCCGCATGCGCTCCAGGCCGAACTGGCGCGGCTCACTCCCGCCGAAGTATTGCTGAGCGCCAGCCTGGCCAACGACGAAGCGCCCGAGATGTCGTGGCTGCGCCCCTATCGCATCAGCCCCTGCGCCGACGACAGCTTCGAGCCGGAGAGCGCGCGCATTCGCCTCTGCCGCCACTTCAGCGTCGCCACGCTAGCCGCCTATGGCTGCGAGCATTTGCCTCTCGCGACCGCAGCCGCTGGCTCGATTGTCCAGTACATCGAGCGGGTCAATCCGCCGCTACTTGCCCTGTTGAGCGACCTGCGCACCTATGACACTCGCGGCAATGTCGAGATGGATGGACGCGTCTGGCGGGCTCTGGAGGTGGTTGCGCCAAGCCATACCGATACCTCCACGTCCTCCTTGCAGCGACAACCCGCGACACTGCTCGCCACGCTCGACGCCACCCGCACGCCCATGGGCGCACGCCTCCTACGGCGCACCTTGCTCCATCCCCTGCGCGACCGTGCGCCACTGGAGGCGCGGCTCGACGTGGTGGCAGAACTGACGGAACGGGCGGACATCCGCCAGCGACTGGGCGCGCTGCTCACTGGCCTGGGCGATCTGGAACGGCTGGCGGCGCGTGTGACGCAGGGCGCGTCTGTTCCGCGCGAACTCTTCGCGTTGGCGCACGGACTCGGCCGGATGCCTGCGATCATCGAAGCGCTCGCCGCCTGCGAGGCGCCTGCGTTGCGAGAAACCTATGCCGCGCTGGACCCCTGCGACGAGGTACGCGAGACGATTCTGCGGGCCGTCGCCGACCCCGGAGAAGCGACTGGTCGCCGCCTGCGACCCGGCTACTCCGATGATCTCGATGCGCTGGTCGATGCCGCCAGCGCCACACGCCAGTGGATCGCCGCACTGGAGGGCATCGAACGCGAGCGCACCGGCATCCGCTCACTGAAAGTCGGCTACAACAAAGTGTTCGGCTACTATATCGAGGTGACGCGGCCAAATCTCGCCCGTGTGCCAGACGACTATCAGCGGCGGCAGACCATTGCGACGGGCGAGCGATTCGTCACCGTCGAACTCAAGGAGCGGGAGGCGCAGGCGCTCCACGCTGAGGAGCGTATCGAGGCGCTAGAAAGCGACCTATATCGTGGGCTGCTGGCGGACCTTGCGCGGGCGCATCCGCGCTTGCGGCGTACAGTCGGCGCGCTTGCCCAACTCGATGTCTGGCTCTCACTGGCGGAGGTGGCAGTCGCGCGGCGCTACGTCCGGCCAGACCTACGCGAAGATACCGCGCTGGAGATCATCGGCGGTCGGCATCCTGTCATCGAGAACACGCTCGACGGCGTTGAATTCATCCCCAATGACACGCGGCTCCATGACTTGAACGACGATGCGCCAACCCGCGCGATGCTGCTGACCGGGCCGAACATGGCAGGCAAGTCCACCTATCTGCGGCAGGTGGCGTTACTCACGCTCATGGCGCAGATAGGTTCGTTCGTGCCCGCGCAGTACGCCCGCATCGGCCTGGTAGATCGCATCTTCGCGCGGGTCGGCGCTGAAGATGATCTGGCGCGCGGCCTCAGCACCTTCATGCTGGAGATGGTGGAGACGGCGTTCATCCTGCGACACGCAACCGAGCGTAGCCTCGTCGTGCTCGATGAAGTTGGGCGCGGCACCAGTTCCGCCGATGGATTAGCCATCGCACAGGCGGTGATCGAGCGGCTGTGCGCGGTGACTGGCGCCCGCACGCTCTTCGCCACCCACTACCACGAACTGGCGCGACTGACCAATTCGCTCCCCCGTCTGCGCACATTTCGTATGGATGTGGCCGAGCGCGACGGACACGCGATCTTCCTGCGCCGCGTCGTCCCTGGCGCCAGCGACAACAGTTATGGCGTGCAGGTCGCGCGGATGGCCGGATTGCCCACGGAGGTCACCGCACGCGCCGAGTCGCTCCTCCGCGCTACAAGCGCGCAGCAAGACACCAGCATCGCCGAGCGTCCCGCCGCCTATCTGAACGGACTGGCTGAGGCCGACGAGCCGCCATTGACGCCCTCGGGGGAGCATCGTGATGTGGCGCTTGCGCTGGCAAGTCTGAATCTCGTGTCGGTGACGCCACTGGAGGCGCTCAATCTGCTGTTCTCGCTGCAACAACGGGCGCTGGCGAGCCTCGGCATGCTTTCCACATCGCCCGGCGAGCGAGGGTAGCGTATGGCGACACGTGAGACGCATGCGCCACGTATCCGCACGCTGGCGCCAGAGGTTATCGAGCGGATCGCGGCGGGCGAGGTGATCGAACGGCCAGCCTCGGTCGCGCGCGAGTTGATCGCCAACGCGCTCGACGCGGGAGCCACCGATGTGCGCATCGAAATGCGCGAGGGCGGGCTGCGTCTGTTGCGCGTCACCGACAACGGCTGGGGCATCGCCGCCGAAGACCTCGAACTTGCGACGCAGCAGCACACCTCCAGCAAGACGGGTAGCCTGGACGACCTCGCCCGCGTAACAACGCTTGGGTTCCGGGGTGAGGCATTGGCGAGCATCGCGGCGGTCGCAGAACTCACGCTGGCCAGCGCTTGCGACGATGGCGGGCTGGCGGACACGCTGACATTGCGCGACGGCGTTATCGTAGCGCGCGAGTCGCAGCCACGCGGGCGCGGAGTGACTGCGACAGTGCGCGACCTCTTCCACGCAATGCCCGCACGTCGAGCGCTGCTGCGCGGTCCACGTTTCGAGGCGGCGCGCGCTGTCGCAGTCGTGCGTGCGTATGCGCTGGCGCATCCAGCAATTCGCTTCACGCTCATCTCCGATGGCGCGTTACTGCTGCAAACACCTGGCGCCGACCTGGCGGGCGCCGTCTCCGCGCTCTTTGGCGTAGATGTCGCTCGCATGCTCCTGCCGCTCGAACAGGCGCGCCTGGATGATGCGGCGGACGTATCGATTAGTGGGGCCGTCGCGGCTCGTCTGTGGAACTTCCCCACACGCGAGCATATCTACCTGAGTGTGAATGGTAGACCGCTTGCCAATCGCGCACTGCATGCAGCCGTCGAAGCGGGCTATCGTCCGACACTACGCAAGGGGCGACATCCGCTGCTAATTGCGCGGGTGACGGTGGCGCCTGAGCGCATCGACGCGAACATCCACCCGGCGAAGCTGGAGGCGCTGCTACGCGACGAGGCTGCCATCGGCGCTACCTTGCGCCGACTGACCCACACGGCGCTGGGAACCGCTCCGACGTCCTTCGCCACCGAGGGGCGACGCTCGCTGGCGATTGGCGCGGGCGGTATCGCTCCGCTGGCGCTCAACTTCCCGGCGATACGTCGGCGGCGGGGGCTGCGCCTGCGCGAACAGCCACCCAGTCGATTCGAAGCGCTCCGTTGGACGGAGGACACGCCCAGCGGGCCACTCCCCACACTGGAGCCACTGGCGCAGTTCGACCAAACGTTGATTGTCGCGCAGTCAGCAGACGGCCACCTCTATCTGATCGACCAGCACCGCGCCCACGAACGCATCCTCTACGAACGGTTGCTAGCACGCCGCCAGGTGTCGCCAACGAAGGACAGCGCGGCTGGCCAGATGCTGCTGGAACCACTGCTGATCGAACTGACGCCGCTCCAGGCGCGGGCGCTCTCAGCCCGGCTCGACGAACTGGCAAACCTCGGGCTGGAGTTACAACCGTTCGGCGGCGCAGCGTTTCTGGCGCGGTCGCTGCCCAGCGCGCCGGGCGCAGCGCAAGACATAGCGAACTTCGCGCACAAGTTGGCTGAAGTCGCGGCGGATGTGGAGGGTGAGGACTGGCTCGATCATGTCTGCATCTCGCTCGCCTGCCGCTCAGCCATCCGCCGTGGACAGTTACTGAGCCAGCCTGAACAGCGCGCCTTGCTCGCCGATCTGCGCGCCGTCGCCGCGCCTGCCGTTTGCCCGCATGGCAGCCCGCTGATCGTGCGCCATGGCCGCGCCGCGCTCGCCCGTCTCTTCGACTGGTAGAGACCTGGGATGCGCTAGAGATCAGCGGCGGCGAGCGAGTAGCGCCAGTACCAATAGACGCGGGTGGCGATGATGGCGCCAAGCGAGAAGGACAACAGCGTAGCAGTCACGAGTCCAGTCGCCAACCCTGCGGTCGAGTTGGCCTGACCTGTCCCCGCGAGGGCGACATCGGCGATACCTTTGACCGCCAGCAGCGCCAGCCAGAGCAGCACGCTAATGATGGTTCCCTGCACGGTGATGAGGCCCGCCGCAGGGTCAACCTTCAATTTCGTCGCGGCGCCACGGATGCCGCCAATGATCAGGCCAACCGCGAAGCCGGCGGCTATGATCACCGGGCTCCATCCTGTATCAAAGAGGTCGTTCTGGATGCTGGTGTAGCTGAAGAGCAAGGTAAGCGCGGGCAAAACCCACAACCGACTGACACGTGACTGTTTCTCGCGGAATTGGCGAAACGCGAGGTAACCGACGACGATCAGCGCAATCGCATCGATCATCACAGTTTCATTTGTCGGTATCGACGGCATGCGCCCACCCTCCCCTATTCCACGCACGAAGCGCCCCGCGACGCGTCACTCGCACGCCACGTACATACTACGTGAAGCAAGCGTCGACTATCACACGGAGGCGCGTCGGGCAAGACGAAGGGCGACGAGCAGGCTCAGTCCCAGCGCAGTCACCAGCAACAGTTGGAGCGCAGCGCCGAGCAGCAGCGCATTGAGATGTGTACCGGGGATCTGACCTTGCATGTAGAGCGCATGGCTGACAGGGTTGAGGGCGACGGTATGAGGAGCAAGCGCAGCCGCGTTGACGAGCAGCGCCACGATGACGCCGGCACAACTCCCCATGAGCGCGGCCGTATGGTCGCTGGAGGTAGACCGAAGCCAAGCAGATGTACGCTCGGCGACGAACAGGCAAAGCAACGTAAGCGCACAGAAGCCGGCGAACAGCGTCAGAAAGCTCAGCGGCGCACGCACGAGCAAACCACCGAAACCGCCGAACGCTACGACCATCGCCAGCGCGCCGATTGCGGCGAGCACGGCGCGTCCCCTCGGCGCGAACAGGCGCACGAGCAGCGCGACGATCATCACGCCTGCCACGAGCGCGGAGATATACGCGGCGTCATAGCTCACACGCAGCAGCGGCGCACTGCGATAGGCAGTGAGGGTCAGGGGATTCTGATCTTCCAGGAGATAGAGGTTCAGGCTCGCCAGCAGCGAGACGACGAACGCGACGCCCGTCAGCGCCGCCGAGATGATGACCACTGGCCGCATCGTACGGGTGTCACGTCGCATTGAACCACACGCTTTCTAACGCCCTTGGCTAATGTGCTTCGGGCGCCACTTGCCCGTCTTCTCATCCTTCTCGTATGAGTCTTTGACGGCGGCCCAGGCGACCTTGTGCGCTGCTTCTTCGCGCGACTCATCGCCACGGCGCTTGCTGGAATCAGTATACTCGCCCCACGCGCTGTTGAACGCCTTCCGATAGATGTCTTGCGCGTGCGTGGGCAACACGTTACGAACACTGTCCGGTAGCTCGGTATCGGTCTTGTACGGCATGATAGAACTCCCTTCTCTCGCAGGCGGCTCTGCGAGGTCGCTTGCCGCCTGGTTCACATCCATGAAAATGCCTCTGCATACACCGTGCCAGCGTGCGACTTATGTCCAATCCATAGAGCTGCCTTGGCAAGACCGAGAAGTATGGAGCAGTCCGACGCCTGGCGCTTCGTTCCAGGCACACGCGCTCAGAACTCATGTGGATAGGAAAGGATCTATCGACAGCCCAGCACGGGAAACGGAGGGATCTCCAGGAGCTTGCCACAAGAGCCGCCCATCAGCGCCATTGAACGCGAAGATCCCTGCCGACGTGATGACGAAGATGTTTCCTTGCGCAGCATGCAGACTCGGAGCGCCGCTCAGGGGTAGTGGTCGCTCCGGTCCGCGCCAGTCCCAAAGAGGCGCCCCACTGCTCTTGTCCAGGGCTCCCACCACTGTGTGGTGTACACGAGTGGTCAACACCTTGTATCCATAGAAAACAGCCTGTTCGCCAACCACCAACCGCACAGACATGGCAAAGGCTTCACGCTCGGCGTCAGGAATACTCCAGAGGGGAGCGCTCTGCCACAGCTCGGCGCCGTCGGCCATCCGCACGGCACCCAGCCGCGCCCCGCGCATCACGTACGCGAGTCCGTCGGAGGTCACTCGAACCGGCGTTTCCCCATCAGCCAGCGGAAGGGTCTGTTCGCGCCCGCCATCCGCCAACCGTAGCGTCATGATCGTTCGCAGACGACCATGGGTAGTGAAGAGGTACACCTGAGTCTCGCTCACGGCGAGCGTATCCGCGTCGAACTCAACGTGCAACTTCCCCTCACTGCTCCAGCGTTTGCGCCCCGTCCGTGCGTCCAAAGCATCGAGCGTTCCAGAGTCACCCTGGATGTAGACGAGATTGCCACCAGCAGCGATCAGCGGTCGGCCCATGCCGGAGAGCGTCGGCATAACCCAGCGGAGCGCGCCGGACCGCATGTTAAGACCGAAGATGGCCTGCTGCTTGCAGACTAGCGCCATGTCGTCACTGACCGCGAGATACATGGAACCCGCCAACTCAAGCGACTGCATCACCTGCCAGGCCTGGGTAGGGCTTGAGGTCATCCAGAGCGCCCGCAGTCCCCAGGTCACTCGCCTGTGCGCCATCTGCCGCCGTAGCTGCGCAGGCCCCAGGCGCCACAGCAGCGCTCCATCTCGCACCCGTAGTCCGACCACCGCAGCCGGACCGAGGCTACCCGGGCGAGGTCGGCCCACGCTGGAAACACACACCACCCCATCGAGACACGTAAGATCACTCAATCGCAGGCGGCTGTCATACCACCACACTAGCATTCCGTCTGCCAGACGTAGCGCCTCGACCGTCGTGCGTTCCCCCGCCTGCGAGCCGGTGATGAGCAATCCACCAGCCACAGCGTCCGCATCTCGGTCGCTCGTCTCCTCAGCCGTACGCATGGTCGGCCTCGTTTCATGGGATCAGCAGAGCCATCGCTGGCGCGCCATCGTCCACTGGCGCCAGGCAGCAAGCTCTCCTCTCTGACTATACGCGATATATGCGCATGTTTAGCTGGCATGCGAAACCACCCCTACGCCGATGGTCAGCGCAGGGGCGGCATCTCGCGTGGTCGTTGGGCTGGCTAGTAGCCGATGGTTGACTTGAACGAGTTCGCGATCACACCGTAGCCAGTCGTGGTGGCATGGATGTTCTGGTAAATGCTGCACATCCACGTGTCCGTGCAGATGTTCGGGTTCGGGGTAGTCGAACCGCCAAACGCGGTATAGACATCCGAAATCGGCACGTTGAACTGCGCCGCATCGGCGGCGAGGTGCGAATTGAGCGACTGCACGTAGGAGAGCGAGTTCGGGCAGACATTCTGGTAGGGGTCGTAGTAGTTCATCATCACCAGGTCGCCCGTGCGCACACCATTCACTGTCATCGCCGCGATCAACTTCGGCAGGATGGTCTGGGTCATGTTGGTGTCGAGTGTGGCGAGGTCGGTGGACCAACTGCTGCTCACTGTGCAGTTCGAGACGTTGATATCAGGCAGCAGATCGTTCGCGCCCATGTC
>DASVZC010000081.1:0-13270 GCA_036391835.1 Ktedonobacterales bacterium | reverse complement strand
GTTGATTCAATCCAATCCTTTGCTGCGCGAAAATGAACTGAACCTCGACCACTATGGCTTGGAGTATCTATTTCCTGACCCTGTGCTGGTCATCCCATTTCCAGACGGCGAGAGCATCACCATGCGGCGCGATAAGCAAGCCACCGCAGCTGAGTTCGCGCGTTTCTCCGCTCGTGATGCGCACGCCTACCTCGAATTGCTTGCGGACTGGGATACAGTCAAGGCGACGGTCAATCGCGGGAATCAGCAGGCGCCTGTCCGGCCAAGTGAGGCGCTGGCCGCGCTGGAAGCGACGCCGAAAGGGCTGGAGATGGCGCGTGTGCGGATGTCGTCAGCGGTAGAGGTGGTCTGCGAGCGCTTTGAGGACCCACATGTGCGGGCATTTCTGCTCTGGATGGCGATGATGACCGCTCAGCCAATCGACCGCCCGTACACTGGCTTCCTGCCATTCTCGCTCACCGCTGGTCGGCAATCCTACAGTTGGACGACGCCGCGTGGTGGCTCTGGAATGCTGCCGCAGGCGCTGGCCGCGCTCATCACCGAGCACGGGGGAACGATCGAGACAGGCGCCTGGGTTGACAGCATCTTAGTGGAAGACGGGCGCGCGGTCGGCGTGCGCACACGCGATGGCCGCACGCGGCGGTCAACACGTGGCGTCGTCTCTTCAATGCACCTGAAGCACCTGCCCGACGCGGTTGGCGCTGACCACCTCGGCGATGAGTTCGTGCGCGGCGCCGACCGATGGCGCGCTGGCATCACGTTCTTCGCGACCCACTATGCGCTCTCCGAGGCGCCACGTTACCGTACGTATGATGGATCGACAACCAGCGTTGCGATGGGCGCGGCGGGCAGCGTCGAGAATCTGCTCGCCGCCTGCCAGGACTTCCGTGCGGGACGCCTCCATCTCGATGATCCGATGCTCCTGGTCGTGAACTCCAGCGCCGTTGACCCTTCGCGTGCGCCTGACGGTCAACATACGCTCAAGGTCATTAGCTATCTGCCGTATGAACTGCCGGAGGGGCCAGAGCGGTGGGATACGATCAAGGAACAGGTGTCCGATCGATTGCTAGCGCACCTAAAGACGCTTGCTCCCAACCTCACGGACGACGTGATTCTTGCGCGTCATGTGGAAAGTCCGCTCGATTTGGAACGGCGCAATCCGCACAACTGGCGCGGCAGTTGTCACGGTGGCGATCAGGACCCTTCGCAGGACGGTTTCATGCGTCCGATGCCAGGATATTCGCAGTATCGCTCCCCAGTCGCCGGACTCTATCTCACTGGCGGCTGCACCCATCCCGGTGGCTCGGTTTCTGGCGCGCCCGGTCGCAATGCCGCGCACACCATTCTGCAAGACCTCGCCGCGACGGCTCAGGCTTGACGTGGGGCGCGCGATGTGGCATACCATCGGCTGAGTGTCAATGCGACATGATGAGCGATGTTTGCAACAGGATGTGACCAGTCTCCATGAGTGAGCTAGATAGCCGTATCGAGGAGTTGAAGCGCCGGGTGTTTGACATCACGGCGCATCTTTGACTTGCCAGAGAAGAAGCGCGAAATCGCCGCTATCGAGCAGGAATCGCTCGCGCCTGACTTCTACAGTGATCGCAGCCGTTCTCAGCGGCAGATGCGGCAGATGAGCCGCCTGCGCGATGAAGTGAACGCGTGGGAAGGGATGGCCTCGCGCCTCTCCGACCTGGAAGAACTGTCTGCCATGGTTTCCGCTGAGCCGGACGAGGCGCTCTCCGAGGAACTCGCTCACGAGGTCGCCGCCGTCGAGGCTGAGCTTGCCAAACGCCGTCTTTCCTTGCTGCTCAATGGCGAGCATGACGCGAAGTCTGCAATTGTCTCTATCCATGCTGGCAACGGTGGCACCGATGCTCAGGACTGGACGGCGACGATGGAGCGCATGTACACGCGCTGGGCGGAGAGCCATGGCTACAAAGTCGAGGCGCTCGACGAGTCCGAGGGTGAAGAGGCTGGTATGAAGAGCGTCACCTTCAGTGTAGATGGACCGTATGCGTACGGCTATCTGCGCGGCGAGGCTGGCGCGCATCGGTTGATTCGCCTGTCGCCGTTCGACGCCGCGCACCGTCGGCAGACCTCCTTTGCGAAGGTCGAGATCATGCCGGACATTGGCGATGAACCAATTGACATCGTCGTGCGTCCGGACGACATCGAGGTTGATACGTTCCGCTCGACCGGCAAGGGCGGCCAGCATCTCAACAAGACCGACTCCGCTGTACGCATCACGCACAAGCCGACGGGCATTGTCGTCACGTGTCAGAATGAACGCTCGCAGATTCAGAACCGCGAAACGGCGATGCGCGTGCTCAAATCGCGTCTCTATGAGATGGAGATTGAGGAGCGTGAGCGTGAGGCCGCTCGCCTCAAAGGTGTGCATGTCGAGGCTGACTTCGGCAACCAGATTCGCACGGTGACGCTGCACCCGTATACGCTGGTGAAAGATCATCGGACGGGCGCCGAACAGGGCGATACCGTCAGCTATCTGAACGGCGAGATCGACCATTTCATCGAATCGGAACTTACGGCGCGGGCTGGCCAGGCGGTCTAGCTCGCGCGTCAATTCTCTGCGAATCGATCTACCACTGCTGATCCCACTGTGAGGCAGGAATTTTCGATCGTGGTTAGGTCAGGACAGCACTGGCGCCGAATTGCCTTGCCGCACGTCTGACTATGCATTGAGGGCGATGCTCAGTAGATGCTGGGTGACCACGATGGGCCTGGTGAGAGGTGGGTAAGACTATGCGTGCGACGCAAAGACTTGCAACTACATTTGGGGATATGGTGCGGCGATTTACAGATCGTGTCAGCCTTCTATCCCCGCGTCGCGCGCTGCTCTATGTTCTGGGCGCGTATGTCGCGGTGCAGGGAATCAGCATCGCCGTTCTGACAGCGATTGCGATGCGACGCAGCCGCACCTTGACTCACGCGCACTTCAGACATCTCGACCCACCTGACGTCTTTGTAGAGGACAATCAGGTTAAAATCTTCTCCTATGGCGCAGACCTCTACGACGCCATGTTGGAGGCTATCGCGTCTGCCACCGAACGCATCTTCATCGAGTCGTACATCTGGAAGAGTGACGAAGTTGGCGAGACCTTCAAGCAGCGGCTGGTCGAGAAGGCGCGCGCAGGCGTCGAAGTGTATGTCATTTTCGATGAGTTTGGCAATTTCGTGGTGCCTGAAGCGTTCAAGAACTTCCCTCCTGAAATCCATTTGCTCCGTTTCAGGCCCATCAATCGTCCGTGGCATGTGTTTGATCCGCGGCGATATTCTCTCGATCATCGCAAGATCCTTGTTGTGGATGAGCGTGTCGCATTCCTGGGCGGCTACAACATAGGCAAGCTCTATGCGGAACACTGGCGCGATACACATTTCCGCATCAGTGGGCCAGCGGCATTGGAACTCGCGGACTCATTCACCGACTTCTGGAACGCCCACTCGTCGCGCGCCAAGCGTATCAATCTCAACTTTCCACTTGGGTTCGACCCGACAATCTCCCTACGTGACAACAACGCGTTGCGCCTGACGTTCCCCATCCGCGATATGTATATCGGAGCCATCAATCGCGCGCAGAAGCATATTCTGCTGACGAATGCCTATTTCATTCCCGACCACGTCCTGCTGGAGTCGCTGATGGCCGCTGCGGAGCGCGGGGTGCAGGTGCACATCCTGCTGCCGTGGACCTCGAATCATATCCTGGCTGACTGGGCCGCGCGCGGGTATTTCCACTTATGCTTGCAGGCGGGCATTCACATCTGGGGCTACAAGAACGCGATGATCCACGCGAAGACCTGTACGATTGACGACGCGTGGTGCACGATTGGCACGGCGAACATCGACCGGCTCAGTTCGCTTGGCAACTACGAGTTGAATGCCGAGTTTTACAGCCCTGCGCTTGCCCAAAAGATGCGCGAACTCTTTGAGGATGACCAGCGTAACGCCTTTGAGTTGACGTCCGAAAAATGGGAGCGCCGCCCATGGTATGTTAAGCTCAGCGAGTGGGCGCTGGCTCCGTTACGGCTGATGTTGTAACGCGGTACAGCTCTCTCATCGACGGACCTAATCAGATGTAGGAGAGCATCGCGTGAAGGTGTACATCTCGACCGATTTCGAAGGTGTGGCAGGCATCGTGGACTGGGACCAGATTATGGTTGGCAGCCACGACTACGAGATGGGGCGGCGCTTGCTGCTCGGTGAACTCAATGCGGCGATCGATGGCGCGATCCAAGCAGGCGCAACATCGTTTCTGGTCAACGACTCCCACAGCAGCATGCGCAACCTCGACCCCGCGCAGATCCATGGCGCCGCATCGTTGCTGAGTGGCAAGCACAAGCCGCTCTACATGATGGAAGGGCTCGATAGCTCGTTTGACGCGATCTTCTTCGTTGGTTATCACGGCTCGATTGGCGCTAGCCGCGCCGTACTGGGCCACAGTTATAATCCTCGCGCCATCTGGGAGGCGCGCATCAACGGCGAGATCGTAGGCGAGACAGCTCTCAATGCGCTCGTCGCGGCGCACTATGGCGTGCCGATTTCGCTGGTGACGGGCGACGACGTCACGATCGAGGAAGCGAACCATCTGGAGCCTGCGCCTCACGGGGCCGTGGTCAAGCGCGCGATATCACGCTATGCGGGTGAAAGCCTCCATCCTGACGTGGCTCGCGAGCGCATCCGGCAGGCCGCCCACGAGGCGCTGACCAGCCATAAACCGGCTAGCCCTCCATCTTTTCCTAGCGCGACCACCGTTGAGCTCACCTTCTTGACCGCAGACATGGCAGAGATGGCAGCGTGGGTGCGAGGAGTTGAGTTGGTTTCTGGTTCGGCTCGCACCGTCCGTTTCAGTGGCAGCGACACGCTCGCGCTCTTCCGCACGTTTGTGACGACGGTGATGTTGACCCGCAACCTCGTCGAATAGTTCACGCGCGACACCGAAAGCTTGTGCAGATCGTCTCTAGCGGGCGCTGTACAAGATGAGCTATACTGGCGCCGAGGCCCGCGCTTGCCGTAGTTGCGCAACTTGCCGGGCCTATCGACCGGGGAGGTACTCATCATGTTTGTCGCGGGCCATCTCGTCAAGACATTCTTCAAGGCCATCGGTCGCATCTTTGTCACAGCTGTCGTGTGTGGCGCGATCGGTTTCGGTGTGGTGCTGCTGCTGGCGTACGTGCGGACCAACCACTGGGCGCCAGACGTTCTGACGTGGGTGTCAGCTATCGCGGTTGGCGTGCTGGCGCTGTACGCTGGCGGCATCACTGTTCTGATGCAAGAGGCCGTTCGCGCGCTACAAGAGGTCGCCAGGGACGTAGAGCACGAAGCTGGCTCTGCGCTCAAGGGCGCGGGCAATGTGGTGCAGGAGATCGAGAAGCGCCTCTAACAACTCTGGTTGGCGCTTCTATGTCAAAGGGATGGGGCCTGCGCTCCATCCCTTTTTCTATGTTCAAGCATCAGGATGTCGGAGCTTCCCTGATGTCTGCGACCTGGCCTGCTGTCATCGCTTGCAGATCAGCGGGAGTCGTTTGGAAGACGGCGTTTGGCGTGCCAGCGGCGGCCCATATGACATCGAATGTCATCAGGTCGTCATCAATCACGGTGCGCAGCGATGAAGCGTGGCCGGTTGGTGGCACTCCGCCAATCGGGAATCCGGTCGCCTGGCGCACGACATCGGCGTCAGCGCGGGTGATCTTCGCTTGCAGCAGCGCCGCGAGTTTCTTCGTGTCCACACGGTTGGCGCCGGAGGCGATCACCAGCACGGGCGAGCCGTCGGCGAGAAAGACAAGGCTTTTCGCGATCTGCGCCACCGTTGTGCCGATGGCAGCCGCCGCTTCGGCTGAGGTGCGCGTTGATTCCGCGAATTCTATTGGTTGCGCCTCGATTCCTCGCTCACGCAGGCTCTCCCGCACACGTTCGACATTCGGATGCGCCACGTCCCGTCGCTCCCTTCACACCTCGCACGGCAGTTCTTGCCAGTGTATCATGCGGGGCGTCCCGTCCTAGTCCATGATGTCTGGTTGCGTCTGGCGCAACGTTTCGAGGACGGATTTGAACTCCGCGAATCGCGCGGCTCCGATAGCTACGGCCCATTCACCCTCGAGTTCTGTCACGATGTCGCGTATGGTAGTAATCGCCAACGCGCCGTGCCCGGTTACCCGCACGATGCGCGCGCGCCCATCAAGCTCGTCCGGTACGCGCTGAATGTATCCCAGGTCCTCAAGGGACCCGAGCAGTTGATTCATGGCCTGTTTGCTCATGCCTGCGCGCCGGGCGAGCGTGCTTGGGCGCTCGCCATCTGGGCCTGGATACTGCAACACCATCAGGTGCGCCGGTAGCAAGTCCGTGAAGCCTGCGCGCATCAGTCCAGCGCTAATGCGCGCGCGCACTACAGCCCACGTAGCATGCAATAAGGCTCCGACCATCGGTTCCCGCGAATTCATCTCCACCGCCTGGTTGACAATGTAGTAAACTTCATGTACTATTCTAACACGGTAAACGAAATTTACTATATTGCGGAGGAGAGTTGACATGTCAGGTGGATTTCCGGCGGCAAGCGCGAATGGAGCTATCGCAGCGACGGCGATTGACTTCTTCGGCGCGATCATCATGCCCAAGGCGACAGCGGCAACGACGAACGGAGCCATGGATCTCGCGGAGCAGATCTTGCCAGCAGGCTTTGCGACGCCACTTCACGTCCATCTCCGCGAGGACGAGTGCTTCTACATCCTGGAAGGTGAGATCACCTATCGTCTGGGTGCGCAGACCTTTGTGGCACAGCCAGGCTCATTTGTCCGTTTGCCGCGAGACATTCCGCATGCGTTCAAAGTCAAGAGCGAGGCGCCTGCGCGAACGCTCGTATTTGGAGTGCCCTCGGGCCTGGTCGCGTTCTATGCCGAAGTCGGAACTCCCGCGAGCCCAGGCGCGACAGCGATATTGCGACCAGTCGACGTGCCGCGGCTCGTGCGAGTCGGTGCGACGTATGGCATAGAGGTGCTAGGGCCGCCACCGGCAGATTTGTAGACGGCTTCCACCTCATCTGTCGCACGCGCGGGTGAAATCGCCAAGCGCGTGCGACATGTCACTACTGGTCGGATTCGGAGCCCCCTGCTATTCAAGGGGAGCGACATGCTTGATAGCCAGGGAGCGCAATGGTGAGTGTAGGGCGCTCCTACTTCCAGCGTGTCAGGATGGTTTCGCGCTGGAATAGTTGAGCGGCGCCCCAGGTCAAGAGAATCGCGACAGGGATGAGGATCAGCGTGGCGACGATCGCCGCAGTAACGGTCAACTCGAACTGGCCGGAGAGTTCGCCCAGTATAATCCCCACGATTGGCACGACTGCCCAGATCGAGAGCTGTTGCGCCGTGCGCGTATCGTTGACTCGCGACGAAATGGCCGTCATGATGGCAACCGCAATCAGCCCCAAGAGCGGTGTACCAGCGATGAAGAGAACGAGCCAGCCTCCTGTGATCACATGGGAGACGACATTCGCATCTGTAACGATCGCTAATTCAGCGATGAACAGGCCGCCACCCACCCAGGTGAGCAGCACCGCCGGCAGCAACGCCGCCAGAATCTTGCCTGCCAACAGTTGCCAGCGATGTACGGGTGTCGCCAGCAGCGGCTCAAGTGTGTGGTCGTTCTTCTCTCCAATGATGCTGTAGGCCGCGATAACACTGGGCACGACCATCGACAGCAGAAGAAAGATGTTCGAGAATTCTGTGCCGACCAATCCTTGCGTATACTCGTGCAACGTCAATCCCTGGAGCGATGGCACTTTCAGCGTACTGGCTCTTGACCCATTGCCGCCTAACTGCAGGAAGAAGAGGGGAATCACGACAAACATGAGCGGCGGCAGGAGAATCGTGTACAGGAGGGTCCGCTGCTGGAGCATGTCGATGAACTCTTTCCGCAGGATCACCACTACTTTGCGCATAGGTGGTCGCGCTCCTTGTTCGTGCTCAGTGGCTGACAACAGACGCTTCACGCGCTTGCTCTACCAGTTCCAGGTACACTTCCTCCAGGGAATGGGAGGTCGGCTCAACCGCGCGGATGTCGGCGCCTTCCTGTACGAGCGCGCGCACGAGCGCAGGATTCTGATCATCGGGATGTTCCAGGCTGACGGAGAGAACGCTCTCGGAGGCAGTGGCGTCTCTGACGAAGGGCAGCGCACGAACGACCTCGATCCAGCGCGCGGCATCCCCGACGACGCGCACCTGTGTTCCCGCGCTAAACATTCCGCTTCGTAGGTTCGCCGGGGTACCCAGACGCAGGAGCCGCGAGCGAAATACCCCGATTAGATCGCAGAGTTCGTCTGCCTCGGGTAGATTATGTGTTGTGAGGAAGATGGTCCGCCCTTCGGCCCGCAGTTCCTTGATGAAGTCACGCACGACCCGTGCGGCCTCGGGGTCGAGTCCAGCAGTTGGCTCATCGAGGAAAATGAGCTTAGGTTCGTGCAGTAGCGCGCGAGCAATCGCCAGTTTCTGCCGCATGCCTTTCGAGAAGCCTCCCACTTTGTCGCCGCGCCGGTCCCAGAGATCGAGCAGGCGCAGATAGCGTTCGACTTGCGATGCGGCGCGATCGGCTGGGAGATCATACATCTGGGCGAAAAACATCAAGTTTTGCCACGCGCTGAGCCGTTCATACAATCCCGGGGTCTCTGTGAGGATGCCGATGGCTTGCCGAATAGCCTCGTTGTTCTCGCCCAAGCGATAGCCTGCCACGATAGCGCTCCCACGACTAGGGGCAATCAGGGCCGAGAGCACGCGTACGGTGGTTGTTTTGCCCGCGCCATTAGGCCCGAGGAAACCAAAGACAGTCCCCTCTGGAATGGCAAGCGTCAAGTCGTCCACAGCCACCAGGTCGCCGAAGGTACGGGTCAATCGGCTCGTTTCGATTGCGTTCATGGGTACCCTCTACACTCCCCGCACGCATACCCGCGCATGTACCAGGGCCTTGCGTGCGGCCTGGGTACACGTGGGATACTTCCGGCCGTCCGATATGAAGTTTGTCTACTTAATACAGGAGATAGCACAATCGGTCGAAGCAATCAATTGCCGGCCTGGTTTTTTGCCCTGGAGGGCGCTGTCCGGAGACATGTCGGCGCCCATTTCTCCGTGTCTCGCTTGCGCTGGCTCCGCCGTAGGTGATCCGCGCCCACTGGAGCGAAGGCGGAAAACGCCTGATTAGGGGGACTGGATATGATTGCGCCGTTCTCCAGTCAGGCTCTACCCGCGCCAGTGATTGACAAGCGCAACTGCGTGTGTGATGCTTTCCTGTACGCGCGCCCGTGCTGAACCGCTGGCGCAGCAGGCGTATGATCGCACAGAAGGAGCGACGCTTTGGCCGACGAATCCTCTTCCGAACAGAGCGCCGTCTCTCCGAGCGAAGCGGCGCCGAAGCTGGCGCCTCAACCAACAGCAAAGCCAGCGCCACGGCTGCCAACAGCGCTTCTCTACGATGTGGCGTTCCTTAACCATCTGACTCCCGAGGATTTCCCCGAGCAGCCCGAGCGCCTGCGCATGGCGATGGAGATGATTGATGCGTTGCTTCACGAGGGCACGCTCCCACGTGAATTAGTGTTGAAGCTTGCTCCGCGCCAGGCCACCGAGCTCGAACTGGCCACCGTGCATGATACCAGCTATATCCGGCGCGTCGAGCGCGCAGTGGATCGTCAGGCCGACGAAGACGCCATGAGCGGCGACCGTGGTATACGCGAACTGGCGAATGAGGTCTACGTCTCGGCGGGCAGCATGAACGCAGCGTTGCTGGCGGCTGGCGCGCCGCTCGTCGGTCTGGACGCCATCGCTGATGGGCGCGCTCGCAACGCTTATGCGCTGGTGCGGCCACCCGGTCACCATGCGCGGCCAAGCGGCGGCATGGGCTTCTGCATCTTCAATAACGTCGCCGTCGCCGCGCGCTACGCCCAGCAGCGCCACGGGTGGCGCAAGGTGCTGATCGTAGACTATGACGTGCACCATGGCAATGGCACTGAGGAGATGTTCTACGACGATCCTGATGTCGTGTACTTCTCTACGCATCAGTATCCGTGGTATCCCGGAACGGGCGCGTCGAGCGAGCGTGGCGCCGGCGCCGGCCTGGGCGCGACGGTCAATGTGCCGCTGCCCGCTGGCTCCGGCTGGAGCGTCTACGATCCTATCTTCCGGCAGGTGCTGTGGCCCGTCGCCGACCGCTTGAAACCGGATGTCATCTTGCTTTCCGCAGGATTCGATGCGCATTGGCGCGATCCTCTGGGCGAGATGCGTCTGTCCACGCCTGACTTCTCGGACCTGACGCTAGAGGTCATCGAAATGGCGGAACGCTACTGCGATGGGCGACTGGTCGTTGTGCAGGAGGGCGGCTATAACCTCAATGCCGTGGCGCAGTGCGCGTCGACCGTGATGGTGGCGCTGACGGGCAGCGATGGCATTGTCGATAACATGGGCCAGCCGCCAGCGATGGAGTTCCGCTGGAACGAAGAAGCGATCATCCAGTCGCTGTATGAACTACACGGTCTGGCGGGCTATCGACGCAAGGCGCGTCGCCCTTGGACGCGCACTGAACCTGCCTCCCCCACAAACAACGAGCCGACCGAGCAGTCCTGACACTGCTCGGTCGGCTCGGGGGAGACGCCGCGCTATCCGATGCTACTGATCAGCTGGATGATGGCGCCGTTGTCGCTGGATTTCAGCCACGGCGTCCAGTAGCCGCTGAAGTCCTGTGCGTTGATCTCGATCTGCCCATTGACCAGCGCCAGCACTTTCGCCGACTGGCTGGTAGAGGCGTTCGCCATCAGTGAGCCGACTGGCGTCACCTCGGAGTCGCTGGCGATCACTCCCATCCCCTGCGTATCAACGAACCAGCGCTCGTGAGCCGTGACGACCCCATCAGGTGAGGTGGTGTCTTCACTCACGTAGAGGCGTCCACCTGTGACGGTGGGGCTGAGCGAGATCGAGTCATCGAGGACTGTGCCGTTCGCAACCGCTGGCCCACCCAACGCGATGTCGCCGAGCAATGTCGGTCCTTTTGTAGTGGTATCCATCACGTAGACTGTGGCGCCAGGGCTGCCTGCGACGAGATAGAGTTGCGGGACAGTGCTCGTGCGGCTGACCGCGAGTCGCGCACCGTGGAATTGCCCCGTCAGCGCCAGCGCCTGCGCCGTCTGCCCATTCGCTACGCTGAACCGGCGGACGACGACATACTTCGGTCCCTGGCCGTTGCCCGCGACGAGCGCGTCGAAGAGCCACTGCCCGTCGGGCGATACGACCACTGCTCCCTGAGCCGCCTCGGTGAAGGTCAAGTGCGAGAGATCGATGGTGGGTGTCTGAGAAGGAAACGCCGACGCTGGAAGGCTGCTGGCAGGCGCGGGCCCGGGCGCCGACGTTACGGTCGTCGGGCTGTACTCCATCGTCACCTTGCCTGCCGTCGAGGAAATCGCCACCGCGCGAACGGACAGCAGTTGGCTGTCTGATCCGCCGATTCCGACATACAGCGTTTGGCCATCAGGTGAGAGCATCAGCGATTGCGCCTGAGCGCCACCTGGAAGTGAGTTACCCTTCACACCAGTGATCGGTGTAATGAAGCGGGTTGTTCCATTCGAGGCGTTGATGGCGACGATCGCCTGGCCTCCGAGCGTTTGGGGGGCCGTCAATTCATAGATCGTCGCGCCATCAGTCACAATGGCGACCGGCTCTGACGAGGTGGATGCAATCGAGAGCTGCGCGCCAGAGTCTGGCAGCGAGCGCAGCACTTTGCCCGTGTGTTGATCCGCGACGATGACCTCCGCCACCGTCCACGACTGGCCAAGGTCGCCGTTGAGCGAGAGCGTCTTATTGGTTTCGGCGAAGATGACGCCGCTCGGGGCCGCTGGCAGCACTTTTGTGAGGGAGTTGGTGGTGCGTGACGTGTGGAATGCGCCAATGTTTTGCAGGCCGCCTTGCAGCAGGAATGCCACCAGTCCGATCAGCACGGCGCCCAACACCACTGCCAGCAGACCAAACCGACTCATCTCTCCCAGCTTGCGAAGCGGGGTGCGCCATCGCTCTTCTGAGGCCACTGTGACGCGCACCGACTCGCGCAGGTCTGGGACGTAGGGGACGGGCGCCGCGCCGAGCGACGATAGGAGGTTATATGGCGTGCGCAGTGAGGCGGCATGCGCTCCGCACGTCTCGCAGATGGCGATATGCTCACGTACCGCCTGCGCGACATCCGGCGGCAGTTCACCAGAGAATTCCGCCACCATCAATTCGGGTTCGAGTGGACAGTTGAGTGGCCGCAGTGTTCCACGGCGCGTCGTGACGCGGCTATACCGGGCGTATGGCGTTCCCGTTTCTGGCATCCTTACACTCTCCGATGCTGCGCTACAAACGATGGCTGAACTCTCATATGCGGACTCTTCGCTCTCTGGACTGGTTGTGGCTAAAAGTCGTCTGTGGCCAGTTCATCCCAGATGTCTTCAAGGCTGCGCGAGGAAAGACTCTGGCGAGGCCGGGATGTATACGACTCTGGGACGTTCGTCGTCGTTGACTCTGCGTCGTCGATGCGTTCCACAATGGGCGCCGAGAGTATCGGCACTCGGGTAGGTGGGGTTGTGGCCACATCAGACTTCGCAAATGCCGGGCGCTCATATTCCCAGGTCGTGGTGTTCTCGTTGATCATCGGCGTCGGGCGTGAGAACGAGTTGGGCGTGTCCTCGAAGGTGATCGGCGCATCGTCGTCGAAATCTGGTGGCATGGTTGCCCTGCTAGATGGAGCCACCATTGTCTCGAACGAGAGCGGCGTCTCCTCATCATCCTCGACACCCTCAGCGCGCCATTGCGTGTTCACTGTGGCGGACTCATATTCGTCATTCGAATTCAACTCGTACGCCAATGGGACTGAGCGTGAGGAGGGCTGGCCGTATCCAGGCGCGCCCGTATGCCGGAAGACTTCAGGTGGCATAGGCCACGCAGACGAACTCCCAGACGACACCGGCAACGCGTCCACGACTGGGCCAATGATCGCGTCCGACGCCAGCCGTGTGATCTGGCCCAGGCCGTCGCGCTCGGCGTCAGTTTCGTCGAGATCGTCGGCGTGCGCCAGTTCATCGTCCTGAGCCGCGTGATGCATCTCCAATGGGTCGGCGTCAGTGTAGGGCTCCGAGAAGATGTCGTCAGGATCCTCGTCTTCGAGCGAGAGCGCCGCCATCTCGCTCGTATCCTCCGTGAGGTAGGAGACTCCCGCTAGTGAGTTCAGGCCATAGGCATGCGAGTCGTCGTTG
>DASVZC010000080.1:0-20964 GCA_036391835.1 Ktedonobacterales bacterium | reverse complement strand
ATTTGCGAGATCGAAGCTGACGAATATGTCGTCGATGGCAAGGTCAAGCCGCCAGCTCCCTCTGATCGCATTATGCGTGTTCGGTGCATGGTGAAGGCGGATGCCTATGCGCCCGCAGTGTCGGCGGCGTCCATCATCGCGAAGGTCTACCGTGATCATCTGATGGCCGAGCTAGCGGGCGATTTCGCGGGCTATGGCTGGGAGCGCAACGCCGGATACAGCTCACCTGAGCATCTGGCCGCGCTCCGTTCACAAGGTGTGACGGAACACCATCGCGCGTTGTTTGTTGCGACAGCGCTCAGCGGTGGGCAGCGCGCTAAGCGTGGGAAATCACCGGATGAGCCCAGTGGGTCGAATAGTCCACGCCTTCTGTAGACCGGTGGGTTGGTCGAAATAGTTTGTCATCCCACTGTTGGGGTACTAGGACTTGTGCCGACAGAAGGGTGTGATACAATGGGCCAGAAATCGCATGAGCGCTGGACTCATCTGCCTAGACCCAATGCGATTATGGCGCTACCGGGGGAATGCGATTAGGGTGGTTGATGGGGCGCGATGAGACTTTTGGGTGGGCGCGGCCTCAGTTGACATGGCCGTATTTGGCGTCTGTGCATCTGCTTCCCGCATGATGCGAGGAGTGTTGCGGTAACCATGTGTGCATCGTACAGGGAGCCTGCGATGGACGTCGACAATCTGTCCAGCTCGCCGAGTCGCATTCTCGATGGCGACCTGGAAACGCTGACACTGCAGTCCACGCTCAAAATGCTCGCACTTGGTAGCAAGACTGGCGTGCTGTCGGTGCAATCTGGCAACGAGCGTATGCGTATCATCCTTCAGGACGGCGCTATTGTCAGCCTCGATGAACCAGGAATGCAGGATCCCGACCTGCTTGATCTCCTCAGAGTGATGGGGCGACTCGGCTCCGAGCAAATCATGCTGATTCCGCAGGATGCTCGACGTGATCTACCTTCGTTGATTCAGTATCTGGTCAACACGGGCGATATATTGCCGAGCGAGGAATTGCAGAGGCGCGAATTCGTTGTCGTGCAGGCGCTCAGCCGCGCGGTAAAGTGGGATAAGGGCCGCTTCGAGTTCGTGCGCGATCATTCCAGTGTTCACCGTACTGGAGGCATGTACACACCCAGCGCTGCGCAAGCGCTGAATATCGACCATGTCTTACTTGAGGCCTTGCGTCAGGCGGACGAACGCGACCATATGCGGATTCGCCCCGCGCCACGTACGGCACGGGTGCGCAAGGCGAATCCTGACGCCAATAATCCACGGCTGGCCTCGCTGACGAATGAAGAGATGTGGATCTATACCCTCGCGGATGAGCGCCGCCCGCTGTATATGATCGCCTATGCGTTGCTAATGCCTGAAGCGGTAGCGGGCGCGTGGCTGACCAAACTCATTGACGAAGGTCTGGTACTCCCTGTTGATGAGCGCATGGACCAGGACCTTGACCAGAGTTTGACGTCGGTATTGATGCAGGCGCGTGGCCAGTTAGAAAAGATGCCTCGCAACGAGCCTGAGCAATTGATGCTCTCGTTGACCCAGGTAATGGGTGATTGCGTCAATGGGTTGCTCGCCCATCACGCCAGATACGCGCGGGCGCTGCGTGCGCGTGGCGAACCATCGATTCAGGAAGCGCTGCGCTATATTGATCGGACGTTTGGGCCGATGGTCGAGCGAATTCAAAGCAGCTACCCACGTATGGACGAATTGGTGCGTGTTGAAAAGGGCCGATTCGTCTATGATGACGTGAAATCTCTGGATCGCGTGGTGCGTGGCCAGGAGTTGATCAGTTGCTATTGGGACGCCGCCCGCATGATGCACGCAATTGTGCGTGAGTTATACGAAGCGGTGTGTTCGGAGGAACTCGGCGCGGCGCGCGTGGGCCGGAAGTTTGACGAAGTCTGGATTGTGTTCCTACGTGGACTTGACTACGAGATGGGGCGGCTACACCAGTGGTACACTGCCGTTATCGGATAGTGCGCTCCTGACAAGAGCAACGCCAACACGATCAGTACGTGCGCGGCGCACCCGCGAGCGGGGCACAGCGCAAGCGCACAAGCTATCTGGCGCGACGCCAGATAGCTTAGGAGGTTCAGCAGGTGGCGGAGCCAGTAGTCTTGGTGGTGGACGATAGCCCCACTGTGAGAAAAATCGTCCAATTGACCTTGCAGCGCGAGCGCATCCGCGTGGTCACGGCGGGTGACGGCCTGAGCGCCTTGGCTGCTGTCGCAGATACGCAGCCCGATCTGATTCTGCTCGACATCATGCTGCCACGGATGGATGGATACAATATCTGCCACCTTGTGCGCAATAACCCTGCATACCGGGAATTGCCAATCATCATGCTTAGTGGCAAGGATGGTATCTTTGACAAGATGCGCGGCAAGTTAGCTGGTTCGACGGAGTATATGACCAAACCGTTCGACTCGACAGAGTTGGTCCAAACTGTGCGACGATATCTCGATACGCCAGCAGCGCGTGAGCGCGCGATGCGCCGGGAAAGCCAGCGAAATATGCGCATGCGTCGTAACGTGTACCAGCAGTAACGCAAACGACATGGGAGTGGGCACGCAATTCGGCTAGCCCGTGTGGCGCAATTCGGCGTAGTGTGCGCCAGATGCGGCTTTGTACGTTTCTAATAGCAGAACAACACAACACAGCTTGCTACGCGTGGGTTCGGTAGTTGGCCGACTGAGGCAGGCATGTGTAAAGGGAGTTAGAGTATGCCCGCGCCCAAGATTCTGGTCGTCGACGATAGCTGGACCGATCTCACGCTGATTGCCACTTCCTTGCGTGAAACGGGATTCGACGTTGTCATCGCGGCAGATGGCGAAGAAGCCCTCGAGAAAGTTGGGACTGAGCGCCCACAATGTGTCGTGCTTGACGTTGTGCTTCCCAAGCTCAACGGGTTTCAGGTTTGTCGAAAGCTGAAGCAGAACGATTTGACTCGCAACATTCCAGTAATTCTCATCAGCGGCAAGAACACGCCGCTCGATAAGAAATGGGGGCTGCAGCAGGGCGCTGATTTGTATATCACGAAGCCATTCGACAAAGAAGAGTTACTCATGAGCGTGCGGTCGCTTACTGGCATTCGCATGTAGCATTGACCAGCCTGGCGCCTCGAACTCGCACGAATTGCGGCGTGAGGCGTCGCGGCTGGTCGCCTGTTCTCTGGAGGATACATGAACGACCCGCGAGGCGCATTCCTGGCGCAGAACGCATCATCCGAGGCTGATCGCGCGCAGGTATCCGATCTCATGCGCCAGGCGTTGGCCGCTATCAACCAGGGCAGGCTCCCAGGCGGCGCTTTGACGGCGGAATCCGTCGAGCAACTCGCGCGTGACCTGGGTGCGACCGACCCCGGCCAGATTGCCGCGCTTCAACGCATGATGATGTTAAGCCCCTCTGGCATGACGCCGGCGGCAGTGGCCGCGCAGCACATCCTCTTCCTGCTTGGCGATGTGGAGTGCGCGTTGCCATCGGAAGCGGTGCAAGGAGTTGAGCGCGCGTTCGATGTTACCCCTGTGCCGAATGTGGCGCCTTGGGTTCTGGGTGTCACTCAAATGTGGGGTTCGATCATATCTGTGGTGGATTTGCGGGCGTTCCTTGGCCTGCCCTCTATAGGCGTGACTCAGCGCAGCCGCCTTCTGGCGGTGGTAAAGCGCGAGATGATGATCGGGATCGTCGTTGATGTGGTAACAGAAATCAGGACGATGGGCGACTCGATTCGTAGTGAGCAGACGCCGCGCGCGCCGCAGTGGGCTCAGCCGTTCCTCGAGGGCGTGGCGCAGGTGGATAATCGCCTGATTTGCGCGCTGGACCCCGAACGCTTGCTGTTTAGCGACCACATGCACCGCTATCGCGCTAATTAGCTGGACTGCGCGCGTGTCGGCTAAATGCACCGTTGGTCACACACGGTGGGCGAGAATCCGCGCAATAATGTACACTGATTCCGTCATTTGTCACTCCGCGCTGAAGTGCGCCAACCGCGTTCGCGGCGAGGCCACAAACGCGCATACGTCGATACGACGTTTGGTATGTGTCTCGCGGCGCAGCTGGCCCTGAGACAGCGACATCGAGGAGGCCACCGCGTCTATGGATGCTTCTTCGCGCTCACGAATGAGCATGAGCGCTCAATTCAATATGCTTACTGCGCTGGCGTGCCTTATCCCGGTGATTGCATTTGCGGGCGCGGGATGGTTCGCTATCTACCAGCCCAGCGGTAGCGTAGATACGCAGACGTTGCAGATGACAGTGACGATTGCAGCTGCTGTCATCAGTGTGATGGCGGTTGCCGTGTCCATCACTCGTATCCGTTCAGTGACGCGCGACTACGTCGCGACGTTGAACGAGGCGTGCCGTGAGGCGATGAGCGGTAATCGCGCGATGCGAGCTCCTGTGATCGGCGACGATGACTTCGCAGTTTTCGCCTCTACTATCAATCGGATGGTGGGCTCTGGCGCGATAGCTGGCGGTGGCGCGACTGCCGCGAAGGTGGCGGCAACGTCTGCCGAGGGTCCGGACGCAATTGTATTGCAGGCGCAGATTGAAAAGCTGCTGACAGAAGTCAGCGCGGTAGGTGATGGTGACCTGCGCGTTCAGGCTGAAGTGACACCTGACACACTGGGCGTGCTCGCCGACTCCTTCAACTTCATGATCGAAGAGTTGGCGAAGGTCGTCGGGCGCGTGCAGGCGACGACAAACCAGGTGTCCACCGCGACGCGTCGCCTGCTCGACCGTTCCGCCGAAGTGGCGCATTCTTCTGAAGCGCAGGCCCGCCAGATTACGCTTGCCTCTGACCGTGTGGCGCAGTTGGCCGACTTCGTGCAACTCTCCGCTGAAAACGCCTTGCAAGCTGCGGCTTCAGCGCGTGAAGCGCTGCAAAGTTCACGCGACGGCCAGGCGTCGGTGGTCAAGACGACTGAGGGTATGGCCCACATTCGCGAAAACGTGCAAGAGACGTCGAAGAAGATCAAGCGGCTGGGCGAGCGATCGCAAGAGGTCGGCGAAATTGTGCGCCTGATCGAAGACATTGCTGAGCAGACGAACTTGCTGGCGCTGAACGCCGCGATTCAGTCGGCCATGGCTGGTGAACACGGGCGTGGTTTCCACGTCGTCGCCGATGAAATCCGCATCCTGGCCGAGCGCGTGGCTGAAGCCACGAAGCGCGTGGGCGCTATCGTGAAAACGATTCAAGGCGATACCTACGAAGCGGTGGTCGCCATGGAAGACAGTACCCAGGAAGTTATCGAGGGATCGCGACTCGCCGACGAAGCGGGCCGCGCGCTCCAACGCATCTACGCGGCTGTGGAGCGGCAGGCCTCGATGATCAACGACATCGCATCTGGCGCGAACGAGCGGCGGCAGGTCGCTGAAGCGGTCGCCGTCGCGATGGGACAGATCGCGGACGTGACCAAGCAGACGAACTCGACAACGCAGGATACGATGACATCTGTATCATATCTGGCTGAACTCGCCGAACAGTTGCGCGCATCGGTCGCAGCGTTCCGCCTGCCTGATCAGTTGGCTGAGGCTGCGGGGTTACCGCAGGGACTGGAGCAAGCGCCGATGACGTCCGGGCAACTGGGCTATCCGGGGCAGCCCGTCTGGGGACAGCAACCAGAAGCCTTCCCGGCGTTGCCAGCGGGTCCAATCTCGGCCTCGTATACGCCACAGGGCAACGCTTTTGATATTGGCGCCTACGATGCCACGTGGAGCGAAGCGCCGCAGACTGGTGGATTCCCACCGCTCAATTACGATCAAGTGGGATATGAGCAGACCGGTTTCGCGCAGAGCCCCTATGGACAGCCTGGGTACGCGAACGAGCAGTATCCTTCGAATCCATTGGGTAACTTCCCGTTCCCACCCGAGCGCTAATTCGCTGAAGTGATCGCGCCCACCCGTTCAGATGCGAGTGGGCGCGCGTATGCAATCGTCGCGGTTCTTCAGGACGGAAGCGGAGATCATGGCAGACAATTTCGACAAGTCGGCGATTCTGGGAAGCTTCCTCGATGAGGTGGACGCGTACATTCCTGAAATCGAATCGCACCTCGATATGCTTCAGCAGGTTCCCGATGACGAGTCCGCCATCGAGGAGGCCTACCGTCGCACGCACACGATCAATGGCTCCGCCGCCATGATGGATTTCTCCGGCCTTGCGCAGATCGCTCAAGGCATGGAGATGATCCTCGATGATGCGCTGGAGCAGCGCTCTGCCCTCGATCAGCCGACGATTGCGCTTCTTCGTCGCTCGTGTGGTCGGCTGGCGCGTGTCGCCCAGTCTATTCGAACCGGCGCGAGCGACGCGGCTGTGGTTGCCGAAGATCAGCAGGACCACCAGGCATATCGCGGCTCAGGCGCCGGAGGCACAGCGCCAAATGGCATGATGCCGCCGCCACCGCCGCAAGCGAATGAGCCGCGACCGTGGGACCCTGCTGGCCAGGTAGGCGCACAGACTGCGTCAGGTTCCATTCCTGATTGGCTCGTCGCTTTTGGTGGCAATTCCTCAGGACAACAGGCTGCTCCGCCATCCTCGCCGCAATCCGGCCAGTCGAGTGGTTCATTTGCACCGAGTTCGCCCGCGCCGTCCGCGAATGGATGGGCTGACTCGTTGAGCAGTCTGCCGACGGGCATTGCTCCCGCTGTTCCGCCCATGTCGACCGATGCATTTGGCCTGTCGACAGACCCCTGGGCTGCTTCGCAGACGGGCCTTAATGGCCAGGCGATTGCCGGTCCCGCGCCTGCTAGCTGGGAGTCGTCGCTTCCCACGCAGGCGCCAACGGCAGGCCGTCAGCCTGCAGCCGCGCCCGTGCCGCCTTCCGCCTCGTCCGCGTCATCCGCAATGAGCACGCTGGAAGAGCTGCGGAACGACGAAGCCGATGTTCGTCGTCAGGTGGCGACATTGCGCGATACAGTGGGTATGCTTCGTGACGCCGCGCAGTCGATGGACAATGAGCGCATCGAATTGCAGGGTTTCCTCGATGGTTCACATGATGCGCTCGCTCGCCTGGAAGAGTGGGTCGGCCAGCATATGGGCCTTGATCTTCAGCGAAGCCCCGACAACGTGCGCAACTATTTGCCGCTGTCCGTGATCTGGGTGACGACTACACGCCTCAAAAAGATGGTCGCGCTGCTCAACACTTCGGGCCGCAACCTTACCCTGTCGCAGGAGCAAATTGACGAGACACTCAATCAGTTCCGCTCGTCGCTCGATGCTCTGAGTCGCATGACCGATGCGTTCAGCGCCACGCCGCCTGCTGGTGGATTCAGCGCGACGGTGGCGCAGGTGTCGTGGTCGCCGTCGTCGGCGAGCGCGAGTATGCCCGCTGTCGATTCACTGGCGCCAGGCCAACGCGCGGAGTTCGAGCGGAGTGTGCGCGAGGACCTTCGCCGATCACTCGAGGACGAAGTGCGCCAGGAGATTGCCGCTGACATTCGCCGCGAGGAGGAGCAGCGCATCCGGCAGGAACTGGAAGTCCAGATTCGCCGGCAAATGATGTTCTCAGCGCTCGGCCCCGGCATGAGTGACAGTTCTGTCGCTGTGACAGGCGGCGGTGTCGAGGTTCGGCCTCCGGCTCGCGCGGCGCGCCAGGTGCAGGTGACGAACGAACAGTCCGAAGAGGCGATGGAGGTCTTCCGCGAGGAGGCACAAGAGCACCTCCAGACCATTACGGGTGGCCTCGCCGACCTCGAGAAGTCCCCAGGCGACCTGAATGCGCTGCAGACTGTGCGCCGAGCGATGCACACACTCAAGGGCGCAGCAGGCATGATGGGCTTTGTGGTGGTGCAGAGCCTGGCCCACGCCTCCGAAGATCTGCTGGAGCAACTTGCGGATCGTGGCCGCGCACTTTCTACGAGCGAATTTAGCCTGGTCTTCGATACTGCTGAAACGCTCGATCAGCTGATCTCAGGCGCAATCCAAGGTGAGCGGCAACAGCGCGAGACTGCTCAGGCGCTCATCGACCGATATGCCGCCATCACGGGCGTTCCTGTGGCGAATCTTCTCGCGGGAAACTTCGATGAGGAGACCGCTGAGAGTTTCGCTATTGACCTGGGCGCTGACGCGGAGGAGCCGCAGGGCAAGGCGAGTGAAGATCTTAGCGTTCGCATCAAGCTGAGTAAGCTCGATGAACTGGTGACTCTGTTTGGCGATTTGCTGGTCAATCGGTCTGTCTTCGAAGAGCGAATCGGCCGCATCTACCAGTTGGTCGGCGATTCTGCGCAGGCCACTGAACGTCTGCGTGAAGTCGGCACGCAGCTCGAAAAGCAGTTCGAGATGTTCATGTTGCCGACAGGGCAGAGCGCATTCCAAGGTGGTCAGGCGCCGCAGTCGGCTGCTGGTGGTTTCCGCTTCCCCTGGAGCGCTCCCCAGCGGCCAGGCGCTGCGGGCCCGCAGCGTGGAGGTCCGGAGCATCTCAATGAGTTCCACGAATTGGAACTGGACCGCTACAACGAATTCCATCGTCTGTCGCGCATCCTGAGCGAGGCTGTTACCGACGTGTTGGCGCTGAACCACGAGATGGAAACGCTGGCGCGTGAAATTCAGGTGTCGTTCGCACGCGAATCGCGTCTCAATTCTGAGGTGCAGGATCGCATGTTGAAGATGCGACTGGTGCCTGTTAGTTCGCTGTCGCCGCGCCTCTACCGCGCGGCACGCGCATCGGCTGCGAAGACTGGCAAAGAAGTCGAGTTCTTCGTCGAGGGTGGCGATACTGAGGTCGACCGCAAGGTCATCGAGGAAGTCGAAGGACCGCTGCTCCACCTCGTACGCAACGCAGTCAATCACGGCATCGAGAAGCCAGACGCGCGACTGGCGAAGGGCAAGCCGCGCGCCGGTAAGATTACTGTAGCGGCGTCCTATGAAGGGAACCAGGTCGTCATCGAGGTGCGAGATGACGGCGCGGGCATCGATCCACATCGCATCCGGCAGACAGCTGTCGCGAAGGGGTGGATTGATGGATATGCGACCCTATCGGACCGTGACGCGCTGAATCTGATCTTCCAGCCGGGTGTTTCGACAGCGGAAACCCTGACAGAAGAGGCTGGTCGTGGAGTTGGCCTCGATGTGGTGCGCGATGCGGCGGTGCGCCTGAAGGGGTCGGTTGATGTCGATTCGAATATCGGCGCTGGCTCGACCTTCACGCTGAAGTTCCCGATTAGCCTGCAGATCGCTCGCGCTGTGCTGGTCAAAGCAGGTAAGCACACCTACGCGATTCCGATGGCGGTGGTCGATCAAATCGGCCGCCTGGACTACTACGAGCGCGTTTCAGCGCCGACACCCGCAGTCCTGGTGCGCGGGGAACGGTTCACACTGGCGCGTCTCTCAACGTACCTGCATCTGCCCGCCGCGCCGCTAGATGAGCGCTCGTCGCTGCTCATCGTGAACGCGGGCCGCCGCAAGGTCGCCCTGGTGGTGGACGGAATCGTCAACCAGCAGGAGATTGTGGCGAAGCCGCTCGGCGCGCATTTGCGTGACGTGGCCGGAGTCGCGGGCGCTACGGCGCTCGGCAATGGTCAGGTGATTATCATTCTCGACCTGCTCGAATTGCTGGCCAACCCCATTGAAGAGCCAATTACGTTACCTGTGCCTGGCCAGCGCGCCGACACAGCGGCGCGTCCTGCGCCGTCACCAGCGCCCGCACGGCCCGCTGCTCCGCCGGTTGCGCCGCCAGCCGCTGCTCGCGCGCCGCAGCCGTCTGCTCCGTCGCCGTTCGCTAGCCCCGCTGCGCCGTCTACGCCGTTCCCGTTCGGCGCACCTGCCTCTGCTCCAGCGGCATCGGCTGCTCCGGCGCAGTGGACACTTCCGTCGGGACCGGGAGCGCCGAATAACCCGCTGGAAGTGTTCCCGACGGCGGCTTTGCCCAACGCGCCTGTCCGGCCACCGTGGGAGATGCCCGTGGGGCAGTCAGCGCCTGCCCAAGCTGCGGCTCCAGCCGCTCCAGCGGATGCGCGGCCAACGTTCACGAGTCAGTCGACCGCATCCACGATGGGGCAGCGTGACTTTGTTCTTGCGCAACCCAGCCGGGCGAACAGTGGTCGGCTCGACGCGCCAGCCGTCGCCCAGCAGACGTATCTGCTGGTGGTAGACGATAGCCCGAGCGTGCGACGTGTCGTCAGCGGCATGTTGAAAGCGCACGGATGGGAGACACAGACCGCACGCGATGGCGTTGAAGCGCTCGACGTGATCGCGCGTGAGCGTCCATCGGCGGTGCTGCTCGATATCGAAATGCCGCGTATGGATGGCTACGAGCTCATGGCGACGTTGCGGAGTGATCCGCAGTATCGCAATCTGCCGCTCATTGTGTTGACCTCCCGCGCCGCAGCAAAGCATCAACAGCGCGCGACGCAGTTGGGCGCCAATGCCTACATCGTCAAGCCATATCAGGATGAGTTCTTACTCAGTACGATCTCTGATCTGGTGCGGCGAAGCGCGGCTGGTTCACTCTAGCGTAATCGCGGAGGGAGCGCCATGTCAGGTGGGCGTGAGCGCGGCATCATGGTCTGGGATGTGCGTGAGACGCTTCTTCGCGAACGTCTCGCGCAACTCGACCAGGAATTGGCGCAACTCCATGCAATTCAAGAGCCGCCAACTCGCAAGCGGGTAGAGCGAGTCGGCGCGCTCGAAGCAGAGCGCGAGGGCGTCCGAGCGCAGATCGCGCAACTTGGACCATCCTCGCGCGCAAAGATGGGCTAGGCTATTCGTAGCCTAGCCCTCAATTGTATGCCCAGCCGCGCGCAAAACAATGAGCGCCTGCTCCAGCCCCGCCTCTGGAATGAGCAAATAATCGGTGTCGAATGTGGACACGGCGAAGATGCTTACGCCAGCTTTCGCCAACGGAGTGGCCAGCGACGCCAGTATTCCCGTGAGGCTGAAATCTAGCGTTCCGGCCACACGTAGCGCTCTCCATCCCTCTTCGATACGCGCATCCTCTGGAGCCGCGTACTCCGGCACGACGAGCGACAATTCATCCTTGGTCAGCGTGACCGAGACCAATGAAGCATTCAATGGCAGCGGAGGAACGGACGCAGTGGGTGGCAACTTACATACGGCAAATCGTTCCGGCGCCAGGATAAGCGTGAGTTCTGCCATACCGTTCTCCCGTCTGCGCCCCAGCGCAATCTAGTCGCCCGCGATGGCGCTGACGACCGCGTCGCCCATTGCCCGTGTTGAAATCGTGGGCTCTCCAGATGTCGCGATATCAGCGGTACGGAAACCACTCGCCACGACTTGCCGCACTGCGCGCTCCACGGTCGCGGCGGCCCGCTTGAGGCCGAGCGAATAACGCAACAGCATCGCCGCCGTCAGAATCGCCGCGAGTGGATTGGCCCTCCCCTGCCCGGCGATGTCGGGCGCGGAACCATGGATTGGCTCGAACAGTCCGAACTGACCATGCATTGTGCGGCGCACGCCCAGGCTTGCCGATGGCAGCATGCCAAGTGACCCCGTGATCATCGAGGCCTCATCTGTCAGAATGTCACCAAACATGTTCTCTGTGACAACGACATCGAATTCGCGCGGGTTCCGGATCAACGACATCGAGCAGGCGTCCACGAGGATGTGGCGGAGTTCGACGTCTGGATAGTCAGCGTGCACTCGGTCAACCACTCGGCGCCAGAGCCGCGAGCAACTCAGCACATTCGCTTTGTCCACGGAGGTGACATGCTTGCGTCGGTCGCGCGCGATTTCGAAGGCGTAGCGTGCGATGCGCTCGATCTCAGCCTCGGTGTATGCCATCGTATCCACTGCGGACGCTCCGTCGGAACCTTCGCGGATTTCGCTGGGTTTGCCGTAATAGAGCCCGCCAGTGAGCTCACGTACCACCACCATATCGACACCGCGCAGCACAGAGCGTTTGAGCGTGGAGGAGCCGAGGAGCGCTGGCAATGGGCGCACCGGGCGTAGATTGGCGAAGAGCTCGAGGTCTTTGCGCAACCGGAAGAGGGAGTACATCGGCTCAGTCTTCGAGTTTGGATTGCCTGCGGTGGTTCCGCCGACCGCGCCGAAGAGTATCGCATCCACTCGCTTGGCGAGGGAAAGCGTCTCCTCGCTGATCGCGGCGCCTTCCGCGTCGATTGCGGCCTGGCCGACGAGCGCGGAATGTAGATGAAAGGTGTGCCCGAAGCGTTTGGCAACGGCTTCTAGCACTCGCACCGCTTCGTCAGTTACCTCTGGCCCGATGCCATCGCCACCCATCACCGCTATCTCGAACACGCCCATGGTTTACCTCTTCTTCGAGTGTCATGTCATCATTTGCGAGCATGCTAGCTGAGTATAGAAGTCTTCAGCTTGGCGGTCAAGGGCGCAGAATCGCGCCAAATCAGAATCCACGCACCTTGGTGGGGGTGATGCGGAGCGCAAGGGAGTATCGTTTGGCGAACGTGTCACGGTTCTCAAACAGATTTTGAATGCTATCCTTGTAGCGTTCGACGTATTCCGGAACCTGATCGGCAGTTGGCGCGTCAGGAACCTCACGCGCGACACCGGAGAAGACCACAACATCACCGCCATCGTCACTGGAGTTGAAATGGAGCGAGATGTGCGGATTGCGTCGGATGTGCTCCACACGAGCGGCGTTGGGCAGGCTGTAAATGAGAAACTCGGCGCCGTCCCAAAGGAACCAGACCGGATTTGGTTGTGGAGTTCCATCGGCGGCAGTGGTGACGATCCAGATGACGCGCTCGGTTTGCAGGCGCTCGGCGACGCGCGCGCCGAATTCGGTCGACGGATCAGGTAGCGAGAAACTCATGTATGCAGCCTCCGGTGGAAACAGCGTGCGACAGTATAGGCATACTATAGCGCGCAGCCGGATCGCAGCGGTCGCACGGTGAGCGATTAGTCGGTGAAACGGAAGCGGACGAGCGCCCATATCGCCGCAAATCCATCGCGCCAAGTGATCTTCTTGCCTTCCGCGTAGTCGCGGCCAGCATAATAGATTGGCACTTCGTAGATGCGATAGCCGCGTTTGAGCACTTTCGCGGTGATCTCTGGCTCGAAGTCGAAACGATTGCTGCGAATCTTCACCGACTTTATGATTGGGGCGCGGAATGCCTTGTATCCAGTTTCCATGTCGGTCAGCATGTTGTTGTACAGCACGTTTGTCATCATCGACAGGAAACGGTTGCCGAGGTAATGGTGCAGCATGAAGGAGCGGTGGATACCCAGGAAACGCGAACCGTAGACCACGTCGGCCACACCATCGAGAATCGGGCGCAGGACCGTGGGGAAGTCGCTTGGATTGTATTCGAGATCAGCGTCCTGGATGATAACAATATCTTTCGTCGCGCCCTGCACCCCAGTGCGGATGCCAGCGCCCTTGCCCATATTCTTGGCGTGATAAAAGATCTTTACACTGGGCGGAAATCCGGTGTCGCGCAGCAATTCGCGTGTGCCGTCGACCGAACAGTCGTCAACGATGATGATCTCGGTCACGTTGCTTTGGCTTTGCACCCTGCGAATGACTTCGAGGATCGTGTTGACTTCGTTGAAGACGGGGATAATTACTGACACCTCTTGAGATGTCGCGATATTCTGACTGGATGCCGACATACGTGTGCGCACTCCAATTACTCGTTTGCTGTGAACGGTACATCGGAACCGTTCGACGCCAATGCGTGAGCGCCGACCCTGTCACTATACGATGAAGGCGCTTTCTGCCGACGTTTGGCAGTACAAGATGCTGGGCGCCTCCATATGGAAGACGCCCAGCAACGGCTACGAACGATAGATTGAGCTAGTGCTCAGCGCCGACGCCAATCATCTCAGGCGCAGGCTCTGTCTCGAAGTCGCTGGCGGCAGTCTGGTCATTGCCAGCAGGCAGGCGCACGAGATTGAAAATGATCGTCAACACTACGGTGACGACCAGGTTGACGATCAGCGCGTAGAGCGCCGCATAGCCGGGAGCGGTGTACGACCCCAGGTGCAGCGGATAGGTGGATGAGCCGAAGTGCTTCACGACGGCCGATGGCTGCGTGTATGCCATCCATGTGCCTGTCGCCATGCCCGCGGCCCAGCCGATGAGCAGCGCCCACTTATGCAGGAAGCGCGTGTATAGGCCGATGATGATGCTTGGGAACGTCTGCAGGATCCAGATGCCGCCAAGCAACTGCAGGTTGATGGCATTCTGCGTGCCGAGCGCGATGATGAAGAACAGCGCGCCGAACTTCACCACCAGCGACGCGAGCTTGGCGACGTTCGCCTCTTCACCAGCGCTAGGGTTCTTGCGGAAGTATTCGCGGTAGATATTGCGGGTGAACAGGTTAGCGGCCGCAATGGACATCACCGCCGCGGGCACCAACGCGCCAATCGCGATGGCTGCGAACGCGACGCCGACGAACCAGCTTGGGAAGCTCTGCAGGAACAGCGCGGGCACCGAGAACGTCGCGCCATATGCCTTGAACTGCGCGGCGAAGGCAGGATTGCTGGACACGCCAGCCGCAATCGCCATGTAGCCAAAGAGCGCGATCAATGCCAGCAGGAACGAGTACGCGGGCAGAAGTGCGGCATTCCGCTTGATGACGTTTCGGCTGTTCGAAGCCAGCACGCCTGTGATGGAGTGCGGGTACAGGAACAGCGCGAGCGCCGAGCCGAGCGCAAGGGTCGAATATGCGCCGAATGCGCCGAGGCTCGCCTTTGTCGGAGGCGCCAAAATCAGCCCGAACGCAGGCTTGGGTTTCGCGCCGGCGACGTGCACGGCGTTGAGTGAGGCAATGGCGTGTTGATGGTTTAGCGCGGCCCCGAAGATGGCGCCATAACCGCCCAACTGCATCGGGATGACAATCACAGCGACGATGACCGTCACGTAGATTAGCAGGTCTTTCACCAGGGCAATCATCGCGGGCGCGCGCAGTCCGCTTGTGTAGGTGTACGCGGCGAGAATGATGAACGCGATGATAAGTGGCAGGTCATTGAGTGGCAGGCCGAGCAGCGAGCCGGTGAATTGCAGACCGAGCGCAGCTAGCACGACCTGAATACCTAGCAATTGCAGCGCGATGTACGGCATCGTCGCCAGAATACCCGTCAATGCGACGACGAGCGCGAGCGTACTGCTGCCGTAGCGACCACGCACGAAGTCAGCGGGCGTGACATAGCCGTGCTTACGCGAGACGCTCCACAGGCGTGGCATCACGAGGAAGACGAACGGGTACGCGATGATGGTGTATGGAACAGCGAAGAATCCAGCCGCTCCAGCGCCGAAAATGGCCGCAGGGACAGCGATGAAGGTATACGCGGTGTACAGGTCACCGCCGAGCAGAAACCATGAGACGACGGTACCAAAACGGCGACCTCCAAGCCCCCACTCGTGGAGTTGGTTCAAGTCACCGGCTCGCCATCGGGCGGCGATGAATCCAAGGATTGTGACAAGCGCGAACAGCGCAACGAAAATGACGAGCGCTGTCACGTTCACATTCGACATGCGGTTCTCCTCTGAATACGCAGTGATGCTGGCGGACGAGCGCGAGATGCGACCAGTGTGCGACAGATTCCGGGCAGGTTAACGTGTCTGCGGGCGCGCTAGGCGTCGCGGGTCAGGAAATAGACCGTACCCGTGATGAGCGCACTGAGAATGATCCAGAGGAATTGATACCAGTAGAAGTACGGAATGCCGAGCCAGTACGGCGTTAGCGAGTTGTAGAACGGCGGCCACAGGGTCGCGATGAAGGGAAGGATCAACAGGAGGTATAGCCACTTTGCGGCTCCCCCTCTGCGAACGGCTCCATTGTCCATATAGTCGCTCCTTTCGATGAGCGCTTGGGAGGACATCTGCCCGCGTATCGAGCTTGTCGCTAGCTCGGTCGCTTCGCGCGCGGGTAGCAGCTTTCGAGCGACTCCCGCGAAGTAATGTCAGCATGGTACAAGCGGGCTATGCCCCTGTCAATGCTTCCCTCAGTAAACTTATGTATTTCGCCGAGCAGCCGGGCGAAGTCTGTCTGCGAATCGCTAGACGCCGGCCTGCAGCAATGTACTGACACTGGCGAGGTCTTCGCTGGAGAGCGCCCACTCGCCGGCTTTGACGTTTGCCCGCACCTGCTCTGGCGCGCGCACGCCCGCGATGACCGTGGAGACGGCCGGCTGCGCGGCGAGCCATGCCAGGGCAAGCTCCCCGACGGTGTGACCGCGCTCTTGCGCCCAGTCGTCGAGCCGTTGCGCCGTTTCCAGGTCCTGGGAATTCAGGCGACTCGCAAAGTTCGGATTGTTGTGTCCGCGCGTGTTTTCAGGCGTTGGCTGGTTGGGTTTGTACTTGCCTGTGAGCACGCCCGCGGCAAGTGGAAAGTAGGGGATGACACCGACACCGAACTCGAGGCAAGCGGGTATCAGTTCGCGTTCGATACCTCGTGAGAGCAGGTTGTACTCGGGCTGCACTGATACGAACGACGCCCAGTTGCGCCTGTCGCTGATCCACAGCGCATGCGTGAGCTGCCAACTTGCGTAGTTCGAGCAGCCGATGTAGCGGACGTCTCCAGCGTGTACGAGGTCGTTGAGCGCATCGAGCGTTTCTTCGAGCGGCACACTCGCGTCGTATTCATGGATCTGGAACAGGTCGATGTAGTTGGTATTGAGGCGGCGCAAACTCGCGTGCGCGCTGTCGATGATGTGTTTGCGCGACGAGCCGCTATCGTTTGGGCCGGAGCCCATGCGCATGCCGGCTTTTGTGGCGATGATGGCTTCGTTGCGTCGTCCTTTGAGCGCTTTTCCCAGGTACTCCTCTGACACGCCATTGTTATAGATGTTGGCGGTGTCGAACATGTTGATGCCAGCGTCGAGCGCGGCGGAGACGCAAGCCGCGGTCTGATGTTCGTCCGCGTATCTGCCAAACGTGTTGCCACCAAGGCCAATGACAGATACTCGCAGGCCCGAAGACCCAAGTCGACGATATTCCAAAGTCATCCTCCAGTGTTTCGCAGCGCCTCGCAAATGAGGAAGCCTCCACGATCTAGCGCTTCCTTGCATGGTATTCACATCTGGAGGGAAATTGACAGAGTTTGCGAACTTCGCAACTCAGACACATGTCATTATTCGGTGCGCAGGTCAGGTGTCACGACAATAATATTGGGCAGCGGGACTGATTTGAGTGGGCGGTACTGGCCGTGGCGGTGGCGGTGATGGACTTCGGGATCATAGAGGAGCGGTGGCGGGGGATCTTGTCCTGGAGAGACTCTACTCAGGAGTTCGGCATCCCGTTTGAGGAGAGCGAAGATCAGCTCGATCATCTGGCCGGCTACACGTCCAATCACACGCGTCTTGCCGAGATACGACTGCGTGCGCTCATCAAATGGGCAGCGGGTCTTGACCAATCGCTCGTAGAGTTCGGCCCATTCGTTGTTGCGCACACGGACGGCAAGGCAAACCGCGAGAAACAGCATCTGCTTCATCGTTCTGACGCCACCGCGTGTTAGCCGGGTGTGGTCCAGCGTCGTTCCCGATTGGACCACCACTGGAGCCCAGCCAAAATACGACTTCAGAGCAGAGGCTGAGGGAAAATTGTGGATCGAGCCAATGGCGGCAATCGCTGTCGCGGCGGCCAAGGGCCCAATACCCGGAATCGACCGCAGAATTTGTCCGTCGCGCGTATGCTCGGCGATGCTCATGATTTCAGTTTCCAGCTGCTCGACATGCTCGTGGAGAAGGCGCAGTTCCGCGATCAGTTGCCGTTGTTCCAGGACCAAGGCCCGTTGTCTCCCCGGGTCTTTGACCCCAATACTCTGTTCGGCCAGTCGCTGCAGCTCGACCAACTTCGCGACTGAAATGGAGCGGACGTCTCCTCGGACCTGGCAGAGTGCCGTAAAGCTCGCGGTCGCCAGGGCGTGCGGAGTGGGGAATTGTTCTCGTAAGGCGAGCGCTACCCGGCCATTGGGATCCTTTATCACTTGGACCAACTCGGGAAAGAGTTCGTCGCAGATCGCGGTGAGTTTGTTCTTGCGGCGCGTAGTCTCGTGCACCAGTTCATACCGATGCCGGATCAGGCCTCTGAGTTGCGCCGCTGCCGCGGTGGGAGGAGCCACCCGGCGCGCCAGTTGCACCTTGTTGGGGACCTGCACGCCCAGCTCAAGCTGACTATACAGATGGTTGGCGAGCGTCAGCGCGTCCCGCTTGTCCGTCTTGAGCATTCCAGCTGGTCGGGACTGGACTTGCATGATGTAAACCGACACATCCAACTCGTGCAGGTACTGTTCGAGTGGACGGTGATAGTGGCCTGTCCGCTCCATGAGCACATAGACATGTTCAAGCGGCGCGAGTTCACGGACCCGCGCAATGAATCCACGAAAGCCTTCCCGTGAATTCTCGAACACATGCGCTGGACAGCCTTCAAAGCGACCGTGGCGCTCCAACAAGGTCTTGGAGAGGAATCCCGCCACATGTTTCCGTTTGCCGACATCGACCCCAATATAGAGTGATTCCTGCTTGAGCAGCGAACCGCTCTGAGATCTGGACGCTGCGCTGGCTTGCTCATGGCTGTTATCCCGAGGTGGAAGCTCTACTTTGCTCCTTGGTGACCTGAGCTCCTTGGTGGCCTGAGCTCCTTGGTGACCTGAGCTCCTTGGTGACCTGACGTTGAACGGTTCATCCTCAGCCTGCAAGTCTACAGCACAGCAGCGCGCCGTCAAGGGCAAGGGCTGCGCCGCTGCTTCGCTCGCGCTCTCGCGCTCGCTGCGCGGCCCCTTGACCGCTTTGCTGCTGATGCTGTCTGGAACGAGCATGATGATGAAGTCGAAAAACATGAAGGAGAGAGAGGTCAAAGCCCGTGGAGGCGCCGCTCCCAAAGACTGCCCAGGGGTTTTATAGTTCCCCACAGACACATCAGGGGTTCTCAACGCCTCCCCCACTGAGCTGTAAGGGATCGAGTCCCATCATGTTATAAGGGGTCTGCGGACCTATAGCCGAGGAGAGCGACTCCCCGGCGACCTCTCTGGTCCAACACTACCTGAGTTTGTGCGGGAATTCAACGAGCTGCTGGTCAATGCTCTGGCAGTCATGTTATGCTAGGCTCGTTTCCGGCCTATTGCTTGCTATAGAAAGCAAGTGCTCGTCGCCTAATTCTTTGTGGTCGTTCTTCGGATCTGTCCTCACCGTGAGGAAAGGAGACACGTGGCACATGACAGCATTGACCCTGGCTGCCGTTCCCTCGTATGATCCCATCCCGCACAGTGGCCTCTTTAACAGCATCTTCTACCTGACAGACCTTCGTATTCAAGTATTTGGGTGGCCGGCTGACGGTTATTCCATCAACTTGATTCAGCTGATCATCCTGCTGATCCTTGCAGTGGTGGTCAACGCCGTAACCGAGCGGCTGACGAAGAAGAAGCCCGGTGGATTGCTCACCGGTGTCATTCTGACCATCATTGGCGCCTATCTGATGCAGACATTCGTGAAGCTTCCCTTCGACTTCGCGTTCGAGGGTGTGCTGGTTGTTGCGTCGCTCATCGGCGCGATCATCGTCGGGGTGTTCTACACACTCATTCGCGGCCAGGTGAGCGGCGGCAAGTAAGCCGCAGTTCCGTCACGCAGAACACGGGCAGAGGGACAACTTCGGTCTCTCCGCCCGTGTTCTGTGTATGCGGGCGGCCCTATGGGAGACGGCTGTCGAACGTGATCGGCGCTGAAATAGTCTGCGTGGGGCCAAAGGTGATAGCGCCTGTCTCCATGAGGAGGGGGCCGATGCTGGGGCGGGTAGCCTTTGCCTGCGCCATCTGCAACGAGACGCGCCAGGCGGCAATCTGACCACCCTGCATTACCGACGATGCCAGTGGAAATGTGGTGATGAGGCTCACCTGCGAGTTCCAGGCCAGGCGATCGCACGAACTATGGAGTGGCGACCCCAAAGGCCGACCAGCCGCATCGAGCGCCTGCGCCGTGGCAGTGTAATTGGCGAGCGCTCCTCCTCGTGGGTCAGCGCCATACCAATACCTGACGCCGTTGCCATTTGTCACGTGCAGCGGTGGAGTTCCACTCCAGCGGATCGCCAACGCCTCGCCAGCGCCTGCCAGGCGCACATAGGCGTAGTTGGCAGGCTGCGGTCCCTGCCGCGCCACAGGAACGATCGGCTGACTGTTGGGGAGCGCAGCGCTTGGCTGGATGTCGTAGAGCAGATACGGTTTGCCGCCTTGTACGGGAATGCGGTCGACCTGAGTCACGCCCGACATCTGTGGTAACAGGCTCGCTGCCGTTGAGCCAGGCACGACAAGCGTCACCTGTGAGGCGCCTGCGTCAGCGGATGGCATGGCGACGCAGCCAGCGCTGATATAGTCGATGGCGGGCAGATCGTTGGTGTCGGTCGTGTTGAGATAGCCAAGCGGCTCCTGCTGCACCCGTGTGGACGCGATTGATAGGGTGGCGTGCAGGCGTTTGGCTGCCGACTGTGCGAGCGCTAGCGCGTCGGATTCGCTGGCGAGCGGGGTTCCATAGTGCAGCGGCAGCGCCAGCCCGTCGAACGATCCGCTGTGAATGGTCGCTAGTTCATTGATGACGCCGACAGTTTGTCCGATGGATAGCGCAACGGTGAGCGCGAGCAATGTCGCCGTGGGCAACCAGCGTGGGTAGGACGCCACTACAGTGCTGCGCTCTATGAATTCCTTTAGCCGCATCGCTAGCCACGCGATCACGGCTCCCATGCCGATATAGACCGCAGGCAGCGTGACGAGCACATAATGCGGCACAATAGCGCGCGTGTGGCGCACCATCAGCAGGAGCGGAGCCACTTCCCACAGCGCCAGACAGACAGTGAATCTCCACTTGTTGTCCAGCGGCAGACGTCCAGTGGATGTTCCTCTCACACGTTGCGCGAGCCACGGCCAGGCGATGATGCCGACGAACCATATCTGGGTCGCGATGAGGAGCGCACGCATCAACGCTCCAAGCCAGCCAAGCGATTCGCCCATGCTCGTATAGCTCGATGTGGCTCCTAACCAGTTCGATGGCGCGGGAGAAACCATATTGGCGAGGTAGGTAAGCGCGAT
>DASVZC010000079.1:0-8791 GCA_036391835.1 Ktedonobacterales bacterium | reverse complement strand
GAGCAGCATGCGGTGATGATCGAGGCGGTGGAGAACCACATGCCGGAGGTCATCGTGATCGATGAGATCGGCACGGAGCTGGAGGCGCAGGCGGCGCGCACGATCGCCGAGCGGGGGGTGCAGTTGGTGGGGACGGCGCATGGACGGACGCTGGAGAACCTGCTGCTCAATCCGACGCTGGCGGATCTGGTGGGAGGCATACAGGCGGTGACGCTGGGCGATGAGGAAGCGCGACGACGGGGGACGCAGAAGACGGTGTTGGAGCGTAAAGCGCCGCCCACCTTCGATGTCCTCGTCGAGCAGGAGGAGCGCCACCTCGTCGGCATCCATCTCGATCTTGCTGGCGCGGTCGACGAGCTACTGCGCAACGAAGCCCCCATGCGTCAGATGCGTGAGCGCCTGCCAGATGGCTCCATTCGCCAGTGGAAAGAGCATGCGGTGCGCCTTGGCCGCCCCGATGACGCCATTGGTTTGCCCACTCGCGAGGCGCCTACGTCGCGCACAGAGGCCGACAGACGGGGTAGCCGCTCTGGTGTAGCGCTCGGTGGCGCGCGTGCGGGCGATCAATGGTGGGAGCGACGGACGCCGCAGGCTCCCAGGCCCGCAACCAGCGATTCGCGCTGGCTCGACCCCGAACTGGCGCTAAGCGCATCGCTCGCGTTTGACCGTGACGGCCAGCGCGGCGCGGAGACAGATCCCAGTGGATTCCGCAAGCGGCGCATCTATCCGTTCGGTGTGAGTCGGGTGCGGCTCGATCAGGTCATACGTGAATTGGGACTACCTGCCGTCATTAGCCGCGACGAGCGCGACGCCGATGCTCTGCTCGTCCTGAAAAGCATGTACCGCAAACAGCCTGATCGCGTGGATGCGGCGCAGGCCAGCGGCGTTCCTATCTACGTGCTGCGGAGCGGTGGCATGGAACGCCTGCGCGAGACCCTCGGCGAGATGTTTCATATCGGTCGGCAAGACCTCTCGGCTCCGGCTTCCTCGCTGGATGAGGAAGACGAGGACGGGGAAGAACTCGACGACGGGCAGGACTAGCCGCCTCTACTTCAGCGCCTGGGCCACTGCTCCGGCCACATGGTTCACGATGTCCTGACCGGAGCCAAATGAGTTCTGTTCTTTGGTGTACACCGCGATGATGTAGGTCTCGTTGCCAACGGTGACGACCCCTGACGTATTCACTGCCCAGGCGCCATCCGGCTCATTGACCCAACCGTCTTTCATCGCGACGGTTGAGTTGGCTGGCGCGGTATCGCCAACACCGAAACGCTGATCGCTCTCGATATTCTGCATCAGATTGAAGGCAAGCGCGCGGTCAGATGCATTCAGGATTTTGCCGCTTTGCATCAGCGTGAGCAGATGCGCCATATCCGCCGCTGACCACTGGCCCCAGCCCCAACCGTTCGGGTCGGAGACAAAGTCGTTGATCCCCCACGACTGCATCGCCGCTCGCTCGCCCGCATCATAATTCAGCGTGTCGTAGATGACTTCCGCCGCGTTGTTGTCGGAATTTTCGATCATCGAGGTCATGATCGAGGTCTCATAGCTGTTCGGGCCACGCCCCTGCCCCTCGATGTACTGGAGATACTCCACCATCAGGGGGACCTTGGCGGAACTAGCCATCGTAAACAGCCCGTTGGGATTGTAAGTGTATTGGACATTGCGCGTCACATCGTAGACGACTGCGCTTGCCGAATCGCCCTGGCTGTTCAGGTATTTCGCGAGATCGGGCGAGAGAATATCGAAGCCTGCTGAGGCGGGCGCCGTGGGAGCCGTCGTGGTGAGGGCCGTCGTGGCGACCCACGCCTCACCATTGCGGGTTGGTGTGCTCCAGTCCGCGCCGAGCCAGAGCAGGCCGTGGCTCCATGAGGTCTGGCCTGTCAGTGTTACAGCGCTATTGGTGTTGAGGCTCACGGCGACATTGCTCTCGCCTGGCGCAGTGCGAAGCGCTCCATCCTGGGTGAGCCATTGTCGAACGCCACCGACCTGATGTGCGGTTGGCGCTCCGAGAGTCCTCAGGTAGTCTACACCGATGGGCTGAATGGTCGTGTTGTCCGGGTTATCGAGATCAGAAAGGACGATAGTTTGCCAAAAGACCTGCACGAGCAAATGATGTTCTTGTCCACCGGAAGTGGCTGTGACATGCAGCGCGTCAGTCACGGGTTCACCGAAATCCTGCATCCAGCCATTTGGAGACATCTGCTTGTTCGTAATGAATGACCAGATCGAGGCTGGAATCTCATGGCCAACGAGTTTGCCTCCGCGTGACCCCTCGATCACGAAGGAGCCTTCATCTAGCGGAACGACCTGTGGTAGCGACACGTTGGCTTTGATGTGCAACGCTTGCGCCGGGGTCGGCGTCAGTTGTATCACCTGCGTCGCGTTGCGAAGTGTCGCATAGGTCGCGGAGCTGGTGTCGCCACCGATAGGCGCTTTGCTGCCCGCTTCGAGGAGCGCATGCGTCAGCGGGAGCCACACGACGCCGTTGGCCGCATCGTGATAGCCATCGCGTGTTAGCGCTGGATCGAGCGCATTCTCGCTACTGGCGGCAGTAGATGAATCGTCATTCGAAGGCTTTGGCAGCGCCAGCGCGCCATTCGCGAAAAACTGGACGAGGCCGAGATTGCAGTCGAATGCAGACGTTACGGCTGCTCCCAACATCGCCTGTCCATTGCGCTCGGCGTAGGACTTGGCGAAATGGCCATCTATGGGGTAGGTCTGTGCGCCAAATTCGGCGTTGACGCGCTTCAGCGGCGTAATCGTCGTGGCTTCCGCCCATGCGCTCGCCCCTCGTGGCACGCGATCCGGTGGCCCACCCCAGGGCGCAAGCAGATCGGGTGTCGACCCCACAACAGAGGCAATCAGCGCAGGCGCCAGAATGAGCAGCAAAGCGATGGCCAGGCCGCTCAATCCTCTTGGTTGCATGCGTGTTGGCCGGCGAACGGGCGCCAGACGCATCGGTGGGACCACTTCATCGAGGTGGTCAACCACCTCCAATGCGGTCGCGAATGCTGACGCCGCCATTGTTCGCGCACGGGCTGGCAACTGACCAGCGATGGCTTCTGCAGATTGCGCCAGGGTTGTGGGTTTGAAGTCCGCTGGGAGCGAAGGCAGTGTCGGCGCGTCAGAGACCACCTGTTTGGTGGTCCAAGGTGACTTCTTCGCGGTGAGAGCGGCGGCAGCGGACGCGGAAGCCGTAGTTCCTGCGGTGTATGTCGGCTTCTCTTGCCCTTGCTGTCGTGTATTCTCCTCGCTTGATGTCACCTGTTTCACCTCCTGAGCCGCTCATTGGCGCCCCAACTCGTGAGGGCGCGCCTCCCACCTGCGTTACGCTGGTTCGTTACACCCTTGAGACTCATGTGTAATTGGGCCGAACCCAATCAAGCACAGGAGATATGGCGCCTCGCGTGGTGGAGCGGATATGTAGTTATAACGACTACGGCGTAACTGGCCGCCACCGCTAGTCATGAATGTTTGCTGAGAATGCGGTACTGGCACGCTTGCGCCTCCACAAGTGCGCGTCCTCGGGCGCTGGAAAGAGCACCCTGATGAACCCGGCGTGGCTTCACAACAACGTCGTCCAGTGGCTACTCACCGTCGGCGGAATCATCCTCGTGGATGTTTCACTGAGTGGCGATAACGCGCTGGTCATTGGCGCGGTAGCCAGTAGACTGCCGAGCAAACAACGTGCCATTGCCCTAATCTGGGGCGGCGTGGCGGCTGCGGCGCTGCGCATCATCCTCACTGCCCTCGCAAGCGAACTCCTCCTGATCCCGTTGGTGCAAAGCATCGGCGCGGTGGTGATCTTCTATATAGCGATTACTATGCTCATCCCCGAAAAGGATGATGCGCGCGCCGGGCGTCGCGTATCTGATCGTTTGGTTTCAGCAATTGTAGCGATATTTGTCGCCGACGTCACGATGTCTGTTGATAATGTGCTAGCCATTGGCGCGCTTGCGCGTGGCAATCTGCCCGTGCTGATCTTCGGATTGGTGGTCAGTGTCGCGCTGTTGTTGTTGGCGAGCGCCCTGATCGCACGCATCATCGAGCGATTCTGGTGGCTGATGGATCTGACGGCGCTGCTACTGGCCTATCTGGCGGCGCAACTCGTACTGAGCGATCCCATCGTCTCGCGTATGGCGGGTCTGGCCGGTTGGAAGGCTACCGCGCTCACTGTGGGCGCCGTCGCCATCGTCTTCGTTATCGCCATCGCTCTGCGTGTCTCGCATGCCCGCGCGCGGAAACGCCAGGCATGGACATCCGACATGGAGCGACAGTCTGATGACGAAGCTATCTCGTAACGTGCCCGTGAAGCGATGGACATCTGATCACTAGTGGCGTTGCACGTCGTCTAGCGCCTGGGCTGCGTTGGCGACCCGTTTGCGCTCGTCGCGTAGCACATGCGCAAGTCGCTGGAGCGCCTCTTCACCCTCCGAGGTCAGGCGAACCTGCACAACGCGCCGATCTTCGCCGGGCGCATTGGCTTCACGTTTCACGATTCCACGTTCCTCAGCGCGATTGACCAGGCCGATGACTGCATTGTGGCGCACCTGCAGACGTTCTGCGAGTTCGCTAATATTCGCTGTCTCGCGTCCGGGAAAGCCCTTGATCGCTAGGAGTAGGAAATATTGCTGCGGGGAAAGCCCATTGCGACGCGCTTCGATCTCTGTCCTGCGTGAGAAGCGTCGAAGCGCGTAGCGCAATGCCGCGACTCCTTCGATCTCTGCTTTGCTCAATGGCGTGAAGTTTGGCGCGTCGGCTCCGGCGCTGCGCGAAGCCCGCGTGACTGGTCGGTCATCACCGGTGACCTGTGACATGACGCCCTCCCTCCGTAGATCAGGTTGCAGACGTAATCGAGTAAGCGGCTTCTCCCCCAATAACGAGTCGACGCGTAGTGACTACGCGCCGAGAGGAGGCTGCGGCGATCGTTGTTGAATGTCTAGTGCGCGTGCCCTGCGTCCTGATGCTGCAGATCGAGTTCAGCTTCAGTTGGAGCCTGCAGCGCCCGGCGCGAAAACCAGAATGTCAGCCCGAACAGCAGAAGCCAGAACAAAACGATGAGAATAAGCGGAAGAATATCAACAATGCTCATTCGTGGGAAACTCCTCGTGGGGGCGCAGTTCTCGGCGCCGCATGGGTGGCCACACGCGCACGACAGGTTAGCTGGCGTTTTGGCCGGCTTGCTCTGCCCGCGCAATACTGTCTCATAGTAGTGACGTGGCTCTCTAGTCTAGCGTATCACACTACGCCACGTGTAGCGAAAAATTGGCCGTTTATCTCCATCTACTCGCCCCATACATCGGCCCCCGCTGGACAAGCTACCGCATCGTGTACACATAATAGTTGGGAAGCTAGGCGCAGCGGAGGGTGGCGCATGATACACACACAGCATGACCGCATGACGCCCGCGTTCAGGGGAGACGCTATGACGCTGCAACTCTTGCTGGTGGAAGATCATAAGTCGGTGCGGCATGCGCTGCGCGAGGGACTGGAAGCGACGGGCGAGGTAACAGTCGTCGCCGAAGCCTCCACTGCGCGCGAGGCCATTGCGGCGGCTGAACAGCACGGCGAACTCGATGTCGCGCTGATGGATGTAGAACTGCGTGATGCGGAACTGGGCTCCCGCGCGATGACGGGCGTGGGCGCGGCTGTGGCGATTCGTCGAGAGCGGCCACGTTTTCCGGTGGTCTTCTACTCTATACAGGATGACGACTCCTATTTCCGCGAGTTTCGCGCGGCGGGCATCCTCAGCCACTATGCGTATGTGCGCAAGAGCAACTATCTGCTACCCGCGATGCTCGTCCCTCTGCTACGCGACGCTGTCGCTGGCCGTAGCTTCATTGATCCTGAGATCGAAGATCGCGTAGATGAAGTGCGCCAGCGCGATGCCGTCTCGCCGCGTGGGCTGCTAGAGCCAAATGAGTTGCGAGTCGCCGAATATCTGGCGCAGGGACTGACGAATGAGCAAATCGCCGCGCGCCTTGGTCTGCGCGACGCCCGCGCCGTCAGCCGCACCAATGGCCGCATTTACGATGCGTGGCGACTGAGCGAGACGACGACCGATGAGAAAGTCGCACGCGCACGCGCTGCGCTCATCTATCTGTACGATCGCCCGATTCTGTGGGATGAGCAGGGACGCGCGCTTGCGCCAGACCGTAATGGCGGCTGGACTCCTCTGTTCGACTCCGCCACCAACGGGACGAGTGGAACAGGTGGCGCGGGAGGCGCTGGTGGAGCGCATACATGAGTGAGCATGTGTTGCAGGCCGCAGTGGCGCTATTGGCGATCGCGTTCTCCGTCTTCAGCCTCATCACCTATTGCTGGCTGGGTGTGACAACGCTGCTGATGAGTGAACGCCGCAGTCTGGTGACCTGGGTTGGTGGCCTGGGCCTCCTCTTTGGCGCGCTCTTCTTTCTCTGTCATGGCGCGCTCGTGGCGGCAGGCGCCTCTGAGACGGCTCCCGCGACGACCGATCTGTGGTGGCGACTGTCGTGGACGCCTGCGTTCGCCGCGCCGCTGTTGTGGGCCGCCATTGGCTTGCGCTATACCGCGCTCTCTGGTTCGTGGGGACGCTGGCGCACGCCAGCGTTGATCGGTGTCGCCAGCCTGGGCGCATTCACGGTTGCGCTGGCGCTGCTGAGTTGGTCATCGATTGCGCATTATGCCGACTTCATCGAGTTGCTCAATAGCTCGCTACGGTTCCGTCAGGCGCAGCCATTGCATGTCTCACTGTGGGTGCCTGTGCTGGGTATCTCATTCGTGATCTATGTGGCGGCGTGCGCTTCGTTGCCGTGGGCAGCGCTGGCCGTGCGACGCTTTGGCTCCTCGCTGGAGGCGCGGCGATTTAGTCTCCCTGGCTCCTCGCCTCGCCTGCCGGAGCCGAATACGATCCGCTCACCGCGTTCAGATGAAGCGGCGCTGCTGTGGTCCCCGCGAGACGCCTGGGATCGCGCCCGCCCGGCGCTACTGGCGGCATCGCTGTGCATGATGGTGGCTGGTGGTGTGGTCGCGGTCGTTGGGGTGATGACCGCGCTCTTTGAGCATCGATCTGCCGCGACTGCTGTGTCGCAGACGCTGCCCGTCGTGACCGCCCCTCCGCAGCCCGGACACGCCGCGCTGGCGCTGGTGCTTGCTGATCTGTGTGTGCAGGTAGCGTTGGCTGCGTTTGGTTTGCTGCTCGGCTGGGCCGTCGTTCGGCAGGGAGTGTTGGTCGAGCGTCGTCTACCCCAGCGCGGCTATTTCAGCCACTGGCGCGGAATGGCTGCGTTGGCGGCTGCGTTGGCGGCGGTGGTCGCGTGGATGGGCGCCGTTTCGCCTGTCGCGCTCCCAGATCTGCTGCTGCTCGTGACGCTGGTATCCGTGGCGACTGCCCTGCTCACGTGGCAATCCTACGTGACACATGACCGCTTGTTGGCGCAGTTGCGCCCATTCATGACAAGCCTCTCACTGGGCGCGACAGGTTGGCTGGCGACCAATCCCGCTGAGGTCGAGCGCGGTGTGGAGACGCTGTTCACCAGCCTGTGCCGTGATGTGCTGGGCGCAGCGCATGGGAGCCTCGACATCTCCGCTGGCCGCTTGCGCCATCACTACACCTACGTCGCCGCCGAGGGCGATGACACGCACGTTTCAGGGCTCTCTGGCGCCCGCGACTGGACGCTGCCTGTCAGTGATGGTCGGGGCACTGTGGCGCTGCTGACGCTTGGCCTGCGCATTGACGGCGTCAGCTACACGTCAGCTGATCTGGAGATTGCCCGCGCCTGCGGATTACGCATCCTCGACGCGGTCGGTGAGTTCGCCACGGCGCAGGCGGTGGCGTCGCTTGCGCGACGGCGCGGCTTGGAGGCGGAACTGACGGCGGCGCTGCCTCGTCGCGTACTGCATGACGATGTGTTGCCACGCCTGCATTTGGCAATGTTGCGGCTGGAGGCGCAGCGCGCCCGGCTACGTGCGCAGCCTGTGGCAGTTGGTCAGCCCGCATCCACCGCTGCGGAAAGCGGAGCCACACCTATAGCCGATGAGATTGGCGAGGTCGTGACCGAACTTGGCCGCGCCCACCGCGACCTGGCTGCGTTGATGCGCGCCGCGCCGATGGCAAGCGCTCGCCGCCTTGAGCATGGCTTTACCGGAGCCCTGCGCGGCGCGCTTGATGGCGAGTTCCGTGGCGTCTTCGATGAGGTCGAGTGGGACACGCCTGACGATGCTGTGACCGCGGCGGATAGTTTGCCGCCGGTCGTCGCCGATCTGCTCTTGAGCGCCACGCTAGAAGCGGTTCGCAATGCGGGCCGGCACGCGCGCGGCGAGGATCTCCACAGAACGCTGCGCCTGGGTGTACGCTTGTCCGCCGACGCCGAGAGCGTGACGACGCAAGTGAGCGATAATGGCGTGGGTTTGGCGTTCTCGAAGGTGTCGCCATCATCAGCGGCGCTCACGACTGCGGCTGCGGCTCCTACGTCTGGCGCGCGTAGCGGATTGCTGACCCATAGCGCGCTCATCGCGTTGATTGGAGGCTCACTCAGTGTGCGCACGGGCGATGATGGCGGCGCGTTTGTCACCATCCGCGCGCCGCGTGTCAGTGAGCTTGGCGAGATGGCCACCTCAGACACGAACTGACTCTTCGCCTCCTAGAGTGCGATCCAGTAGCGCGATACACGCGCCTCACGCAGCGGCGAGTAGCCCTCACTTGTCAGCACGCCGCCATTGCCCAGGATGACGCGCGCCGACCGGACATTATCTGTATCACAGGTCAGCAGGACACGCGAGAGGCCGAGGGCGCGGGCGTGTTCCAGCG
>DASVZC010000078.1:0-35512 GCA_036391835.1 Ktedonobacterales bacterium | reverse complement strand
CCCACGCCGTCGATGATGACCGTTTCTTCCGCCGCCTCGGCATGCACCACCTCCGTGCTGGTGCGCCCATCGCGAATCGCCACAGAGCGATCCATTAGCTCCGCTACGTGCGGGTCGTGCGTCACGATGATCGTCGTCAGGCCGAGTTCCGCGTTGAGCCTCCGCAGCAGCTTGAGCGCCTCAGCGGCGGTCGCGCTGTCGAGTTCGCCCGTCGGTTCGTCTGCCAGCAGGAGCGGCGGCTCGTTGGCCAGCGCCACCGCCAACGCGCCGCGTTGTTGCTCGCCACCAGAGAGGCGCTCAGGCTTGTGGTCGAGACGATCTCCCAGCCCGACCAGCCGCAATAGTTCCGTCGCGCGAGCCCGTCGTTTGCGCGCGGGATAGCCCGCCAGCAACATCGGCGTCATCACGTTGTCGATCAGCGTCAGATCGCTGAGCAGATTGCGGCTGGTCTGCTGCCACACATGGCCGACGATGCGGCGACGATAGAGCAGGCGTTCGCGACGCGTCAGGCGTGTCAGATCAACGCCCGCCACCTCGCAGCGGCCCGCGCTCGGATCATCCAGCCCACCCAGAATGTTGAGGAGCGTGCTCTTGCCCGCGCCTGATGGCCCAACCAGCGCCAGCATCTCGCCCTGTGGCACGCGCAAGTCGAGTCCCTGCAACGCCACGACTTCTAGATCGTGGCTGCGATAGATTTTGACGAGATTATGGCTTTCAACCAATATTTCCGCCACAGCGCTCGGTCCTCTCTTCTCAAGCCCAAAGCAGCACAGGCGCCTGAGCGTCCATGCCGACGATCATTCTCTTCTAGTCCTCACCCAAGCGCAACGCGCGGCCCAGGCCCACCGTCGCGGCATAGCGCGCCGCGATCACCAGGGCGACCACGAAAGCTACCAGCAGCGAGGCGTAGAAGATGGCCAACGCCTTCGGGTCGGTGACGAGTATATAGGGTGGTGTCCCCAAAAACGCCGGGTCCACCGGACGGTCGCTGAACTGCAGGAAGGGTAGCGTCGCCGTCACCAGCAAAGCCCCAAGCGCTGTGCCGCCAACCAGACCGAAGAGGTAGACGACCATCTGCTCATTGAGAAGAATTTGCGTCAACTCGCGATTGCCCACGCCCAGCGTCCGCAACACAGCAAACTGGGTAGCGCGTTGTCGTGCGGCCAGCGCCGATTGGATGATCGCGCCCAGCACCGCGAGCAGCGCAGCCATGATCGCGCCAATCAACAGCAGACCCCGCATGCCGGAACTGACTGGATTCGACTGCGCCTTCGCATACTCTTCGCGCAGGCTGCGGATGGAATCCACGCTGTACTGGGAATGTTGGGCGATGAAGGTTTTGAACGATGCTTCATGCGCAGCAGAGCCGTCGGTCAACGTCCAGAATTCGTTCGGGCCAAGCACAATGCCCGCATTCGGGTTGCCCGCCTGCACCGCGCTCGCGAAGCCGGGCTTGCTGACGACGACGAAGCCATAGGCATATTGCTGCGGATAGAGCGTCGGGAAGTCATTGACAATGGCGCCGACCACAAAGTTCGTCGAGCCAAAGACGTTTTCGTTCAGTGTCAGCGCGAACTTGTCACCAACCTTCAAGGAGCTTTGCGTTGCGAAGGTCTGGCTTACAATCGCCCAGAGCGGCGCGCTCGATCCAGACTGCAGCGAGGTGTTGGTCTGCCAGACTGGCGAGCTCGATCCCGTTTGCGGCGACGTGTTGGTCTGCAAGTCCTGCATCAACTGCGGCAGCGACTGGCTGGCGTAGTCCGAGCGCCACGAGATTGAATTCGCCACCTGAGCGAATGTAGTTGGGTCCACCGCCAGCAGACTCAGCCCCTGCGAACCCTGATCGGCAGTGGTCGAAGCGATCGTGCGATAGGCCGGCGACACCGCAAGCACGCCCGGCTGACTGGCAATGGCCGCCTGGATGGTTTTACCGTAGCTATCTGGCTCGGTTTCGCGCAAGTTGAGACGTAGCGAGGAGCCCACGGTATAGGCGGCGCTATCTTGCACATTGCGCTGGAGCGACGCGTTATAGGAGATGGCGAAGATGCCAAGGCCCACCGCCAATGTCAGCAGCAGCGTCATGCGGAGATACTTCGCGGGCGTGCGCTCTACCTGCGCGAAGGCCAGCATCGCGCTGAACCCGCGCCCACGCGCCGCAACCCGTTGTCCCATTGCCGCAGCGAGCGGCGCCAGACGCAACGTCAGCAGCGCGCCAGCGAGCAGCAGCAGCGCCGGAGAGACGAGCAGCAGTGGACTGGATGCGCCACCGGGCATCTGCGCGCGAATACTCGTGCCGCCAAACTGACCAAGTTCGAGGTACCCCGCGAAACAGAGCACGACGAACACCAGATCGAGATAGTAGCGCGCCCAGAATGGCGGACGCGACTGGCGACCTTGCTCACGCCGGAAGGCGAGCACATCCATCCGCGCGGTCTGCAGTGCGGAGATGGTGATGGCCGCGATACCAAGCAGGGCGCCGATCAGCGCGGGTCCCATGACACTGCGGGGCGAGGCGAGTTGCGCGAGATAGGTTGGACTGATTGGCAGATTCGCGAGCGCATTGGCCGGAACGAAGTACTTCACCAGCGCAACCGCCAGCGCGGCGGCGAGAAACGCGCCCGCCACAGCCGACAGCGCGGCGAGTAGGACAGCCTGCGTGATGAATACGCCAAGCAACTGCGTGCCGCTCGCGCCACGGCTCTTGAGGGTAGCCATCTCCTGGCCCTGGCCTTCGATGAGCAAACCCGCCATCGCGATCACGAAGAGCAGCGCCAGGCCAACGACCTGCGCCGCAACAACGTAGAGCGGCAGCGAGAGTAGGCTGACCTGACCTTCAAGGCCTGTGATGATCTTATCGAGTTGGGTGATGACACCTACGCCGCTCACCCCAGAGATGGGCTGCGCATCGCCACTCAACCGCGAGCGGAAGTCGGTAATGTTCGAGCGCACGGTATCCATATTGTCGGCGTTGATGGCGTTCGGATTGGTGCGATAGGTCCACACTTGCTGGCCGCCCATGCCCTGGAACATGCTCAGCGTGCGGAAATAGTCATCATTAGTAATGAAGATGGGATAGACCTTGGGAGATGTCTCCGTGCCACCTGCGGTGAACTGTTGATCATTCCAGAAAGGATCGTTCACTTGCTTCGGCTGCCAGACGCCAGATACCGTGCCGGTGATCTGGTTCTGGTGCGCGCCAAACTCCCACAGGACGATCTGACTACCAGGCTTCAGGTTGAGGTCGGTCGCCATCTCCTTGGTTACGAGGACCTGAATCGCATCGCCCGAGGCCGTGCTTTGCGGCGCAGCCCCCGACAGCATGTCCATATGCGACGCGATTTGCGCATAGTCCCAGCTTTGCAGTTGCCCCTGCGGGCCATTGACCGAATTGAATATCTGATCATCGGCGCTGTGCAGCACCATCGCGTCTGAGATCGTGTGATAGGTAACGGTGGGCGAGGTAAACGAGCCCAGGTATTGCTTGCCAAGTTGCGGAATCAGCGATTCGGTCTGTCTCCGCATATCCTGTGAGATCTGCGCCGACGTCACAGAAGGTTCCACATTGCGCAACGACGGGTCTTGCGTGTTGACGTCCTGCTGGAGTTGCGTATCGAGGATGAGTGAGTTGAAGAGTGGCACCGTACAGATGAGTGTCACTGCCACTAACATGCCCAGGGCCACCGCTGCGAGCAGCGCCCGCCCATGCGTCAGCCGCAAGATCGCCAGTCGCACCGCCGAGAAGGCGCTTGCCCGACTGCCGCGCCAGGGACTCGCCGGGCGAGCGCCGCGCGGCCTTGTGCCGCTAGCGGATTGCTGCTGGCGCGCCTCTTCCAGACGCATAGTAGGATCCTCCTTAGGATGGCCAGTCAACGAGATCAGCGCGTGGAGCGTTCGCACAACGCCAGGCAGGATGTATGACGCCGGATCGTCGCTATATTTTCTGGATGGTCCAGACCATACCACTCGCCACATAAGGAATGCGGCGCCGGCCAATGGGGGCCGATGGCGGCCACGAGCGCGCAGTCGCCCCATGACCGCACATATCATCTCATAGTTCGTCCAGCCGCGCTCAGAAGTATACCGAGGCTCCTATTTCCCCGACTCACTATCCGCGATTCTCAAGCGCATGTCCGCATATGTCCGTTTTTGACGTACTCAATTCGAATGTGATGCTGTCCACGAAAATACCACTATGAAGCACGCCACTCCGGAGGCGGTGGCGTGGACAGTACAAGACATTTCCCCAAATTCCCCAAGTCTCATCCCAGCGATAGCGGGCGCCTGCGAGCGCCTCAAGGGAGCTTAACCGCGTATGACACTTTCGGATGCCAACGCTGACTCTTCTCGCGAGTCCTTCCCCAGCGATGTCCTTTCGTCTTCCGATGAGCCTGTAGTCCCAAATTCTGATGTCGACCAGCAGGGACCAGCCCTGCCTATTCCTCCTGATGCGACTGAACCTGCCGCGCCACTGCGCCGGCCTGTGGTCATGCACAAAGATGCGCCAAGCGGGCGCTGCGGCCATTGACGTTCACGAATCCGAGCCCCTGGGCGCTCGATGAGGGCCATAGCCATAGGCCACAGCCCTCTCCGTCGGGGCCGCTCAGCAGATTGCCACGACGACTCGTCTGCGCTAGGGCATTGCTAACGTTGTCGCATCGATCAAGCTAAGCGAATCCGAGCTGAAGTTGGCCACCACCAAGGTATCGCCGGTGTGCGTCACGTCGCGCGGGAAAATGTGCACCTGGAGATTGCCGACGAGCGCTGGCTGGCCAGCCAGCGCTCGTTGTGTCTCGACGACTGTGACCGTCTGCGCAGACTGCTGCGCTGCGAAGCGATTCGAGTTGGTCACCAGCGCGTATTTGCCTCCGTCGATCAGCAGCACACCCACCGGTTCGGAGCCCACAACCACCGTCGCCAGCAGCGCGTGGCAAGAGTCGCTCAGGATCCGCTGCGTCGCGAAGGCTTACAGCGTATTGCTGCCTCGCGCCGTCACCCACTCGACTGTGCCATCGGGCGAGAGCGCGACACGCACTGGCTGGCAGCCAGTCGGTTCCTCCCCCACCACCGACGTCGCGGGTGTCCGCTCCGCCCGCGCCACGTCAATCACCGCCAGCGCCCCTCCCGAGGGTGTCCCCAAATGAGTGCCATAGGTGCGTGCGCCTTCAGGGCTAAACTCGCTGGTGACGTAGAGGTGCGCGCCATCGGGTGAGAGCGCCATCCCGACTGGGTCTGGCCCCAACGCAATGTCGCCAACGGCAGCGGTCGCGCTGAAACTAGGGGTTCCCGTCCCCGGCGCCAGCAGATCGAAGACGCTCACGTTCGAGGTGTTCTCATTGGCCGCGAAGACATACCGGCCGTCGGGCGAGAATAGCGCCTCGATCGTGGACGCGGTTGGGGTGGTGGCGAGCGCACCGATCTGGGCGTGCGGGTTACCAGCCTCGGTCTGCGCCACATCGAAGAACAGCACGCCGCCGTAGTCCGCAACGGCAAGCAAGTGACCGTCAGGGCTGAGGGTCAGACCGAGCGGATTGGGCGGTGTCCGGTAGAGATGGACGAGTTGCGCTTGCTGAGAGCCGGTGAGCCGCAACACGGCGAGTGCGCTGGTATCGTTGGCCCCGGTACCTGGCGGCAGCCTCGTGGCGTCAAGTGAGACGAAGAGCCACTGGCCGTCAGGCGAGACCAGGCTGGCGAAGGGGGCGCCCGGCAGCGCTAGCGTCGTCGGTGGCTTATTTGCAGCAGCAAGCGGAGGCGCTGTGACAAGTGTGCTCGACGAGCACGTGTAAACGGGTGTTGCGCTTGGTGTTGACGCCGCGACACGATTCGTAGAGGTACTGGGGGCACAGGCGGAGAGGATGAGTCCGGTTAGGACGCTGAACACCGTGAAGATGGCGACGACTGAGGGCTGTGTGACCCATCCGCTTCCGCGCCAATGGCGCGAGCGAATCCACATGAAGACGTCCACCTGCTCCTCCTTGAGATCCCGCTCATGAAGTCACATCGCCATCGAGGCACACCTGGCATACGCTAAATAGACGTATGCCAGGTGTGCCTCGATGGCCGCGTGACCAGTACGCGCGAATCGCACTGGGCGACAAAAGCAGGAGCGCAGCTCTGTGGCCTCAACCACAAACGACTAGTACTGAGCCGGGTAAGGTATTAGTTACTGAGCGTTTCGCGTAGTCGCCATGCCTGCTTCAACAACTCGAAGGCGCGCTTGCTCTCGCCACGCTGCTCCAGATATTCGGAATAGCTCGCGTAAGCGTCTGCGAGGTGCTGCGGAGCGTCGGCGGCTTCCAGCATCGCGATGGCCCTCTCAAAGCTCGCCTTCGCGAGATTCGGATGCCCCTGCGCCTGCTGAAGATTCGCCATCGTGAGATGCGCCTCGGCTCGCAGGATGTCATCACCCACCGCATCAGCCTGCTCGAGCGCGGCCTGAGCGGTTGTCGCCGCTTCCGCAAGCTGGCCCTGGCCGATGTAGATCGCCGCGAGGCTCCGGTGCGCTTCGGCCAGGCCGCGCGCATCTCCCTGCCGCGCAGAAAGCTCCTGCGCCTTCTGGAGGTAGGTCAACGCCTCGCCGACCTGATTGGCCTGCGCAGTGGCGCGCCCCAGCCGTGTAAAGGCGCGTGCGGTCAGCGAGTCATTGGCGCCGCGCTCGTATGCCGCGAGGCTGCGCAGCGCGTAGAGCTTGGCGCGAGCAGAATCATTCTGCTGCTGATATGCGACGCTCAGTTGCCACAACGTGTCGCCGAGTCGCTCGGGGTTGTTTACGTCGTCGGCCAACTCGACAGCCAGGCGCAGATAGCCGATGGCATCGTCGTTGTGCCCAAGCAGCCAGTTCACTGAGCCGAGATTGTAGAGCACATTGAGCTTGAACATTGGGTCACGCACGACCTGCTGCTCGATCGCGTCATACGCCACTTTGTACTGCTCGAGCGCAAGCTGATGTTTACGCGTGAGCAGGTAGGAGTTGCCAAGTTCGTTGCGCAGGCGAGCGCGAGCCTCGTCATCACCTGCGCGCTCGGCGAGTGTGATGCCTTCCACCGCCTCACGCCGCGCGTCTTCGCCTTGCCCAAGCTCGATGTAGTTATATGCCACAAGACGACGGGCTTCGAGCGCGATGGCTGGCGCCAGATGCGTGAAGGACATTCCCCGCACCGCATCAATTGACGCCTGGAACTTCCGCTGGTAGGTAAGCGCCTTGGCGGCGTTGAGTCGCGCCTCGGCTTCCTCTTGTCGGCGATCCACCACCTGTTCACGGCTGGCGGCGCCGGCCGCGCTGGTGAGCGGCGCATTGCCCAGCAGATCTTCGAGCGGCACATCGAGCCGATCCGACAGCACCTCTAGAGCGCCAAGCGAGGGGCGAATCTGCCCACGCTCGACTGCTGAAATATAGCTCACGCTAAAATGCGCTGCAGCTACTTCAGATTGCGTCATGTTGAGGCGCAGTCTGGCCTGCCGGAGGCGATGCCCCAGCCGCTGGGCAGGAGTGGTTGCTGATTCGACTTCCTTGTCCAGCTTGCTGTCTACGTTCGCCATGTTTGCCAGGCTGCCTTTCATTTCATGCCACACATTCTGAAGAAACCGCCATCGTTCGACATCGTTAGAATGAAGCTCTAGTAGATAACGCTGTGCGAGCAAGAAGCAGCGGTCGCAGAGAGATCAGATGCGTGGTGGGTACGCATATTCTCGAACGTACCTGATGTTTTTTCTGTGGCCTTAGTGCGTGATGATAGCAGGTGCGATGCACTGACTAGTAGAAGTGTAGCGAAGAAAACTGAGCATTGCAAGAGATATACGCATTATGGATGGCGCCGCACCGCCTGCTTTACCCATGCCCGAGCGGGTGAGCGGAGACGCAGTGATACTCAAGCTGCTACGAGCGACTGACGAACTGGTATGCCTTCTTCATCACAGTCGCTTATGCGGTCAAGTGCAGAATGCAACTGAATTCAGCGCAACATTGGCGTTTCCTTAGAATATAACGGATAGTGCAGACAGCGGAAATCCACCTATCGATTCTCACAGATCGCGAGTGTGAAACGATTCATCTCACACACTCGCAATGTCATGTAACAGTTTTGTTACATAGGATATGTCGATGTACGCGCCAGAGTAATGATTCTTGACGAACAACGCGGCGGAATGCTACTCTGGTCACACAATCGCGAGTCTCTCATGTGGCATAGCGATCGAGCGCTCCACGCGCAGCGCCACGCAGCCACGAGCAAGCGAATATGCGAGCAATGACAGAGGACACGTCGAAGGCGAGTTGAGCGTACAGAGAGCGACGTAAACGCTGCGAGCGTCGCCGCCCATCGCCAGTCGATAACACCTCTCAGCCTGGTCACCAATCGCCGCAGTGGCGTAGTAGTTGGCCACGGGATGCGCCCGGTAGCGCGCAACGGTTTCACTCTCGCAAGTGGAACTGATCAAGGTCTCTGGTGTGAACCAGAGATGAACCGTGGTGGCCCCACGAGTTGGCCCGCTGGCCCTCGTCCACAATCGTAGGTGGACGAGGGCTTTTTGTATGCCCGCGATTCGGACGGCAAACGGCCAGGAACGCAGTAGGAGTCTGGTATGAACCTGAATCGCAGAGACGCTAATCCCTGGGAGCGCGCCTGACGCTGCACTGGTCTGTCGGGGGCGCGCTCCTATCTCGCGCCTATCCGCGATGCGACGACAGATCAATACCCGCATGAGAGCGATTCTGACTCTGAGAGGAGCATTCATACCATGACGCAGGAAAAAGTAATCGAACAGCGCGAACGCGTCGAACGTGTCCGCGCAACTGAACTGGCGGCGCATGTCGGCGAGCGAGCGCGCGTGATGGGCTGGCTGCGCAGTGTGCGGCGGCTCGGCGCGATCAACTTCCTGATCGTGCGCGACGGATGGGGCGAGGCGCAGGCTGTCGCCGCCAGCGCGGAGGAGATGGCGCCGCTGACGGAGGCAGGCGTCGCGGTGGAGAGTGTCGTGGCCATCACCGGAACGGTCACCACCGCGCCACCAGCGCCAGGCGGCTACGAACTGCGCGACATCGCCGTAGAGGTGATCACTCCCGTGCGCGAGGCGCCTCCGGTCATCCTGAGCAAGCGCGAACTCAAGGCGTCGCTTGGCGCGCAACTCGATTCCGCCGTGGTCACGAACCGCCATCCCAGGCGCTCCGCGACCTTCCGCATGGCCGCCAGCGCAATGGCAGGCTTTCGCGAATCGCTGACCACATTAGGATTCACCGAGATCCAGACGCCGAAACTCGTCGCCGCCGCAACCGAAGGCGGAGCCAACGTCTTCGAGGTGAAGTATTTCGACCGGTCAGCGTATCTGGCGCAGAGCCCGCAATTCTACAAGCAGGTGATGGTGGGCGTCTTTGAGCGTGTCTTCGAAGTCGGGCCAGTGTTTCGCGCTGAGCCACACGACACGGCGCGGCACCTGAACGAATATGTCAGCCTCGATGCGGAGTTTGGCTTCATCGAAGACCACTTTACCGTGATGGCGATGCTTCGGGAGGCAATCGCTGGCATCTTCGCGCGCATCGAGGCGGATTGCGCCGCCGAACTCGCGCTGCTGGACGCGCGGCTGCCAGAGGTTCCCGCTGTCATTCCACACATACACTTCGCGGAGGCGCAGGAGTTGATTCTGCGGCTGCATGGGGTAGATTCGCGCGGGGAGCCAGACCTCGCGCCACAGGAGGAGCGCTGGCTGGGCGAGTGGGCGCTGGTCGAACACGGCAGCGAGTTTCTGTACGTCACCGGCTACCCGATGCGCAAGCGACCGTTCTACACGCATCCTGATCCGGCGCGGCCCGAGTTCTCCAACTCGTTCGACCTGCTGTTCCGTGGACTGGAGCTCGTCACTGGTGGGCAGCGATTGCACCGCTACGAAGACTACCTGGCGGCATTGGCGCGTCACGGCCTTTCGCCTGAACCGTTCGGCTGGTATCTGGACGCGTTCCGCTACGGCATGCCGCCAGAGGGTGGGTTCGCCATCGGACTGGAGCGACTCATCGCGCGGCTGATTGGCGCGGAGAATGTCAAACTGGTGACTCTCTTCCCGCGCGATATCAACCGTCTCACGCCGTAGACCTTTTACGCGATACACTGGAGGCGTTATGGCGCCTCCAGTGCGCTATGCCTCGCGGTAAATGTGCGATGTAGAGGAGTGGATATATGGCGTTCTCGCGCACGGAGCAGGTCAATCGTGTTGGCGCTGTCTTCCAGGCGCTGGCGGGCGCGGCTATCGTCGTGGGTATCCTCGTAGGGTGGATACTGCCGCATGTGGCGACGCCAATCTCAGCCCCATTCAGCCGCACGCTGGCGGCAAGTGGCGTAGACGCAACAACCTTTCTGGGCACGTCGCTGACCACGCTCGGCGTGATCGTCGCCATTCTCATCGGCTACAACGTCGCGGGCCTGCAAACGGCTGGGCAGTTGATGTCCCTGGCGTTGGCGCGGGCGATGTTGCTCTCGCTGGCGCCGTTTCTCATGTGGTGGGTCGTGACGACTGGCGTCGGACTGGTCTATCTGCTCGCCAAGCCTGTCTACATGGGACAACTCTGGCAGATATTGATCTGGTTCGGCGCCGTTGTCTTCTTCATGCTGGGCTATCTCTGGGCGCTGCCCTGGCGGCTCTCCGGCTCCTACGCGGCGCGCTGGGCGGTGGATGATCTGCGGCGTGTTCCGCTCGCGCAATGGGAAGCGCAAGACGGCTATGATGTGCTGCAATCGAGCATGGCCGCAGCAACCACTCGTGGCGACCTCGGCGCCGTGCGGTCGCTCGCGCAAACGCTCGGCAGCTTTTTCGTCACCGCGCGCGACCCCGAAGGCGAGGCCGAGAACACCTACGACCGTGGACGTTTCCGCGCGATCAAGAATCTGGTCAGCGGTACCGCGCAGTTTGCCGGCAACGGGCCAACCGCAGTCGCGTTTCAACTTGGCTTCATCGGCGCGGGCGCGCTAATTCGCTCCTCGGCAATTGGCCTGCCGACGGGCCGACCCAACGCTGATCTCTTCTCTGGGGTATTACGCGCGATTGGCCCCAGCCCCGACCATCACCAGGCGCTCTGGGCAGGCATGCGTCACGCGCTCTGCCGCCGCGATGGCGCCGCCACCCCGTATCTCATGCGCTATTGGCGGCTCTATGCCGACTGGGACGACGACGACCCGCGTCTGACGCAGCGCATCGCGGATGGCTTGATGCGCCTGCACGGTGAGTCACTGCGTATCCTCAATCTAAATGAGACCTTTACCGATACGGAAGTAGAAGCAACCCACATGCTGGTGGACTTCTACCGCTATCTTGCTCAATTCCTGGCCAAGCGCATCAGACAAGACACAGAACTCGATGAGCAGAAGCGCCTGCTGGGACTGACAGCCAAGCTGCTGAGACAGATACAGGAGCAAGCGCTGAAAGCATTCGACGAGTGGGAAGATAACCCGGAACTTACTGCTCACCGGGCCGAACTGCGTACACACCTGATCGAGGCGTTCGACCGGAATCTGGCGCAAATCTCTCCAGCGTGAGCGCGGACGCCGTTCGGCTGCATCGTGTGCTATACTACTCCTCCTGTGCGTTCTGCGAGGACTGCATGCAGGAGGACTGGCGACATGGCGCGCATCACTTCGAGTCAGACGCCAACGAGCGTGTTATCGCTGGCGGCTCCCACCTCGTTGGCTGCGCTAGGCAGCCGTATTGTCGTACTCGGGGTCACTGGCTCTGGCAAATCCACCCTGGCGCGCGAACTCGCCCAGCGTATCGGCGCGCCTGCGATCGAACTCGATTCACTCAACTGGGAGCCAAACTGGACGGTCGCGCCTACAGATGTCTTGCGTGAGCGCGTGCGCGAGGCCACTGCGGGCGACCGCTGGGTGCTCGACGGCAACTATCGCACGGCGCGCGACCTCGTCTGGCCACGCGCACAGACATTCGTATGGATTGACTATCCGCTGCCGATCATCTTCCTGCGGCTGTTCAGGCGCACAGTCTGGCGCTACGCTGCCCGCGTGGAACTCTGGAATGGCAATCGCGAGCGACTCTGGCCACAATTCATCACGCGTGACTCACTGTTCATCTGGGCGATCACGTCGCAGCCCAAGCATCGCCGCGAGTATCCGCTGATTCCGACGCTGCCGGAGTGCGCCGAGGCCACGTTCGTTCATCTACGCTCACCACGCGCGACCGCTCGCTGGCTGGCCGCGCTGCGGTGAACGTGGCGGCTAGCGACGCTGCTCGGGCTGACCCTGGCCGTTCTGCTGCGACGTCGATTCGTTGGCAGGCTCGCCTGTTGCGCTGCGAGCGGTCATGTCTGAGGGAGCCAACACGCGACCCGCATCCGCGTGCTCATCCACTGACCGAGGCGGCTGACCGGATGGCGCGCTCATGCCACTGCCACCGGAGCCACGCGAGGAGCCCCAACGCTCAGCGGTTTCGGCGGTGCGTCCGGTGTTGGCCTCCGAGCGCTGCAACCCCTGCGTGCGCCCATAGGAGATCCTGCGCCGCCAGAAGAAGATGAAGCCAGCCAGCAATGCCGCCACAAACACGGCTATCAGCAAATCAGCGGAGATGGGATTGCCGCCACCGCTCCCAGTGGGATAGCGCGCAACTTGACCAGCGGCAGCATAGACGACAGGGCCAGTCTTCGCACCCTCAGTCGCCACCAACCCCTGCACATTCGCGCTCAACGGGGAAGTCACGCTCTGCCAGTGCGCGCCACCATCCGTCGAGCGGTAGACCGCGCCGCCAAGCGCGACATACACCCATGTCGGCTGCTGCGGAAGCGTCGCCAGCGCCAACGCTGCCCGCTGTGGCAAGCCTGCCGCGACACGCGACCACTGTTGTCCGGCGTTCGCGCTGGTGAAGAGTCCGAGCGACGTAGCGGCGAACAGGGCAGGCGCGGCGGAGCCAAGCATCGCCAGCGCATTCACCTGTGCGCCCGCTGGCAAGCCGCCCGCGCGAGGCGCCCACGTCTGCGCGCCATCAGCGCTCGCGTAGAGGGCGGGACCGCTCGCATCATTCAAGCCGAGCAGCCAGAGGTGATCGGGCGCATCCCACGCCAGCGCGACAGGGGTCGCCTGGGCGGGCAGCCCATCGCTTGCCGCACTCCACGTCGCGCCATCGTCGCTGCTGCGATAGACGCCAGCATGATCGACGCCCGCCAGCACGATGCTGTCGTCCGGCGCCGCGGCCAGGGCCAGGACTGTCTTGTCGTGGGGCAATCCGGAGCTATAGGCGCGCCAGTGGTCGCCGTAGGTGTCGCTGCGATAGAGGCCATTGACCGTCCCAGCCAGAACGACTCCGGCGCGCTGAGGATCGGGCAGCACACTCGCCACCGCATCGCCCTGTGGGATGCCATCGCCCGCGAGCACATGGCCCGAAGTCTGGTCAGCCCGTACCCGATACACGCCGCCATCGTCTCCACCAGCGTAGATCAGCCCAGCCACATGCGAGTCCGCGACGATGGAGTAGACGTGCGCGCCGCTTTCAGGGCCAATCAACCGCCAGCCGCCAGCCGCCGCGCCGCAGCCAGCCAATGCCGCCAGCACTATACCGAGCAGCGCCAATGCGCCAAAGGACGAGACACGGCGCATTGAGCGTGGTGGCCGCGCGAATCGGACAACGGAACGGTGGGGATGCGCTTCGGTCATTTCACTCCAAGCCTTACACAGTAGCTCACAAACGAGATGGCGCTCCAGACATTATGGCAGCAGCGTGATCTCCTGTCCCATGCCGCGCTCCATCGCCTGCTTGTAGATGTGGGCGGCGACGACGATATCTTCCGCGCCGATGCCGAGCGACTTGAACAAGGTAATCGCGCTTTCGTCGGGGCGTCCTGCGACATTGCCCGCGACGATCTGCCCCAACTCGACGAGCAGCCCCTTGCTCTTCGCCTCGCCGACGCTGAAATGCCCCTCATGCTCGGGAATGAGTAGGTCACCCGCTTCGATGGTCGCCTGCTGCGCGTCGTCGACGGCGATGAGTGAACTGCGCGTGACGGTGTCCGTATCCACCTCACGCTTGTGGCCCCAGTTCGAACCCATCGCGTTGACGTGCGCGCCGGGACGCAGCCACGCGCCGCGCAGCACAGGGTCTTTCGCGGTCGTCGCCGTCACGACGATGTCGGCGGCGCGCACGGCCTCCTCAGCGCTGGCCATTGGCCGCACGTCAATGCCAGTCGCCTGCGCCATCTCATGGCAAAACGCCTCACGCCGTTGGGCGTCGCGTCCGTAGACGAGCATCGTCTCGATGGGCCGCGCGGCGACCATCGCCAGCGCCTGCGTGCGCGCCTGCTCGCCTGTTCCGAGCAGCGCCACCGTGCGAGCATCCTCGCGCGCCATGTAGCGGGTCGCCACGCCAGACGCCGCGCCCGTGCGCAGTTGCCCCAGCAGGTCCGCCTCGATGATGGCGAGCAGGCGACCATCTTCGGCTGAGGAGAGCAGCACGACGAAACGCGCCTTGCTGCCCACGACGGTATACGACTTCAGGCCAACGAAGCCAGGTCCATCCTCCTCAGGAGCGCCCGCCTGCCCTGGCACATAGGCGGGCAGGGTGTGCAGCACGCCGCGCCTCTCCGGCAGAATCACGCGGGCGCGCGGATGATTACGAATCTCGCCCTTCCCCTGCCGCCGAAACATGCCATCCAGCAGGCGAACCGCATCCGGCATGGTCAACAGGTCGCGCACATCAGTCTCGCGCAGGATGAGGGTCATGGCTCGCGCTCCTTTGAAGTTACAGGCAGTGCTGGGCGGTGCAAGGATGCGGCCAGCGAATGAATTCACGCCTTCAGACGCGGTTGTAACCGCAGGCGCCCATTATCTGCGAGTGATGCGGCGAATGTAGAGCGTCTCCTCGATGACGGAGCCACGCCGACCACGACGACCGAGACGCTTGCTCAGCTTCGCCCCCCGCAGCACATCGCCGACGAGTGGCGCGAGGCCATCCGACTCGCCGAGCATCGCGCCACTCGCCCGCCTGCTGGAGAGCGCGGCCCCTGCGACCCGCCAGACGAAGGAAAGCGCAACTGCGCTGGCGCCCGTGGTGACGGCGCGACGCACGGCAGGCCGTTGCCACGCCATCGCCGCCAGATGTGGCAGCAGCGCCAGCGCGTTCGATTCCGGTCGCGACTCCACGAGCTCCATAGGCGCCGGAGCCGCATCGGACGCATCGAGCCCATCCGACTCGACAATGCGGGCCGGCGCGAGGCCGGGAGACGCCAGACGCGGAGTCAGCGTCCCAGCCAGTTCGAGCGCTGCTCCGCAGTCCATGCAATAGTTCGCGTCGTCGTTGGCCTTCGCGCCACACTGCGAGCACCGTGGCGACGGCGACAGGCGTCCTGCTGCCATTGGCGTCCTCCTTCACTGGTTGCGGATAGATGATGGGAAGCGGCCCCCTAGCTATCCGCGCTTGGCGATCAATTCATCGAGCGTCGCGAGGATGAGATCAGTCTCCTCGACGGTATTGTAGAAGTTGGGCGAGATGCGGATCATGCCTGGTCGGTAATCGATGACGATGCCGCGCTCGCTCAGCGCCTTCACCAATTCGTCGGGACGTTCCATCTCTACCATGACGATCGAACTACGCTGCGCGCCATCGAGCGGGCTGCGCAACTTCCAGCCACGCTTCTGCACTTTGCGCGCCAGATCGTCAGCCAGCCAGCGGGTGCGCTCGCGAATGCGATCCACGCCAATCTCCAGGATGATGTCGAGCGCGGCGCTGGCGATATAGATGCTAGGCATCGGTGGCGTGCCAGCCTCCAGCCGTTGCGCATCGTCGCGATAGGTGAATTCACGCGTATTGAACTGGAACTGGTCGCGCGCGGCCCACCATCCGGTATGCGTTGGCCGCAACTTCTGAATCAGTTCCTCGCGCACATAGATGAAAGCGACACCCTGGCCGCCCATCAGCCATTTCAGCGTGCCTGTTACGAGGAAGTCGATATCCGCCGCTTTGACATCGAGAGGAATCTGGCCGGTGCCCTGGTAGTCGTCCACCAGTAGCAATGCGCCCTGCTCGTGCGCCATCTTCGCTAGCGCTGGGATGTCTTGAATGTAGCCGCTGAGATAGAAGACCCGCGAGGTCGCGACGAGTCCGGTGCGCTGGTCGATCTGCTCACGGAAGCGCTCGACGGGCAGCGTAATCTTGTCTTCACTCTCGATGAACGCGACCTCTGTACCCTGCCGCTCGCGCGCCAGCCATTGATAGGAGAGCGTGGGGAAGTCCATATCGGCCAGCACGACCTTGTTGCGGTCGCCGAGATCGAGCCCGCTGACAATCTCGCTGAGGGCAGCCGAGACACTGGGCGCGATGGCGATTTCGTGTGGCTGCGCGCCGATGAGCCGCGCAAACTTCTCGCGCAGCGCCTGCAGTTCGCCCATCCACGTCCGATACCACGCCTGCGCGCCGTGCTCGTTCCAGAGTTCCTCGAAGCGCACCAGCGCCGCCATCGAGCGGCGGGAGAGCGGGCCAAGCGAGCAGCTATTCAGGTAGGTCTTGCGCTGCAGAATCGGGAACTCTTCGCGCCACTTCAGCAGGTCCGTATGTGGCTCAGGTCCAAGCGACCCGGCATTTGACTTTGGCTTGGCATTCGACCTCGGCTTCGTCGCCGAGCGGGAAGATTCTGGCATGTCTCGCTATCCTCACCCAATGAGCCAGGCCGCGTCGCATCAGCGCAGGCGCGGCGATGTGTTTTCTGGCCTCAAGTCTACCACGCCCCATGCCAAGCAGACGCCTGCGCGCTCTCCATCGCGGGATGGCGTCGCGGCGTCTGCCCTGTGGTTGCTCCTCTTCTGTCGGCTAGGCCTATGTATGCGGTCCGGCGTGCGCTAGATCTCCAGCAGCACCTTGCCGAGCGCCTGCGCCGTGGCCAGATAGGTATGCGCCTCGCCCGCCTGCTCCAGCGGGAAGGTCTTGGCGGTGCGTACCTTCAACTTATGCATGCCAATCCATGCCAACAGGTCACTCGCACGCAGATGGAACTCTTCAGGTGTCGCGATATAGTTCCCCAGCGTTGGGCGGGTCAGAAACAGCGAGCCTTTGGCGTTGAGGAGTTGCGGATCGACAGGCTCGACTTTGCCGCTGGATTGACCGTAGAGCACGAGATAGCCACGCGGCGCGAGGCAGTCGAGACTGGAGTTGAAGGTGTCTTTGCCCACCGAATCATAAACGACGTTCACACCCTTGCCGCCGGTCAATCGCCGCACTTCTTGCGCGATGTCGGTCTGGCGATAGAGGATGACCTCGTCCGCGCCAAGCTCTCGCGCCTCCAGGGCTTTCTGATAGGAGCCGACAGCGCAGATCGTGCGTGCGCCTAGCATCTTCGCCATCTGCACCAGCAAGCCGCCGACTCCGCCTGCCGCAGCGTAGATCAGCGCGACATCGCCAGGCTTGAGCGGGTAGGTCGAGTGGGAGAGATAGTGCGCCGTCATGCCCTGGAGCATCGCAGACGCCGCCACCTTCAGGTCCACCGCATCCGGCACATGCGCGAGCCGCCACGCATCCGTCACGGCATACTCAGCGTAGGCGCCGGGAATGGCTGCTGAAGCCACCCGGTCACCCACTTTCACGCCCGACACACCCAGGCCGACGGCGTCTACCACGCCAGCGCCCTCGCCGCCGAGGATCATCGGCAGGGGCGTCTTATACTGGCCACTTCGCTGATAGATGTCGATAAAGTTGATGCCTGCCGCCGCCATCTTGACGCGTACCATACCTGGCCCCGCATCAGGAATCGGCGCATCTACTACCTTCAGAACCTCTGGACCACCGTGCCGGTCGAACTGGACTGCGCGCATCGTTCGCCTTCCTTTCTCGCTCATCGTCGAGCCGCTGACGACACTGGACCATCGGACATCGCCGTCGTCTATGAAGCTGTCGGAATCGGCGCCAGTGGAGCCGCGCGCGTCAGTGTATCTTCGACCACGCTCGCCAGCGCCTCGATGAAGAGCGGCATCGCATTCAGCGAATGGGTGCGGTGGAACGTGATGCCATGCTCCTCGGCCTGCTCACGGGCTCCCACTTCGATATCGTAGAGAATCTCCAGATGATCGGAGAGGAACTGCACCGGCGCGATCAGCACATCAGTGGCGCCTTCCGCTTTGAGTTCGGGCATCAGATCAGCGAAGTCGGGCTTGAGCCACGGTTCGGGCGTATGGCCGGCGCTCTGATAGCAGAACTGCCACTGTTCATCGCCGACACCGGCGCGCTCAGCGATGGCCCGCGCCGTTTGCTTCAGGTTGTCGATATAGTCTGGCTCGTCGGCTACGACACGCAGCGGCATGCTGTGCGCCGAAAGCAGCACTGGCGTCGCGCCGCGCTTCTCGGCGGGCAACGCGTCGAGCGCCTGGCGCACGCGCTCTGCCACGGCCTGCAAGAACTCCGGCTGCATGTGCCAATCTTCGGTGATGGCCACCTTCAGATCGTCACGCCCCAGCTTGGCGACCGCATCGCGCAGGGTGGAGATGTAGCCGCGCATGAGGATGGGCGAGTATTGCGGCGACATGATGACGCCCACCAGCGCATCAGCGCCCTCGGCAGCTTCCGGCGCGACATCGGCGATGAACGGCGCGAAGAAGCGCATGCCCGCCACGACCTTGAAGGTCGGGCCATCTGGATGGCGCCGATTCAGCGCCTGCTCCAGTGCGGCGGCCTGCTCCTGCGTCACCTGCAGCAACGGCGAGCCACCGATCAAGTCGTAGCGGCGGCGGAACTCGGCCACAACCTCCGCGCTCGGCTCACGACCACCGTAGACATTGCGCAGATAGCCAGGCACGTCTTCGAGCGTGGGCGGGGAACCATAGGTCATAAGGATAACGCCGACACGTTTGAAGGTCGACTGAGTCGCCATGGGTAGGGCCTTCCGTTTCTGGCTGGAATCTGGACGTGACGCGGGCGCTCCTCAACTACGCCAGAACGCGTAGCCGAAGCGCCTCCGCTATGCACTATAGCCGTTCGCGCCGCTCAGCCGCAACTGAACAAGCAGGTCACTTCAGGCTGGCGTTCAACGCACGACGAAAAGCTCCCCACCAGCGCTGTAGCAAGTGGGAGCCGTTGATCAGAGCGGCTTCCGCAGCGCCGGAGAGATCAGGGCTGCGGAGGGCCGGTTGTGCCAAACACGCCTTTACAGCAAAACCGTGAGCTTGACGCTTTCCAGCTGAAAGCCGAGTTCTTCATAGAAGCGGAGCGCACGCTCGTTGTCGGTAGCGCCAGTATCGAGCACGAGCGTGCGATAGCCCTGCTCGCGGGCCCACTGTTCACAGGCGTGAACCAGCGCCTGCCCAATCCCTCGTCCTTCCGCCGCTTCGCTCACCGCCAGTTCGCCCAGATAGGCATGTGGCTCGCCCGTGAAATGTCGGGCGGCGGCCACATTGGCAAAGCCCAGCCGCTCACCCTGTCGATTCACGGCGATGAACAGCATCGACTGGTGTCCGTGCTTCTCAAAGTCCTGGGCCATCCATCCTTGCACTGCTTCGAGCCATTTTTCCGCCGAGCGCCAGGGAGGCATACCCGTCAGCAGGCGTGGCGCGAGGCTCAAGACGAACGATTCATCGCCAGATTGGTATGGACGCACCCGAATTGGGGAGCCTTGGCCGAGTGACACGGACTGATTGACAGAGAGTCCTTCTCCTCCGTCTGGTTGCATAGACCAACCTCCGTCTCCGATTCGCACGCAGGCAGATCTCAGGGTTCCCAGAGGAGCATACCATAGCCGACCGCTTCGCAATTTCTCCTTGCGGCGGGCCTAACTCACGCCCCCACGACCACAGGTACATGATGTTGGCCAGTTGCGCCGTTGGGGACGGTGCTGGTCTGAATGGACGTTTGCGTCTCGCCAGCGCCGTCGGTGGCGCGGACAACGAGTGTATAGGCGCCCGGTGCGGTTGGCGTCCACAGCCACGACCAGTAGACCCATGCTTGATCGGAGAGCGGCGGGCGCAGCATCGCGCGATTCCACGTCGCGCCGCCATCCGCGCTGACCTCCACTCGCTGAACGCCACGAATGCCCGCGAACGCCAGCCCCGTCACGTTGACTGGGCCAAGCGGGATACGCTGCTTGCTCATCGGTCGCTCGATGCGGCTGGTGGTGTAGAGTTGGCCAGCGCGCCAGCCCTGAGCCTGATAGAGTCCCTTGAATGGCTGATCAGAGAGTTCGATGCGAGTGAGCCATTTCGGGCTTTGCTCGCCATAGCGTCCCGGCGTCACCACCCGCAGCGGATAGCCGTGACGGTCGGGCAGTCGTGCGCCATTCATGCGATAGGCCAGCAGCGTGCGGGCCTCCAGCAAATCAGCTAGCGGCAGACTCGACTGGAATCCATCCACACTGCTGAAGATGACATACTTCGCCGTCGCCGCCACGCCGCCAGCCTGCGCCAGCACGCGTTCGAGCGAGATGCCCGTCCACTCCGCCGTGCTCATCAGATGGCCGCCGGGGCCATTGGCGATGCACTCCAGCGTAATCGCACGCGACTCACCCTGCGCCGATGTCACGTCGTCGAAGGTCCACACGCGCGGCTGCTCCACCATGCCAGCGACTTCGAGCCGCCAGCGGTTCACCTGCACCGTCGGGTCGAGCACATTCTTGCTGACCACGTAGAAGTCAGAGGTCGGCGTCAACTGCGTCGCTTGCGAGACTGCATAGTCTGTCTCCATGCCCTCATACGCCAGATTCGAGCGCCCAACATACGAATCTATCAGCCCACGTGTCGACAGCGCGCCTGCGCCGACGCCGACGATCACCGCGCCCGCAGCGCCTAGCGCCGCCCGCCGCGAGACGGTCCACGCTGGAGTCTCCGCTTGCGATGCCGCTAGCTCCTGATGCGCCATCGGAGCTGACGCTGACGTGAGCCAAGCGCCCCACGCCAGCCGCAGCCAGCGATTGGCCAGCGCGGTCACGCCGACAAACACGATAAAGACGGTCAGCGCACCCAGGCTATTGATGAGGCGCGCCTTGCCCACCGTATCACCCAGCAGATTGCCGAAGAGCACCGGCCAGAACAACAGCACAGTCAGCGCTTCCATCACCACGACGAATGCGCCTGCCGCCAGCCACTCGCGCCGCCCCGGCCACAGTCCGCGCAGGTTCGCGGGGAGCCGCGCCGCCAGGGCATACGCCGGGCCGAGCAGGATGCCGATGACAAATTGGCCGAGCAACGACAGGAGCAGAGGCGTCGTCTTGGAGTGCGGCGCGAACCGGAGCAGCAATTGGATGAACTGATCGACGTTGAGCAGCAACAGCAGACGTTCGCCAAAAAGTTCAGGCAGCGTAGGAACGCCCCACGTCAGCCGCAGCGCGCCCATCGTAAGAATGGCGGCCAGTGAGCCGAGCAGCCCCGCCACCAGTGGAATGACGCTGGCCTGCGCGCCGCGCCCGAGCAGACCCAGAGATGCGCGCGCGCTCTCACGTGGACCCAGCCGCCGTGCCTCGTCGAGCACGGCGTGGGCGCGATTCGCCACGCTCGTCGCCCAGGAAGATTGGGAATTCATCGGTGGTCGCCTCCTTCAGGCGAAGGTTGAGAGCGCCAGAGCTGCGCGCACTCGGCAAGCGTGGGCGCGGCGAAGAGTCGGCGCAGCGCTAATAGTGCGGATGCCCGGGTACGCGTATCGAGCAGCGGCGCCAGCCCAACGGCGGCGGCCAGCGCGAACATCCACGGAAACAGGCCAGATGCGCCGTCCGGCAAGAACAGGATGTAGGTGTATGGAACGAGCAGTGTGAAAGTCCAGCAGGCCCAGGCGGTCGGCGTCAGCAGGCGCTCGCCCCACGCGGCGCCCTGCCCGCGCGACAACGCGATGAGCGGCAGCAACGCCGCGAGATACCAGGGGAAGATATGTGGCGAGAGCAGTATCCAGGCGACCGAGAGCGCCAGCACGCATGCCACGCTATCGAGTCCCAGACGCCAGCGATACAGCGCGATTAGGCCGGAGAGGAGCGCGAGCGCCACGAAGTCTGCGATGACGAGGGCGGTAGGCGCGGTGGTCAGTCCGGCGAGTGCGCTGTCGAGCCACGACACGAGCAATCCCTGATCCACCCAGCGCTGGCTGAGATATTGCCCCAGGAATCCGCCAGAGCCCAGCCCAAGCCACACGAAGGGCGCGTATCCCAGCGCGATCATGCCGAGCAACCCGGCGAGCAACCCATAGTCGCGACGCCGAACCAGCGCGATGACGAACAGCAATGGATAGAGCTTGGTGAGTGTCGCCAGTCCGAGCAGCGCTCCCGTCGCCACACGCGAGCCACGCCAGCGCTGCTCATTCACCAGCAGCGCGGCCAAGGTCCACAGAATCGCCTCGGCATCTACATGTCCACTAAAGGCGAATTCGATCACTGGCAGCGGCGCCCACCAGTAGAACATCACTCGGCGCAGGTCGAGGCCGCGACGCCGCAGCAGCGCCAGCGTCAGCAAGCTCGCCAGCGCATCACAGATCTCGATCACTGCCTTGACGCCGAAGATGTTGAGGGGAGCCACGGCGTAGGCCAGCAGAAACATCGCCTGCGCGGCAGGGGGATAGATCGTCGGCGCATTGCGGAAACGCAGATTTGGGAAGATGGCGCTCTCACGCAAACCTAGCAACTCTGGCGACTTCGGCGTGTGCGTATACGGACTGAAGCCATGCGCGAGCACATAGGGGTCCCAGGCATAGCGATAGGCGTCAGGCGAGAGGGCGGGCGGCGCGCCAAAGACGACAGCCCGCAACGCCAGCCCGATGAGCGCGATGACGCCAAGCTCGACCCAGCGCCATACGCCATCGGCGGGCTGTGAGCGCAAGATCAGCGCGCACGCGGCGACATACAGCGCGGTAAGGGTGGTGAGCGCCCACCCAAACTGCGGTGAACCCGCGCCCGACTGCGCCACTGGCCTGAACCAGACAAATGCCGCGACGAGCGCCACCCCCAGCGCCAGCAGCGCGCCACAGCGCAGCGCACTCCAGCGAGCGCCGAGCCCTGACGTGAGGTCATGTGGAGCGGTGGCAGCATTGGTGGCGCGGGTGAGGGTCATAGCTGGCCTCCACGAGCATACCAGGCGTAGTCGGCGGCGCGATGGGCGCGCAACTGCGCGGCGGCGACAGGCAGCCGCAGCACGGCGGCGCAGGCCTCGACCCCTGGCTGATATTCCACTGCGTGGCCCAGTTGGGTGAAGCGCAGGCCGCGCAGCCGCAACGCCCGCAGATAGCGCGCCTCACAGACGGTGTACCAGTCTGTGCGCCCACGAGCGAGCGCCCACCCAGCGATGGCGCGCGCGAGATGATCGACGACTGTGCGCCCTTCCAAGCAGCGCCGCCCACGGTAGGCGGGCGCGACGACGAACCGCGACACCTCGAATGCGCGTTCGGAGTCAGGCGCGAGGCAGGTCGCCAGTTCCGCGAACTCGCGCTCCATCATGAAGCCGTGGCGCGGTAGCAGCACACGCGCATAGCCCACGAGCGCAGGCGCGTGCTCGTCCGTGGCTGTGACGTTGGGCTGGCGCGCGAAGATGACGAAGTGTTTCGCCAGTGGATCGCAGCGGTCGCACTCACGTCCATCAGCGCTGGGTGCGAGCCAACCAAGCTCTCCCATGAAGACCCCTGCGCGCAGACGATAGGCGTCCTCCAGCGTAGTGGCATAGCGCGGGGCATGCCCCCAGAAGGTCTGCGCCTCATAGCGCACTGGCTCATGCCAACGTGTGCGACCGTTGCGCTGGCGTTCACGCGCCTGTCGCGGCACACCGATGCCCGCCTGGGTATAGACCAACTCTGAGAAGGCGCCAGACATCTCTTTGAGTGCATCCATGCTTACAGGCTCCACTTCACGCCACAGCCCGCACACTGCGACCAGGGCGTATCACTCTCGAAAGCCTCACGAAACGCACGATAGCGCTCGCCATTCCAAATGTCATCGAACGGCTGTTCCAGCGCGTTCCCGAGCAGGCGCTCGCGGCGCGGGCCAGGATGAAACGGCGCGAAACAGCAGGAGTACACGCTGCCGTGCGCGGTGACATAGGCGAGCGTGTAGGGACGCTGACAGCCTGTCCATGGTCGAGGGTTCGCGCCATCCAGTGCGGCGTCGCGTCCGATGTAAACGGCAGGCGTAGATGCGCCCGTCGCGGTAAAGCGCACGCCCATCGCCTCGCAGCGCGCGCCTGTCGCGGCGATCAACTCCTGCTCACGCTGCTTCGCGTGATGAAAGATGGCCTGGTCCTCGGTGGCGAGTCCCTTACCGAAGTAGATGAAGCGCTGGACATAGACCTCGCGCACACCTGTCTGCGCCGCGATGTCCACCAGTTGCGGTAATTCTTCGATGTTCTCGCGCATCGCGGTGAACCAGAGGGAGGTACGCGGCTGCTCAGCGCCAAGCTCCATCTTGAGCCGCTCGAACGCCGCGAGGTTGCGCAGGATATAGGGCAGCGCCTTCTGGTTGACACCCCGTACCCGCGCATACGTCTCTGGGCTGGCGCCATCCATCGAGATGCGCAGTTCGTTCAGCCCCGCCGCGATCAACGCCCGTCCACGCGCCTCATTGAGCAGCAGCGCGTTCGAGTTGAAGAGGGTGTAGATATCACGCCCACGCAGGTAGGAGATGATCTGCGGCAATTCGCGATTCATCAGTGGCTCGCCCAGGCCGTGTAGCACCACACGGCGCAACGTAGGAATCTGGTCGACGATCCGGCGTACCTCATCGAGCGAAATATCGCGATCCTCTTCGCGACCCAGGTGCGTACGCGGACATTGGTCGCAGGCCTCGTTGCAGCGCGACGTGCTTTCGATGTACAGGTCGGTCGGCAGCGGCAATGGTTGGCCGATCCGGGCCAATTCACGCCGCCGCGCGATGTCCGTGGTGGGAGTCCCCGATGGAAGCGATATGGTCACACGTCTCCTCCTTTCCTGGTAGCGGTCAGTGGGTAGGCAACAGCGCGGATGGTGGAATGCGTGGCAGCAGGCCCGCCAGCGCCAGTCGTGTGCGGGGCGCAAGCCGCTCATGCGCATGGCCCAGAGCGGTCCACAGTCGCGCGAGGTCGGGCGCCTCATCAATATCGAAGGTGGGCGCGAGCAACTCGACCGTCAGGCCAAGGTCGTGCGCGCGGGTGAATGTTTCGGCGCAGACCGTCTCCGTGCTCATCCGAATGCCACGGAAGAGGTCAGGCGGCGCATCGGCTCCCTCATCGAGGGCATAGAGCGGCAAGCCGATCAGGTAATAGCCGCCATCCTCTGCCGGGCCAAGAACGACATCCGCGTCATCTAGCGCGGCGAAGGCGTCGGCGACCACGCCAGCGGGCAGGTGCGGCGAATCGGAACTGATGATGACCAGTCGGCGATAGCCTGCGGCGCAGGTATCGCACGCGATAGCATACAGGCGATCAGCGAAGTCATCCCCTCGCTGCGGAAAGATGTCACCGTCCGCACCGACGAACGCGCGCAACGCTTCGGGTGGATGTCTGCCCGGCGCGCAGGCCCAGCGCAGAGCATAGCCATCGCGAGCCTGAGCGGCGCCGAAACGCTGCGCCAGATCGCCCAGAAATGCGCTATAGAGGCGTGTCGCGGCCTGCGCGCCGATGTGCGCGGCCAGCCGTGTCTTGACGGCGCCCGGCTCTGGATACTTCGCGACGATGACTAGCGCATCGGTCGTGGGCAGCGCATGTGCGGCAGGAAGCGCGCTCATTCGGCGCCTCCTTCCCGCGCTAGCGCTGGAGTGGCTCCATCCGTGGCGGTCGCAAGCGGCGTGGTGGGGCGCCAGCGAGCATATCGCGCGATGGAGGTGAGGATGCGCCAGCCCGCGCGCACGCTGCCAGCCAGCGTCCCAGACACCTTCGACTGCCCCGCTGCGCGGCGATGGTAGTCCACTGGCGCCTCGGCAATATGTAGTCCCGCACGCGCAGCCTTGACCAACATCTCGGTGGACCAGCCGTACGTCATCTCGCGCATGTCGAACGCAAGCAGCGTCTCGCGACGGATGGCGCGCACCGGGCCAAGATCGCTGACCCGCACACCACAGAGCAGACGCATCAACAGCGCTGCGACGGCGTTACCTGCTACTTGCTGCGGGGTCAGCGCGCCGGGTTCGACGCTTCCGCGTGTTCGCGAGCCCATCGCCAAATCAGCGGCGCCAGAGAGAACGAGTCGCGCCACACGCGCCGCGCCAGCGAGGTCGTCGCTGCCGTCAGCGTCCATCAACAGCACGAGGTCATCATCTGCGGCGGCCAAAACGCCCGCCAGGCATGCGCGCCCATATCCCCGTCGCGGCTCACTGACGACCTCAGCCCCAGCCACGCTGGCGACCGTTGTGGTGGCGTCGTCGCTGCCATTGTCCACGACGATCACCCGCGCCAGTGGCAGAGCGGCAAGCGCGGGATGCGCCAACACTGCGCGAACCTGTGCGCCCACGGCGGCCTCTTCGTTCAACGCAGGCATGACGACGACGACACGTGGTTGACCACGCCTGTCGCGCCTGCGCACATCTGCATTCGACATGTCGTCTCCTTCATCGGGAGTGGGACAGCGGCGCGGGATGGACGACACGCCGTAGTCAGAGTGTTCCATGGACTTCTTGCGAAACTCTTAACTACACAAAAAAGCGGGTTGGGGGCGAACTCAGCCGCCTGTAATGTTGTCGTAATAGCCCTGTGCTATGCTCTGGCCGATGTCGGAAGCGAATGTCGAAGGGCGCAGAGACTATGCCAAGCGCAATGGACGGAACGAGCGCGGGAAGTGACTCAGTAGGATTACCGCGTCGTGTGCTGGTGGTGGACGACGAGGAACCGATTCGCGAGGTGCTGGCGGAATACCTGCGGCAAGCGGGATTCAGTGTCTTGAAAGCAGCGGATGGCCCCGAGGCGATCCGTATTGCCACCGCGACGCCTCCCGACCTGCTCATTCTCGACCTGATGCTCCCTGGCATGGATGGGCTGGACGTTTGCCGCAAACTACGCGAGACGCTGGCCGCGCCCATCCTCATGTTGACGGCGCGCGGTGAAGAGGAAGATACACTAGCGGGCTTCCGCTCCGGCGCCGACGACTACGTCACCAAGCCATTCAGCCCGCGCGAAGTGGTCATGCGCGTGCAGGCGATCATGCGGCGTGTCGAGGCGACCAGTGCGCCCGCCATCGCCCTCGACGACACCCTGATTTTTGGCGAACTCGTGATTCGCACGTCCCTGCGACAGGTCGAACGCGATGGCATTCCTCTCGACCTGACGGCGCGCGAGTTCGACCTGCTGCGTTTCCTGGCGGGACATCCACGGCAGGTCTTCTCACGCCAACAACTGCTCGATCAGGTCTGGGGCTACGACTACTTCGGCGATCCTAGCACCGTCACCGTCCATATCCGCCGCCTGCGTGAGAAGGTAGAGCGCGACCCAGCCGAGCCCGCGCGTCTCAAGACCATCTGGGGCGTGGGCTACAAGTTCGAGCCGTGACATGCACGCGCAGAGGCAGAGCGCAGCGCAGGCGAACGAGAAAGCGGGCAAGGCGATGAAAAGCATGGCGCGGAGCACGATACAGCACATCAGCGGCGAACCGCGCCCCGTCGCACGACGTCTCCAGTTGGGCGCGCAGTGGCTGGCGCTCACAGCCGTGGCAGTCGCGCTGACGGGGCTGGCGCTCACGATCACGATGCGCCCAAGCATGTCGCATGTGCAGCAAATTGCATTGTTCCTGGCTGTGAGTGGCATCGTTTCAGTCACGCTGGGGCAGGTAGCTCTCTGGCTGGCCGATGTAGCGCGGGTCGGCAGCGTCTGGCTGCGGCTGTTGCTGCCACCCGCTGTGACCACGCTCGTCATCGCATTCAACGTGCTGCTCGTCTCGCGGCTGATGTTCATCGCCAGCGCCGACGCGCAGATTCTGCTGGGATTCCTGCTGTTCGGCATCGCGCTGGCCCTCATGCTCTCATTCTCTATCGCCAATGAGATGACGCGCGCCATCACACGCATCGCCACAGGCGCCCAGCGCATCGCGGCTGGCGACTACGCATACCGCATCGACGAAGAAGCATCAGGTGGCGCGGAAGAGTTGGCGCAACTGGCGGGCTGGTTCAACCAGATGGCGCAGAGTGTCGAGCAGGCCTTCGAGCAGCGCAAGAGCGCGGAAGATGAACGCCGCCAGGTGGTCGCCGCTGTCTCGCATGATCTGCGCACGCCACTCGCCTCCGTGCGCGCCATGATCGAAGCCATAGACGACGGTGTGGTGACGGATGAAGCGACGGTGCGGCGCTACCAGCGGGCGATCCATGCCGAGGTGCGTCGCCTCAGCGCCATGATGGACGACTTCTTCGAACTCTCGCGACTGGAGTCTGGCGCTTTCACCTTGCGCCGCGAACGTATGGCGCTGGATGACCTGCTCTCAGATGCGCTGGAAGCCGCGCAATCGCAGGCGGAGCGTCGTTCTGTGCGCCTCGAAGGGCAGATCGATGGCGCGCTGCCGCTCGTCTCGGTGGATGCCCGCCAACTGAGCCGCGCTCTGACGAATCTGCTGCAAAACGCGCTCCGCTACACCAGCGCAGGCGAGGCTATCTTACTGCACGCCAGCGCAAGCCAGGATGCGCACGGCGTCCACTCCGCGCGCATCGCCGTGATCGATAGCGGCCTCGGTATCGCGGCGACCGACCTGCCACACATCTTCGAGCGCACGTATCGTGGCGAAACCTCGCGCACGCGCACAGGGTCAGTCGCTACTGGCGATGCGCTGGTTGGGGCGGGCCTCGGGCTCACCATCACGCGCGGGCTGATCGAAGCGCACGGCGGCTCCATCAGTGCCATCTCGCCGCTGCCTGACGACCTTCGAGCCCTCATTGCCCCCCTACGCGCCGTAAAAGACACGCATTTCCAGGGAACAGCGCTCATCTTCACGCTCCCCGCGCTCTCCGCTCTCCCCACTGCCTGAGCGCCCCGGCGCCTATTATGCGAATTGACGTGAGAGCACCGCGCATCGTATCGCACACGTAACGACGTTGGGACGTCGAGCCAGTATGCTCACTTCCAGATGAAGATGAGTTGGAGCGCCGTAGCCGCAAGGAGCGCGGACGACCTGAGAACATGGCGCCCCAGGGGGAGGAGGCGGACGGATGACAGTCGAAGCAGTGTACCTGCGACCTGACGACTACGAACTCGAAACGCTCAGCCGCGACATTGGCGATATTCCGTTCTGGAGTAGCCTGCTGCGGCGTGAGCGACCCAAGCGTGTGCTGGAGATTGGCAGCGGCTGCGGTCGGCTAACATTGCCACTGGCGCGGCTGGGCGCAGAACAGGGCTTCATTATCACCGGCCTGGAGATGGAGCCCGCGATGCTGCGACGCGCGCAGGAACACGCCCGCGCCGAATCGGCGGACACGCGGCGAGCGCTGCGTCTGATGCTCGGCGACGCCCGCGATCTGGATGGCGCGCTACGACACAGTGATGGCCGGGCGACCACCTTCGACGTCATCATCATGCCATATGGGGTGGCGCACCACCTGACCACCTGCGATGCGCGGCTCAGCGCATGGCGGGGCGCGCGTCGCTGGCTGCGGGCAGGCGGTTTGCTCGCCGTGGATGTCGCGGCGCCGGACGTGGCGCGCATGGCCGCTGGTCGGGTAGAGGAGACGCCACGCGCCTGCGATCTTGAGGTGAGCCGCGACGGGCGCACGCTGCGCCGCACCGTCGCCACTCATTACGATGGAGCCACCCAGGTCGAGACGCACGCCTATGAATATCATGTGCAAGAACCAGATGGCGCCCAGCACGATTATCGCTCAGACTTCCAGATGTATGTCTACTTCCCGCATGAGATCGAGACACTCTTTCGCACGACCGGCTTCACGCTGGAGCGATTGATCGGCTCGTATCATGGCGAACCCTTCTGCGCTGATTCCCCGCTACAGATTGGGCTTGGCCGCGCAGAGTGACGCGCACCACAACTGCTTGACCGTAACGACCCCGTAACGGCCCCGAGACGTCGCGCCCGTATGCTGTAGGCGAGCGATGAGGCGCTCCTCGTCCATGCCGCATCGCTCTCCAATTTCGCGCTGTATCGAGCAGCAACTCATGCCCTGTACCTATTGGTGTGTTGGCGCCAGAAGGAGCAGGAGGAGGAATCCGTATGTCAGGAAATGTGAACATTACGTATGTCATTCCGGGCGCGCGTGAACTTGATCAATTGAACGAGCCTACCCTCGATGGGCACCCGGACGAGGACGCGAAGTATAACTGTGTCGCGTCCAGCGTCGCGGATGGCCTGACGGTGCTCACAGGCAAGCGCTTCGTCGGGGATGAGTTGAAGGACGCCGTCTATGGACAGGGATTCGTCGGGGTGCAGGCGGCATGGCGCTATCAGCAGTATTGCGCAGACCGTGGCGTGACGCTCTCGCGCTTCAATGGGTCACAGAGTGAACTCGTCGCGACCATCCATCGCCAGGTCGCAGCCGGACATCCCGTCGTGGTGACGATGCCCTCGCAGTGGTCGCAGGCGCCGAGCGACCCGGTGCACCCCAGTGGGTATACGCATGTCGGGCTGGCGGTTGGCGTCGGGCCGGGGGCGATCCGCGTGATGAATCCGTGGCATGGCTTCATGCAAGACGCCAGCGACGCCTGGTGGCAGGCGCGGCTATGCGAGGGCATGGTGTGGGTGATGGAGGGGCAGCATGTAGCGCCGCACAACACGACACCCGTAAGCCATCCAACACCCTATGATGGACTGGTCTACACCGACAATCCGCAGGTGTGGCGCGCGCCCGCGACGGGACAGAACCTGAGCCATGGCTTCCTGCAGTTCTATCGTGGCATCCACGGCCCCAACGGGCAGACCGGAACAGAAATGTTGGGGCTACCCATCTCAGGGGAGTATGGCACGTCCGATGGGAAGACACGGCAAGACTTTGAGCGCGGTTCGCTGCTCTTCGACACGCGGGCGAATGATCCCTGGCGCATCTCGTTTGCCCCGCTCGGCAAGGAGGTCGCCGACCTGCGGGCCCGTATCGCCGCGCTGGAAGCCGCCGCGCAGCCAGTGAGGCGCTAGCCCCCTACGTAAAGCGATGCCCGTCATGCGCGCTCGCCGTGAGACGTGAATGCTGGTGATCAACCGGCATGGCGAGAACGCATCGCGGGCATCTTCGTTTCCAGGCGCCGCGCGGAATACACGCGCACTACGGCTGCAACGTACCTCCAGCGCTCTTGAACGTCGCGCCACTTGGAACCAGTTCATCCTTGAGGCTTGCGCGAATTCCATCACGCAATTCCGGGCTATCATGTTCTCCATGCACTGAGATGGCATGCTCAGTGGCTGCGCGAACGACTTCCTCTTCTTCCCCACTGATGGTGAGCGTGCAGCCAACGATATTCGGTGTATCTCGGCAATCGACGACTTTTCTCGACATCGTGTCCTCCCATGCATGTGCAGGGCTGAACGGGTTACACTGTCTCGTCGCACGTCTCATGGCGCCTGGCCACTGCAATGGCCAGGGATCGTGGCATTCACATCCCCTGCGAGTGTAGCATAGCGATCCACAAGAAGCGATACGACAAAGGGCGTAGCGTTGCGGCCTGCGCGCCATTCATCGTACACGCTACACGGTGACCGACTCGAATGCTGGCCCAGGTTTCCACAACGGCTCGGAGAGGACAATCATCGTGCGCGTTCGCATCGTCGGCTCGCCGGCCTGAATCAGTTGAAAGACGACCTGCTGCAAGTGAGCGGGGTTCCGCGCACGCACTTTCACCAGCGCATCGAAGTCGCCTGTTACCCATGCCAACTCCTCCACCTCCGGCATATGGCGCAGATTCTCGACGAAGTGCGCGCGGAACGCGGCGGACTGCTGCGCATGAATGCCGATGTATGCGCAGAGGCTCAGATCGAGTTGCGCATAGTCCAATCGCGCGTAGAATCCGCGCACGAAGCCCTCGCGCAGGAGCCGCTTGACGCGTTGATGCACGGTGGCATGCGCAAGGTGCACCTGCTGACCGAGCGTGACCAGTGACGCGCGAGCATCATCGCGCAGCCGCGCGAGTAATTGCCGGTCAATGTCATCCAGCGTAGGCTTCCCATCCGATTCGTGACGTCTTTTCGGCATGCCTGCCTCCTCACCCTTAGTTCGATGAACATATTCTATGTATATAGATACTATGCAATCAAATGTATGGAAGATACGCCTATATACAACATTTCTGTATTAAATCCACCTATTCATATTACACTTTGTCATATGGCGTACGCGTACGTGGCGCGCAGCGCTAGTTCCCTAGGCGATTGAATTCGAGGAGAGCCAGCGATGGACAAGACGACGAAGAGGTCGTGGGCCGAGCCATTCAAAATCAAAATGGTTGAACCTATCCGGATGACAACCCGCGCTGAACGCGAACAACACATCACCGAAGCCGGATTCAATACATTTCTACTCAAATCTGAGGATGTCTACATTGACCTGCTCACGGATAGCGGCACCTCAGCAATGAGCGACTACCAGTGGGCCGGTATGATGCTCGGCGACGAAGCCTATGCGGGCAGCAGGAACTTCTACCATCTGGAAGAGGCTGTTCGGAAGTATTACGGCTACAAGTATATTGTCCCGACCCATCAGGGGCGTGGCGCGGAACATGTGCTCTCGCAAATCGCCATCAAGCCAGGCGACTATGTTCCTGGCAATATGTACTTCACCACCACACGACTCCATCAGGAGCTTGCCGGTGGTACCTTCGAGGATGTCATCATCGACGAAGCGCACGATCCGATCAGCGCGCATCCTTTCAAGGGCAACGTCGACCTTGCGAAGCTAGAGCGCCTCATCGAGCGTGTCGGGCCGAAGCGTATCCCCTACGTGAGTCTCGCCGCGACAGTGAATATGGCGGGTGGCCAGCCTATCTCGCTTGAAAACATGCGCGCGGTTCGGGCATTGACCAACCGCTACGGCATTCGCGTCATCCTGGATGCCGCGCGCGCTATCGAGAATGCCTACTTCATCCAGCAGCGCGAGGCAGGCTATGCTGATACGCCGGTCGCCTCTATTTTGCGCGAGATGTGCGGCGCCACCGACGGCTGCACAATGAGCGCGAAGAAAGACCCGCTGGTGAATATTGGCGGCTTCCTCGCGTTGAACGACCCAAAACTCTACGAAGAGGCGAGCAACCTCGTGGTGGTCTATGAGGGCCTGCACACCTATGGCGGCATGGCCGGTCGCGACATGGAGGCAATGGCGCGCGGCATCGAGGAAGCCGTCAACGACGACCACATTCGCGCGCGGGTCGGGCAAGTGGAATATCTTGGCGCTCAGCTGCTGGCGGCTGACGTTCCCATCGTGACTCCGATTGGCGGGCATGCGGTCTATCTGGACGCGCGCCGCTTCTATGCGCATCTCGACCAGGAGGAGTTCCCCGCGCAGATGCTTGCCGCGCAACTCTATCTCGACTCGGGCGTGCGTTCGATGGAGCGTGGCATCGTATCGGCTGGACGAGATACAGAAACGGGCGAAAACCACCATCCGAGCCTGGAACTCGTTCGCATTGCCATCCCCCGGCGTGTGTACACACAGGCGCACATGGATGTTGTGGCCGAGTCCGTCAGCGAGGTCTACAACCAGCGGCGCACGGCGCGAGGTCTGCGCATGACGTTTGAACCACGTTATCTGCGTTTCTTCCAGGCGCGCTTCGAGCCGCTCAGCTGACGTTTCTCTGCGCATGGCGTTTGGCTGTTGAGGCGGCCAGGCGCCATGTGATGGCCTGCAGTCCTGCTATCTCGCTAGACCGCTTCCGTGCGGTTCGAGTCCAGTGTCGACGGCTCCAGCATGATGCGGCGGCGCTCCGCTGCTATCGCCACCTGCCAGTGGTGTTCAGCATGCGCGCGTGCGATCTGGACGAGCTCGCGCGCGGTCTGGAGCGCCCGGACCTGCTCCCTGGCGATGCGCCCCGTAAGATAGGCGAGTGCAAAATCGAGCGCGAGATCAGTGGGCAAGCCGGACTGCACGGTGGCGACGGCGGCGCGAACGGCGCGCTCAAATGGCGGCATCACGCTTGTCATTTCATCGGCCAACCCTTCGGTGACCAGAAGGTCGCGCAGGGTAGCGCTGGCTTCTTCGGCTAGGCCGTGAAACGGATTGCCGGCGGCTGAAGGGGTCGTCATCGCACAGTCTCCTGGCAGTCTCCTGCGTGGTAGCGCCAGTGAGCCATCTCGAGTTGGCTCGTGTAGCGTCTCTCATTGTCTAGACGAATGACGTACGCACAGTGTGCACTCGCCCGCCAGCGCGCCTGACCTTTTACTGTTTCGCTTGCCTCATCACCGAATGGCGCGCGAGATATGGATAGAGTTGTGCGCATCATGGACGCTGCGGTGCGACTGTGCGCCATGGCAACGATGTGGCTGGGATGTTAACTCCGTGAGGAGGGCGCACTGGCCCGCATAGAGCCGCAATCCAGCAAGATCGGTCGCATGTGGGAAAGCCGGACTCCAACCAAGTCCGCATGTGGTAGGGCGGGCGGGATTCGAACCCGCACGGGGTTTCCCCCAAGGGATTTTAAGTCCCCTGTGTCTGCCATTTCACCACCGCCCCAGGGGCCGAGCGTCGCGGAGGCGCTCCGGCCTGCCATAGAATAGCACATTGCAGCGTGGCGGACGAGCGGAACGGCGCGTCACACCGCACGCTGGGCGATGGTTCCAGGCGGCGCGCTATACTTCCAATGGGCGAGTTGATCGGCGACAAGCGCACAACGAGACGCCAGGAGAACTGAATCGATGAAAGATACCGATGTGATGCAATCGATCAATACGTTGGTGGAAGAGGAGCATCAGTTGCTGGGGCTGGCGGAGCATGGCGGATTGACTGAGGAGCAGCGACAAAGACTGCACTCCGCGCAGGTGCAGCTCGACCAGTGCTGGGATCTCCTGCGCCAGCGACGCGCCAAGCGTGAGTTTGGGCAGAATCCCGACGAAGCGCACGTACGCGACGCCAGCACAGTTGAAGGGTACAAAGGCTAGCGGTTAGCGCGCCTGATCAGCGGATAAACAACACGGGCGGCCCAACGACTGAAGCCGTCGGACCGCCCGTGCCGCATGTGAGGTCAGAAGCGGCTAGCGCTTACTTGCCCTTCTTCGCGGCAGGCTTCGCAGCGGGCGCGTGGGCGGCGGCTGCGGCGTGGTGGGTCTTGGCGTGGCGCACGGCCTCGTCAAGCTCCTTACCGGCGGTGAACTTCACCTTCTTGCGCGCCGGCACATTGATCTTCTCGCGGGTCTGCGGGTTCACGCGCACGCTCGGGGCCGTCTCCTTGACGGAGAACTTGCCGAAGCCCACCAGCGTGACGGCGTCGCCACCCTCGAGCGACTCGCGAACCGTCTCGAGGACGGCGTTCACGAACACCGTGCTCTCTTTGACGCTCTTGTTCGCCTTGGTCGCCACGCGCTTGATCAGTTCCTGACGTCCGACTGGCATGTGGTTGTCTCCTCTTGCTCGGTATTTGGCGCGACCTCGCGCCATCAACCTGGCGCCGTTCAACTTACAGTTGAGGCTCAGCCCGCATTCCTGGGCTCAGATCTCGGCGCCACACAACAGTCCGCTGGCCGGGAGTATAGCATCACTCTGGCCTGGCGCCAAGCGCACGGCATCTCA
>DASVZC010000077.1:0-21549 GCA_036391835.1 Ktedonobacterales bacterium | reverse complement strand
TCGTTTCGGGAGGATCGGATGCGCGTGTTCCCCGACATCCATCGCGTCGATGGCGTGACCTGTAACGTGTACCTGATCGACGAGCCAGATGGTCTGACGCTCATCGACGCAGGATTGCCCGGCGCTTGGAAGCGTATCCTTGCCGCGATTCAGGCGATGGGTCGCTCGCCGCGCGATGTCCGTCACATTCTGATCACTCACCAGCACCTCGACCATGTTGGCAGCCTGTATCAAATGGCGCAAGCGACCGGAGCTGAGACCTGGGCGCATCCGATTGATACCCCAGCCATCGAGGGCAGAGGGCCACGCGAGATTGCGTCCGGGTTACCTGGCATAGCCATGCGGCTCGCAATACTTCCACGCACGCGACCGAATCCCATTACACATCAGGTCAGGGGCGGCTCTACTATTCCGGTGCTCATGGGCGAAGGCGGATTACAAGTCGTGGAGACCTTTGGACATACGATGGGCCATATCTCTTTCTACTTGCCCGGCCGCAAATTGCTCATCGCCGGTGATGCGGTGTCGTCATCCAGAGGACACCTTGTTCCGCCGCCCAGCATGTTCAATACAGACACCGCGATGGCGCACCAAAGCATGCGCCATCTGGCGACGCTCGACATTGATGCGTGCCTGACTGGCCACGGTGAACCCGTGCTGTCGGACGCTCGTGCGCTTATCGAAGCCGGGGCGGGCGCGCCGGCCACTAGCCAGGTGTAATACCCACGAGCGCCCATTTCATCCACGCTTGACGCGCCGGAACGCTGGGCGCGATAATGCATGATAGCGATGTTGTCACCGGTGACACGAAAGCGCGCAGACGGCGTCAAGTTGTCCGCGCGCTTGTCATACGTGCGACTGAGCGCCCCACATGCACCCATTCGTTACCCGGCGCCAACCAATGAGCCGCTGCTTCGTTCTAGGTGAATATGTGGCGCTGTACTCGGGCAACGTGGCGTTGATCGAGCACACACTCGGTGGAGGGTTCATATGCGGGCGCCAGCGAGGAGCAATCATCCAGGCACGCGACCTGTACGGGTCCGCGCGTCGCGAGACTCCATGCTGTCTGGCCTGTTGCAGCCGGGTGATCCTGACTCCCTCCGCGATCTGCTGACGATCTGCTCCAAGTACATGATCCGCACCGACCTCGAACTGATCCACCGCGCATTTGTCGCCGCCGACGCCGCGCATCAGGGCGTGCGCCGTCGGAGTGGCGAGGCCTACATCGAGCATCCTCTCGCGGTAGCGATCCTCCTGGCTGAACTGGCGATCGACGCCGACGGTATCGCGGCGGCGTTGCTGCATGACGTGGTTGAGGACACCTCCATAACACAGGAGGAGGTGGAAAAGCAGTTTGGCGCGGCCATCGCGAATATTGTCGACGGTGTGACGAAGTTCAACGTGGTCGAAGTTCCAGATGCCCAACTCGGACGCGACCCTACGAGTGACACACTTGCTCCGCTCGGCGTGCAGGATAAACGCGAAGCCAAAGCGCGCCAGCAGGTAGAGACCGTACGGAAGCTCTTTGGCGCTATGCTCGAAGATCCGCGTGTGGTGCTGCTCAAGTTGGCCGATCGCTTGCATAATCTGCGCACCATGGATGTGATGAAGCCACATCAACGCGAGATCAAAGCGCGCGAAACGCTGGACATCTACGCCCCACTCGCCGGACGCATCGGACTCTATGTCTTCAAGGTCGAGTTGGAAGATCTGAGCTTCAAATTGCTCTATCCAGATGATTATGAGCGTGTCGCGGGCCGTCTGCGCGAAGTCGAGGCGAGCCGCTCGGAGTGGGCTGAACGAATGTGTGTGACTATCAAGCAGAAGCTTGATTCAATGGGTATCAGCGCCGCCGTGAACTGGCGCATGAAACGCCCGTATAGCGCCTTTCTCGATTCTCAGCAGAGCCAACTCGACATTGGCGCCTTGGACGATGTTATCGCGTTTCGTATACTCGTCAATACCGTCGAAGAGTGTTATCTCAGCCTGAACGCCGCATATCAACTCTGGCGCCACTATCACGACAGTTTCCGCGACTATATCGCAATGCCCAAAGTCAACGGGTATCAGTCGCTCCACACCACTGTGTTTGGTCTGGATGGCCGTCTCTCGCAGATCCACATTCGCACGCATCGCATGCACGTCGCTGACCAGCACGGCGTGGCGACCCAGTGGCTCGAACGAGCGTTGAGCCGCGAGCCTGGCACGGTGGACCCGACCCAGTGGCTGAAGCGCACGGCGTCATGGGTGGGCCGCATCGCGAACTGGCACAACGAGTTGAATCTGAGCGCGTCAGAATTCGTGGACACCGTGCGCGGCGAGATGTTTACCGATCAGGTGTTCGTGTTTACTCCGAAGGGTGCTGTACGCGAGATGCCCGCGGGCGCTACGGCGCTCGACCTTGCCTATCGCATCCACACCGGATTGGGCGACACGGCGACAGGAGCCTGGGTGCTCACGACCAATCGTGCTGATGAGTTGGTCGGGATGAAGGTTCCGCTGGACTATTCCCTGCGCAATGGCGATGTCGTGCGCATTCTGCGCGACCCCAGCAGCCGCCCGCGTGTAGAATGGTTGAATATCGCGCGCACTCGCTACGCGCTCGAGCGCATCAAACGCTCGCTGAGCCGCATGCGTCGGCATGGCGGAGTCGATGAGATGGATGTGGTTACTCGCGAGGAGGAGCCATCGGCGGAGACAGAGCCAGAGCGCCCTGAGCCACTTACACATCCCTCTGGTCGGCTTGCGTATGTGCAACTGGGGCGGTGTTGTTGTCCGGCGCCAGGCGATGTGATCGTTGGACTGCCTGGGCGTGGGCGTCTGGTGACCATCCACCGGGACTGCTGTCGCCTGCTGAAGACGACGGTGGCGCGTCGCCGCGAGTTAGCCCCAAAGACTCCCGCGCCAATGCCGTTGAGTTGGGCGCAGTTTCCACAAGCAGACTATGTTTTGTGCATCAATATCTACGGGCAGGATCATCAGGGATTGATGCATCAAGTGTCCATCTGGCTAGCTGAACTGGGTATCAGCATCCTCCGCAGTACGGCAGCCGCCAATCAGGACCGCGCCAAAGCGGCGATGACGATGATGGTGCTCGTTCCCGCGACTCGCCACGCGGATGAGATTTTCAGGAAGTTGCGCACCATTCCAGGAGTGATCGAGGTCGAGCGTGATGTTCGTCGCGGGTGTATCGGAGGCATAGCATGACACAGACCGGTGGGACACCTGTCGAACCTGTGTCAGCCGCGCCCGCCGTGTCTGCGTCTGGCACATCAACGGACACCCGCGTGGCCATCGATCAGCAGGCGCGCGAGGCGTTCCTTTCGGCGGCCAATGCCTATCTGGAGCCAGAGGAGCAGCGCCAGATCGCGGACGTGCTGAAACTAGCGAGCGAGGGGCTGTCGCACGTCGCTGAGTCGGATGCTTCGAGGCTGCGTCACCGGCTGGCGGATGCCGTTGTCACAGCGACGATTCTCGCGGATGGTCTGCGTATCGACCTTGTGACGCTGGCGGCTGTGTTGCTGGAACCGTCTGTGGACGCTCATGCGTTGACGCTGCGCGAGGTGGCTCGACGTCTCGATCCATCGATCGGCGCGCAAGTAGCGTCGGCTATCGGCTCGATCGAGCGCTTCGATGCGCTTCATCGCCCCGGCGCTACTCTGCGCCGCCTTGCTCAGGCTGAGCAGGTGGAGGAGGCTGAGCGCGACCGGCGCAAAGGCCGCGAACGTCGCCGGGCGCAAGATGAAGACGCGCTTCGCAAGATGTTCCTTGGCATCGCCGATGACCCGCGTGTGGTCGTCGTCAAGGTAGCCGATCACCTGCGGTTGATGCGCGAGGCGGCGGCTCATGCAGCGCAAATCCGCGAACGGCGAGATACCAAGTCTGGTGGCGCGCCAGTGTCCGGCACGATGTCCATGGAAGGCATCCGGATTCTCGCGGAGGAGACGCACAGCCTGTACGCTCCACTCGCGGCGCGCCTGGGCATGGGCCGTGTTGACGGCGAACTCGAAGACCTGGCCTTCGCGATTCTGGAGCCAGATGACTATCGCTGGTTATCTGAGGCGGTGCGCGAAGAGACCAGCGAGCGGCGCGCCTATGTCGATCGCGTGTGCCAGGTGTTGAGCGCCGAGATGCAAAAGATCGGCATCAAAGCTGAGGTTTCGGGCCGCGTCAAGCATCTATATAGCATCTATAAGAAGGTTGTCCGTTCGGGCAATCGCGACCTGTCGCAACTCTACGACATCCTCGCGTTCCGCATCATCACCGAGTCGGTGTCCGACTGTTATCTGGCGCTTGGGCATGTCCATGATCTCTGGCGACCCGTTGACGGTCGCATCAAAGACTTCATCGCGAATCCCAAAGCGAACGGATATCAGTCGCTGCACACAACCGTATTCTGCCTCGACAATCGGCTGGCAGAGGTGCAAATTCGCACCCGCGAGATGCACGAGACAGCGGAATTCGGTGTCGCGATGCACTGGTATTACAAAGACGTGGGTGACTCGGCCCGGGCCGACGCCAGAGCCTTGCAGCAATGGATGCAGCAGGTGATGGAGTGGCGCCAGGATATGCGCGATACAGCGAAGGGCAGTGCTGAGCCGGAGTTGAAGTTGCCGCCTGCGCCTGTGCAGGAGCAAATCTTTGTCTTCACCCCGAAGGGTGACGTGCGCGAACTACCGGCAGGCTCAACTCCGCTCGACTTCGCCTATCGTATCCACACGGATCTTGGCAATCATGTTGGTGGCGTGCGCATCACGCAAAACAGCGAATCGGGCCGACCCGTCAAGAAGCTAGCGCCGCTCGACTATGAGTTGAAGAATGGCGACATCGTCGAGTTGATGAAGCGCAACGATGCGCATCCCACTCGCGACTGGCTCCGCGTGGTGCGGACACGGCTGGCGCGCAAGAGCATCCTGCATTATCTGAAGACGCATGAGCGCGACATCGATATTCAAGTTGGCCGCGAGCGGCTCGACCGTGAACTGCGCTCGGCAGGTATCCGCAAGGGCTATGAGGAACTGACAGACGAGGATATCAAGTGGATCCTCGATGAACTCAGCGTGGCAGACGAGGATACCATGTTGGCGATGCTGGGGTCTGACAAACTCAGGCTGGTCACGGTGGTCACGAAGGCGCGTGAACGCCTGAAGTTGGGCGTGGTCGCGGAACCTGAAGTGGTTGGGAGCACGGTCGTCGCACCGACCCGCGAGACGCAAGCGGAGATCAGCGTTGAGGGACTGGCTGGCATCCTCACACAAATCGCCAGTTGCTGCCATCCATTGCCAGGCGACGAGTTGCGTGGCTACATCTCACGCGGGCGGGGCGTGGTCATTCACCGCGAAGACTGCCCGAATCTGCGCCGTCTGCTCCAGGTCTCGCCAGAGCGGAGTATCGCCGTCTCCTGGCCGTCGCTGGAAGGCCAGCAGACGTTCCATGCGCCGATCGTCGTGGAAGGCACGGATCGTACGGGCTTTCTGCGCGATGTCACAGGCGTCATTGGCGAGCACAAGTTGAACATGGCGAAGGTAGATGTCAGCACCAACCAGCGCACGCACAAAGCGACTATCAACGCCATTCTGGAGATCTCGCGGCCAGACCAACTCGCCAGTGTCCTGCGGGACATCCGCGGCATCGAGGGCGTGCTGTCAGTTGGCCGTAAATCACCTGCCGGAGCGCGTGAACGCAAGGCGCTTGGGAAATCCTAGCGTATGGAAGGCGCGCTAGCGGCCAGAAGGAAGCCAATGGGGGCGTTCTTTCTCACGCGCTTCCTCTAGCAGGCGCTCGAAACTCTCCCATCGAGACGGACTGATGAGTCCATCCGCGAGCGCCGCGCGTAATGCGCACCCTTCCTCACCATCGGCGTGCGAGCAGTCTTCATACTCGCAATCGTCCGCAATCGGGCGAAGTTCCACGAAGTAGCGCGCCAGGCTCTCGGATGGAGCATTCCAGAGCGCCAATTCGCGGATACCAGCAGTGTCGGCGAGCCAGCCGCCTTCTGGGAGCGGGAGCAGTCGCGCGCCTGTCGTCGTATGGCGTCCCTTGCCCGTCGCCTCGCTAATTTCGCCAGTGCGCTGGTCAGCATTGGGCAACATGACATTGATGAGCGACGACTTACCGACACCTGAGGGGCCGGTCAGGAGGGATGTCTTGCCAACGAGCCAGGCGCGCAACTCCGCGATACCCTGGCCGGTTGCGGCGCTGGTCTGCGCGATGGCATAGCCAATCGACGCATAGAGCGCCATTGCCTGTTCAACCTCATCTCCTGCGCCAAGGTCCACCTTGTTGAAGAGGATGAGCACTGGAATCTCGGCGCGCTCGCAGAGGGTGAGGTAGCGATCGAGCAGCCCTAGACGGGGTTCGGGCTCACGCACTGAGAACACGAGGACTGCCAGGTCAACATTCGCCATCATCACGTGCTCAGTCTCCATCTCAGAGCGAGCGCGACTCAGCGCGTTGCGGCGCACTTCGATGTCTTCGATGACTCCGCGTGTCGAATCGAGGAGCGTAACTTTGACGCGATCTCCGGTTGAGATGTTGGTGGGCCGCTCAGGTACGATAGGGGCTGGAATGCTCGCCGTCTCGCGGGCTCGCGCTGCGCGCCGATCCGAGAATGTGGAGCGTTCGGGGCTGCGCTTGGCGCCAGCGGGAACGGCCACCGTGCGTCGCGGTTTGCGAAGACGACCACGTGCGGTGCATAGATAGATGGAATCCTGGACAGAAACCTCGAAGTAGTCTGGGGCTAGCGCGACAACCAATCCATCTACTGCGACAGGGCGGCTGGACGACTGCGGTTGCTCGTCCATCTCGCTCGACTCTTGATGTTGGAATTCGGTCGTCTCAGGCATCGGCCCTCCGGCGCTAGGTGATAGGCGCATGTTCTTCCGGCAGCGTATCCCCTGAATGCAGGCGACGTCAAGCGCGAGTGATATTCGCCATTGTCGCGGAGAGAGCGCGTATGGCATCATCACAAAGGAAGAGTGAAATGCCCGTGCGCGTGAACGAAAAAAGGTAGGCGCAAGACTGGGAACCGATCAGTCACAGTTAGTGGCCGCAATTGACGCTGGCAGCAATACCATTCACCTCGCGGTCGCGCGAGTCGGCGCTGACGGCGACACTCTGCGTTTACTCGCGGATACGACCGACATGGTGCGGCTCGGCGCAGACGTCACTCAATTCGGGGTGATTGGGGCCGAACGTGCGCAGCGAGCCATAGCGGCTATTCGTCGGCAGATGGCGATGGCGCGCAACGCGGGCGCAACGGTGACGCTGGGAATCGCGACCGAAGGCGTGCGCCGCGCTCTGAACGCTGAAGAGTTCATCGAGCGCGTGTATGCTGATACTGGCCTGCGTTTCAGCCTTATCACAGGCGAACAGGAGGCGTCGCTCGCCTATTGGGGCGCCACCAGTGAAGCGGCAGCCGCGAGCGGTTCCTGTGGCGTCATAGATCTGGGCGGCGGTAGCCTGGAGCTCACTGTCGGCGAAGGCGCTCAGATTCATTGGCGCGCTTCCACACCGCTGGGCGCCGGCGTCATCAAATCGCGCCTTTTGCCGACTGAGCCGCCGACCTTCACGGAACTCATTGGCGCATACGACGAGATTCGCGCCGACCTCGCTGTGCTTGAGGCGCCGATGACGGCGGACGAATTCATGGTCTGTGGCGGGACAGCGACCGCGCTTGCCACCCTCGCGGGTCGAGCCTTTCACCAGCACGCCGAGCGACGAAGTCCCGGCCGTGGCGCATCCTCAGTCGCCGGCGGTCGTAGGCGTGTGCTCACCGAGGCAGCGCTCGATGCGCTCATTCGGCTCCTGCTGACTACCGACAACGACACACTGATTCGTCACTATTCCATCAAGGAAGGCCGCGCGCCGCTGATGCTTTCAGGCGCGATCACACTATTCGCCTGCATGGAGCGTTTCGGCGCCAAGCGCTTGTGGATTTCGCGACGCGGTATTCGCGAGGGCGCGATGCTCGCGTGGCGCCACACGGGCGACGACTGGCTGGAAGCCGCCACCCTCGGGCGCATGTAATCGCTAGTAGAGGATGATGGGCGTGCCGAGGCCCACCCAATTGTAGACATTCCCCATCTGGTTCAGCGGGAAGTTGACGCATCCATGCGAGCCGCCATTGAAAGCGGCCGGGTCCCAGTGGGGCAGGTTCGTGTATGGACCAAATTCCGCGCGCCACCACGCATCGTGGAGGAAGTAGCCGTAGAGAGCGTATTCGATGGCGTAGTTAATCGGCGTCGGCGCGTACCAGAGCGGTGAGCCGGGAGGGTCGGGCGAGGTGAAGGTCGTGTGCTCGAGTTTGACCATCGCATAGTTCAGCCCCGGCACCGAAGGCGTGTCGATGCCACCCGTGGTCACGTACGACCAAAACTCCAGTTTGCCATCCTGATAGAATCGCGCCGTTTGCTCGCGGAGCGAAACCATCGCCACCTTGCCATGCAGCAGATGATAGGTTGAGAGTAGGGTTAAATCGGTGGCGTGCGGCTGATAGTGTGGAGTGTTGTCTTTTAGGTTATCGAGCAGTGCGTGTAGGTTCGTGTCAATCGTGAATCCATCATAGTACGCCTGCTGAAAGTCGCTAATCGTGTGAGCCCCGTTGATCTCACTCTCCACGACGCCCGCAGACTGATAGGGATTGGAGTATTCGTAGGCGTCCGGGTAGGCTTGTCCGTTCGCTGGGTCTACCTGGCTGAAGTTCTGATTGACGTAGTCAATATCCTTCTGCAACGTGTGCAGTTGGTCGAGCGCCAGGCCGCGAATCAGCGGAAGTGTCATGCCAGCAGTCTGCGTGTTGATGGACTGGGACAGCGCCAGATAGTCGGAGAGCGATTTCGCCGACTTCAACTGGCCCACATCCTGATCGTGCATGCTCTGGAACGTGATTGTTGGTTGCCCGTAGGACTTCAGCAGATCGATGCTAGCCTGGAACTGGTCGAGCAGCGTCGAGCCAATATAGGGCAGCGCTTCGGACTGGTCCGCTTCGACTTGCGTGATCTGCCCGTCAATGACCTCCACCAGCGCCGCGTAGCGCTCTGCCGATGACGCATTTGTGAACGCCGCGAGGTCCTGCTGATAGAGGTTCTGCGCCAGGACTGAATTGTAGCCAGCGGCGCTTACTGCCAGAATGACTTTGTTGAATTGCTGCAGTTTGTCGTAGGCAGGGCCCATCGAGTTCAGCGCTTCGGTCTGCTGGCGTACGAACGTATCGAGCCGTGCGTAGTCTCCCGGGCGTTTGGCGCTGCCAAGATCAGCCGTCGCCTGTTGCAGCCGACCTTGATAAACTTCAGTGGCGGAGAATCCCTGGCTGCTGCGAGCGGTGAGCGCGGCGGAAAAGGCCTTGAGGTCGGTAGATGCCTGTGTTTCGAGGGTTTGTCCCGCTGTCTGCTCCACGCCCACCAGTTGGGTGTACAGCAGGCTATAGTTGGCGGCGGCGTCATCGTAGTTGTAGTTCCAGCCACCAGACCCGGACGAGACCTTATGCTCTTGCGCCTCGATGGGCTGCACTAGACTGTCGGGAAGCCCGAGATCACCCTTGGCATGGGACAATTCGCGATCGAGTTTCGCCTTGTTCTGTGTGGCCAGCGACTGGCTCGCGCTCGATCCACATCCTGAGAGCATCATCACCACGATAGATGCGCCCAGCAGCGCCGTCAACAACCCCCGCGCTGACATCGACGTCTGCCCAACCCTGGTCACTCTGGAACCTCCCCACGCCTGCGCATGCCATAGTGGGCGCATCCACGAGAAGCGTTGGATGCGCCGTCAGTATGTATCACGCGCATGGTAGAGAAGCAGTAACGCTGTAGGCTGCTTGTCGGTTGAGGTTACATCCCGAAGGGGAGCCCACCGCCACCGCCCATGCCACCCATGCCGCTGCCAAGCCCACGCATGCCGCGTCGACCACCCATGCTCTTTTGCATGCCCATGACCTGCTTCATCATCTTCTGCGACTGCTTGAAAGAGTTCAGCAGTTGATTGACGTCTTGCACAGTCATGCCGCAACCAGCGGCGATGCGCTTCTTACGGCTGGCGTTGAGGATGTCGGGATTGTGGCGTTCTGCCATCGTCATCGAGAGGATGATCGCCTCGGTGTGCTTCATCTGGTCGCCTTCGAGCGCTTCCTTCACCTGTGGATCGCTCAATGCCTTGCCCATGCCAGGAATCATCTCCAGCAGTTGGGAGAGCGGGCCCATCTTGCGCACCTGTCGCATCTGGTTGAGGAAATCGTCAAGGTCGAAGCTGGCGGTAGCCATCTTCTTCTGCATCTTGACGGCTTCCTTCTCATCGAACTGCTCGCGGGCCCTTTCGATGAGCGAGAGCACGTCGCCCATGCCGAGGATGCGTGTGGCGAGACGGTCGGCGTGGAACTCTTCGAGCGCGTCGGTCTTTTCGCCCGTGCCCATGAACTTGATCGGCACGCCAGTCACTTCACGGACGGAGAGCGCGGCGCCACCGCGCGCGTCGCCATCCATCTTCGTCAGGATCAGGCCAGTCAATCCGACCGTCTTGTTGAACTCATCGGCGACCCGGACGGCGTCCTGGCCGGTCATTGCGTCCACTACCAGCAGTGATTCGTTGGGGTGGGTGCGCTCGCGGATGGTCGCGACCTCGCGCATCAGGTCTTCATCGATATGCAGACGGCCAGCGGTGTCGATTATGAGCAGCGTAATGGCTTGCTCGCGCGCCCATTTGAGCGACCGCTGGGCGATATCTACTGGCTTCGCGCCCGCTGGCTCCCAATAGACTGGGATATCAAGCTGGCGGCCAAGTTGCTTCAACTGCTCAACCGCGGCGGGGCGCTGCATATCAGCTGCGACCATGCCGGGCTTCTGCCCGTTCTTGCGGAAGAATTGCGCCAACTTTGCGGTATGTGTCGTCTTACCGGAGCCCTGCAGACCAACCATCATGATGATCGTCGGCGGCGAGCCTGCGAAGGTGATTTTCGAAGACTGACCAGCATTTTCGCCGCCCAGCATCTTCACCAACTCTTCGTAGACGATGCTGATGACCTGCTGCGCGGGCGAGAGGCTTTCCAGGACGTCCGCGCCGACTGCGCGCTCCTGCACCTTGGCGACGAACTGCTTGACCAGCTTGAAATTGACGTCCGCCTCTAGCAGCGCCTGGCGAACCTCGCGCATGGCCTCGGTGACGTCTTTATCAGTAATCTTGCCCTTGCCACGCAAGCGGTCAAAGGTGGATTCGAGTCGTTGTGTCAGACTCTCAAACATATATCGTTCGCCTCCTAAATGAGGAGTGGTGGCAGAGAGTAGTCACGCCAGGGTAGGGTACATGCACATAGTACGATCGATCAGCCGCGCCAGTTCCTATCAGTCCTCGCAAGCGCGTCAGTCATCCGAGAATAGTATATCATGCGCGCCATTGCGGGCTGTTCGCGCCTAGTCCTGATCGCGTGAACCGATGAGCCTCGCGGATACGGCTTCCCATACCTGCTTCTCCAATACGTCTACCGTCTGGGTCGCGTCCAGGGTAATCCAGCGCTGTGGCTCCTCCGCGGCGAGCGCGAGATAGCCACGCCGCACGCGCTCGCGGAAGTCCTGCTTCTCGAGATCGAGTCGGTTGATTTCGTCTCCGTTCGCATGGCCAGCGTGCTTACGTTTCTGCCCTTCGTCAACTGGCAGATCGAAGAGGAGCGTGAGGTGAGGCGTCAGTCCATCGGTCACCATGCTGGTCAGCGCTCGCAACCTGGTGAGGTCGTGGCCGCGCCCGTAGCCCTGGTAGGCAAGCGTGGCATCGGCGTAGCGGTCGCTGAGCACGATGTGGCCAGCCGCCAGCCACTCGCGCACACGGGCGACATGCTGGGCGCGGTCTGCGGAGAGAAGCAGCGCCTCAGTGATCGGCAACATCTGCTCAGCAGGCTCATCACCTAGCGCTAGCCCGGCTTGCGCCAGAGCCCTCAGCGTCTGTTCGGGGTGCAACAGCGCCGCGCGCATGACGCCACCCAGCGGTGTGCCGCCCGGTTCGCGGGTCAACGTTACCGTGTGACCAGCAGCGCGCAGACGCTCGGTGAGCAACTTGGCTTGCGTGGTTTTGCCAGAGCCGTCGCCACCTTCGAGCGTGATGAAATGGCCACGCATGATGCCTTAGACCTTACTGTGGGCGACGCGGACGCCCTCAGACCCGTCGGGGAGTGTGACGATGTCGATATCGCCAAACAGCGTAGGCGCCTCGTCTCGCATGATGCGTCCCAATTTCACCGCGAACCGGCGAATCTCCGGCTCCGCGCCTTCGCCGCCACGCAGTGTGATGATCCAGCGGAGTGCGCGAGCATTGGCGGAAAACATGAGCTTCGTCTCGGTCGCGTTGGGAAGCACGCTGCGAGCCGCCTCGCGCGCCATCTTCATGCGCGCGGTACGCCCAAGGTCGGGGTGTTCCGCCTGCACCTTCGCCGCGAGCTTCTCCACAAGCGCCTTGTAGGCGTCGTGTGCGCTCTCGATTGCGGATGCCCAGAGATCGTGCAGTTCGGGATCGCGCGCGATGATGCCTGGCTCTACGAAGTCGGCTGTGGACTCATCCACGTAGCGCTGCGATAGTTGGGAGATGCCGGTACCCGCGCGATGGCGCACGAGTTCATGCGTGAAGCTGCGGGAGACGCCGGTGATGACCAGATCCCACACAGCATGCTCCAGAACTGAGCCATGCCCCTGATTGATCAGGTTGCCGACGTACGCCTCATTCGTCTTGCGGAACTGCTTGTCGCCGAATGACATATAGCAGAGGCGGCCCGCCAGTTCGACGATCAGCTCGGACCCACGTTCCGAGTCGGTGATCCACTCGGTGTCGTGGTCGGCGAGGAAACGACTCACGGCGTCATGATCGATCGTCTGGCGACCAACAATATATATCTCCGGCTCTGTGAGAATCCGCATGAGGTCGTGTCTCCCTTCCCGCTGCGCGCCACCCGGCGAACAGGCTTCTCCATCGTACCATCCAACCTTCGGACGCGCTAGCCTGTGGCGACAGTGATACACAGACAGGACACGAAGAGGCGCGGCGCCGTTCCATCGGTCGCCGCGCCTCTTCGTGATATCGATGCAGACTATGGGTTCGTCTCCGTTGGGCCTAGATCGATAACATCCACGCCGTGTTCCTCGGCGTCGCGGGTATGATCTTCCACCGTCGTGCCGTGCTGCACGATGTAAGGCTCTTCACCGGTTTCGGTGACATCTGCGCCCTGGGTGTAGCCCTTGCGTGACAAGTCACGGACGTCGCGTCCCTGAGATTCGGCCCCAGGCTCCATACCTCGATTGGCGTCGAGTGTCTCTTCGGGAGCCATGCGCCGGTTCGCGTCGTACTGCTCATCAGGTGTCATGCCGCGATTGGCTTCGTAGCCTTCCTCGGGCGTCATTCCCTTATTCGCGTCATACCCTTCGTCAGGCGGCAAGTTTTGCATGTCAGATTCATCATGAAGACGATCAAATGGCTCACGTTCCATTGAGTACCTGTCTTTCCTCGCCAGGCCGTCGCCTCATGGTGTCCATGCCACAGGTCGCCGCACTAGCTTATGCGGCACATACTCTGCAGTAAGCGTGCCAAACCGTAAAAAGCGGAGCGTCAGAGATCACATGCGACCAAAATCAGCGCGGCGCCCCAGTGTTGAGCGCGCCCACGGCATCGAGCGAGAGCGCCGTCGCGACAAGCGCTGCCGTTTCCGCGCGCAGAATACGCGGCCCAAGCGTAACGGGGAGCGCGCCGGCCTCGCGCGCCATCGCCACCTCGCCCTCTGAGAATCCGCCTGCTGGCCCGACGAACAGCCAGATGTCATGCGTTTCGGCGTCTGAGTCGCCGCCTCGCCGTTTCGCCTCATTCGCAAGTGTCTGGGTCAACGGCGCGGACGACTCTTCTTCCCAGGGAATCAGCGCGAGAGCGCCGCACGGCATGGAACTGAGGGTGTCTGCGAGTGTGCGCGGCGCGGCCAAGGTTGGGAGCCACGACCCACCGCACTGCTCCAGGGCTTCGGCAAGAATGCGCTCATAGCGCCGACGTTTCGCCGCTCCAAACTCTTCCACGGCAGCGACTGAACGTTCCGTTACGAGCGGCTGGAATCTCACCACTCCAAGCTCTGTTCCCTTCTGGAGCGCCCACTCGAAGTTTGTCGCCCGCAGCAGACCCAGGCACAGCGTGATATGCACTGGGCTCTGTGGCAGACCCTCCACCCGCTCGCCGACCTGCGCTGTCACCTCCTTGCGGGTGACCGTGAGTATCTCCGCGGAGTATTCGCCTCCCACGCCGTCTAGCAACTGCACGCGGCCACCGGACGACAGCCGCAGCACATCGCGCGTCTGATGCGCGATGTCTGGGGGCAGTGTTACGGTCGCATGGGGATTCAACAGTGAGCGGTCGAGAAGGAATCGTCCTGCGGGCATCTATTCGCCTTGCTCTCAACTAGGATTGCCATGGGAATCGAACGTCTGGTCGTCTGCCATCAGTCTACACGTGCGGCTGAGAGCGTCGCTACCCATTGTCGCGTGGCGCTGAGATGTCATACCCTGCCTGCGACAGAACAAAGGGCGATGGCGCCCCCCAGAACGGGAACAGGAGGCGATGACGCGACATGGCCGATACATTCAAAGGGTTGCTTCTAGAAGAGCGTGACGGCGCTGTGAACGCTTCGATTCAGGAGCTGGATCGGAACAGGCTTCCAGAGGGCGATGTCTTGGTGCGCGTCACCTATTCGGGCCTGAACTACAAAGACGCGCTCGCGCTTGCCGGTAAGAACAAAGTGGTGCGCTCGTATCCGATGGTTCCTGGCATCGACTTTGCCGGAACGGTCGAGGAGTCGCAATCGCCGCAGTTCAAGGCTGGTGACCGTGTGATACTGACTGGTTGGGGCGTCGGCGAGCGGCATTGGGGTGGTTATGCGCAATATGCGCGCGTCAAGGGTGAGTGGCTCGTGCCAGCGCCCGCCCATCTCGATCTCAAGCATGCGATGGCGATTGGCACGGCTGGCGTCACGGCGATGCTGTCGATCGTCGCGCTGGAAGAGCATGGCATGAAGCCAGAGGGCAATGAGGTTGTGGTGACAGGCGCGACCGGCGGCGTGGGCAGCATGGCTGTCGCTATGCTTGCGCGCCTCGGCTACCGCGTCGTCGCGGAGACTGGCAAGACAGACAAGGCTGATTACCTAAAGGAACTGGGCGCGCACGAAGTCATGGACCGCGCGGCGCTCGCGCCATCAGGTGGCCCAATGGGCTCCGCGCGCTGGGCTGGCGCCGTGGATACCGTCGGCGGCGACATGCTCGCCGGTGTGCTGCGGACGCTGGCGTATGGCGCGAGCGTAGCGGCCTGTGGCAACGCGGGTGGATTCGAGCTTCATACCACCGTGCTGCCGTTTATCCTGCGCGGCGTCAACCTGCTGGGCATCGACTCGTTGCCCGTGCCGCAAGCCAGACGCATGATGGTCTGGGAGCGCATCATGCGTGATCTGCCGGCGAGCGCCATCGAGCGGACGATGAAGGTTGCGCCTCTTGGCGAGGCGCGCGCGCTGGCTGATGAGGTTCTCGCGTCGCGCACAAGTGGCCACATCGTCGTGGACGTCAATGCCTGAGTCGAATGCTCATCGGATTACGCTTCCGCGCGTCGTCCGATGAGTGTCACCCAGTCGTTCTCGACAATTTCTTCGATGTCGATGAGGCCAGCCGCGATGAGCGGCCCGACGGCCTCATCGCGACGATCCTGGATGATGCCGCTGGCGATGAGCCGGCCACCCGGGCGCACTGCGCGCATCAATGCAGGCGCAAGTTGCGCGATGACGCGCGCAATGATGTTGGCGAGCACGAGGTCATATGTCCCGATGTCCGCGCCCAGAAACACCACGTTAGGCGGTAGCGGGAAGTAGGGCTCACCGTCGGCGCCTTCGAGCGTCGCGACACGAGCATCTACGCGCTCGCCAAGTCCGTTGAGGCGCGCGTTTTCGATTGTCGCTTCGACCGCGACGGAACTGACATCTATCGCCAGCGCGCTCGCCGCTCCCAATTTCAGCGCTGCCAATGTCAGAATGCCCGAGCCGCAGCCGACATCTAGCACACGGTCGCCGGGTTGAGTCGCGCGTTCCACCAGGCGCACACAGTTGCGCGTGGTGGGGTGCAGACCTGTGCCGAACGCCTGTCCTGGGTCGAGTTCGATCACGACCTGATCGGCGGTTGGTGTGTACTCGCGCCAGGATGGACGAATCACCACGCGGTCGCCGAGTTGCAGCGGATGGTAGTGGTCTTTCCAGGCGTTAGCCCAGTCTTCTTCGGCTACTCGTTTCGTCTGGAGTTCACCAACGGCTTCTGGCGCGATCCGACGCAGTTGCCACAACCCCTGCTCGATCTGGGACTGCACACGCGCCGCATCGTCATCATCTGGAATCCACACGCGGCAGGTGACAGGTGCGTCGGCGATGGGTGTGTGCTCTTGCCCATCGTCATGGAGATCGTAGGGCTCCTCGATTGCCACTCCGCCCTGCGTGTAGCGGCTGATGACCTCGGTCACTGATTCGACTGTGTCAGGAGAAGCGGTGACGCTCAACTCTATCCAATATGCGGGCATGGAGCGCTCCTTGATGGTGGGTGGAATTGTTCCGGCGACGCGTTGAGTCGCGTAAGGACGCCAGAGCCGTTCCAGTGTCGCCCACGGCCATGCTCCGCGTCAATTGCGCGTGCGGCGTCACTTTGACGCACCGACGAAACACGTGGGCAAGCCATCGAGCCAGCAGAGTAGCATCCAGGCGGAGATGACAGGGGCTCAACTGTCTCTGCAGAAGACAGAGCCGGTGCGTCGAAGATGCGCGGCGCAAGCTGTACCACAAAAGCGAATCAACGGGACATGCGCCTATTCCCGCGGATCATCAGCGTGCGCCTGCTTCTTCGATGAGCGCTCGGTAGCCCTATCCGCCGATAGCTCGGCGCTCTGCAATTGTTTGCGAGTCGTTCAGGCAGGGGTGCGTTGGCGCCATCTGTGCGGTCTACCACCTCTGCGTGCGCCATGTGTGGGCTGTGCTCGCGCGTGATGCACGCCTGATAGACGCTTCCTGATACGGTATTGACTGCAAGGAGAGGTGAGATCATGTCAAACGCTGGCGACGCCGAGGTGCAGAACGCCCTCAATCCCAATCCACATGCGCTCAACGAACACGATCCGAATGTGGCGCGCGACCCCGTCTGCGGCATGCTGGTAGACAAGCGAACTGCCACCGATACGCTGACAGCTCCCGTCAACGAAAAGGGGATCGACACGCTCTACTTCTGCTCAGCGGACTGCAAGGCGCTTTTCGAGGCGAACCCCGCCCAATATGGTTTCCCCTCACTCTAGTCCCTCTACTCTCGCTCGTCACGCGAGCGCGTGATGTGACGCCTGACTTCCCCTTTCCCACTGAAGGAGAGGGGTTCAGTTGCGCTTCTTAATGACGAAATGGGGCGCGGCTCCGGCTCGGCTGCGGCCCCAAACCCAGTGTGCCAGGCCAAGTGTGCAGAGCGTATCGATCCGCTCGCCAAGATCCGCCAGCCAATGACAGGATCAACGGTAACATTCCTCGTCCGGGAGCTCATGAACCAGTCCCGGCTCCTCAATTGGACCGTGACCCTATACGATGCTGGGTCTGAGAACGTATACGACGTTATGCTGTCGGCGCCGATCTGTACATCGTTGACCAACCAGGTGACCGCCTCATCGGTGGAGTGGAAGACTTGATCAACTGCGTCAATGCGCATCGAGTGGCAATCCATACAGCACGTAGCCGGGAACGATACGTAGATCATCTGTCTGGGTGTACCCAGGTGGATAGCAGGAGCAGCCGCCGTCACCTTTTTCATCTGGTCTAGCTGGATAGCGCGTCACCGTCGCCGACACTGCAAGGAAGTCAATGCTGATGCGCACGTGATCGACCGAGTCGAGATGGCAGGTGATCTCCCACCCTCTGCGCTTCCATCGCTGTGCTCAACGTGACCTTGACTGTGATCAGGCCACAACGATTGAGCGCTCGGAGCGCCCGCACAACTGAAACGAACCGTGGACATGTGGCAATTTACAAGAATGTAGTTGACTCTAGTAAGGAAGCTATGTTATAAGAACGGCGGTTGGTTGGAACGGTCGCGAAGCATGTGTAGCCACTCTCACAGCACGGGGCCGCCTGTTCGACCAGTGCGACCGGTGCGAATACTACCAAGCACGATTCGCGACCGCACCTCTGCGCGTGTCTAGCCACTGTATCCTCGTCATCCTCGTCATCCTTGTCATCATCTGAGTTTGTTCGGCGTCTGGCTCGCTCATATCGCAAGCGAGCGCCCCAACCTCATAGCGGTAGCTTGCCCGACGAGGCGCGCTACCACGGTGGCGATGCCGCCACCACTGGCAGAAAGAGGGTTTTGAAGTATGCGACGACGTGTTGTGACCATCCTGGCGACCGCAGTAACCATTCTCTCCCTCGCGTTCAGCGCCGTTGCTTTCTCGGGGCGTGCCCACGCCTCGACACCATTCGTCGGCGTCAAGCCCTACTACCTTGGGCTGGGTGATTCGCTTGCGTTTGGCTATCAGCCCAACCTGGACTGGTCGCATGGCTACGTGTATCAGTGGTATCCGGATCTCCAGAAGCACGGCAGCACGAGCCGGACGGACTACGGCTGCAATGGCGAGAAGACCGCGACCATGATCAACGGCGGCTGTCCCTACGCCTACGCGCTGCACAATGCCTACACCGGCCCACAGCTCACTGCTGCGGTCAATTTCATCAAGGCGCATCCGGGCGCTGTGAGTCCGGTTTCGCTCGACATGGGCGCCAACGATGTCCTGCCAGATATCAATTCGTCAACCTGTGTGGTGAGCAGTACCTGGGAGAGCGATCTCGCCACGATGGATAAGAACCTGAGCGCAACCATCTTGCCGCAACTGATCACCGCGCTCAAGAATAGCAGCGGACAAGTTACCGGCGACCTGGTGATGATGAACTACTACAACCCGTACTTCACCAAGTGTCCCGCTGATGCGAGCTACACAACCGAACTAAATTCCCATCTCGCCAATGACTGGACACTCGGTTGGCAGAATGCCGGCTTCAGCGCCGCGCCCTACGCGCTCGCGGACGTCTATACGGCTTTCGGGGGCTCGACCACCCAAAATGACTGCACAAATACGTGGATGTGCAGCAGCTATGCCGATATCCACGCGACTGGCGGTCAGTCAGGTGAGCCCGGCAACGGCTACAGCGTAATCACAGGCGCCTTCGAGTCGCTGACAGGGTACTAGCCCGCCCGCATCAGCGCCACCGAACGCCACCGAACGCCACCGAAATCTAAGACGCCCACTCACTCCTCGGATCATTCCGTCGAGCTGAGTGGGTGTCGTTCGTGTCCACCTGTGGCGTCACAACCACATGGCCGATGAGGGCGCATTTGTCGACTGAAAACAGGCGGATGGACCTCTCCGCTGGATGCGCTATCCCTTGCGCCTGACTGATACCGATTTCGGTTGAGACGCTGTGGATTGGCGTGGCGAGAAGTACACTTGAAGCAATACGGCGCTGCTGGCGGTCGTGTTGACAGCGCTATCGCCGCCGTCTTGAAGCGTCCAGACACCGATGACATGCGCTAAGGGCAGGTTGAAAGAAGATGGAGAGGCGAAAGAACGCCCGCCTCCAGAGTTTCTGGGGCGGGCGGACACAAGGAAGACGGCGAGACTACGCCATCGCCTGCGCAGACTCCACAGCCACAGCGGACCGTGTCGTCGTCCGGCCGCGCAGACCGATGTTGAGAGTCGTCAGGCCGAGCAGCAGGTGAATGAGTGCGTAGGACAGGCTCAGACTGAGACCCAGAATCGCGGACATATCAAGCACGCCGGGCGCTGTGGGCTTCTCCGCGACGAGATTGTAACCGAGGTTGTGCAGGATGCCAAGCATACCGATCGCGGTGAACAACATCCCCATGATCAGATCATACGGACGCGCGAGACGGCCGCCAAAGCCTCCTGCGATGATGCCGACCAGGCCAGTGACGAGCAGCCAGAGCACTTCTGTGCTGAGGCTGTGTCGTTGCGACCACTCCGCGAGGCTCGACAGGACACCAAAGAGTAGGAACCACAACCAGTACAATGTACTGCGTGATGACACCATGGGCTGTACCCCTCCTTCGGGAAGTTCAAGGGACTTCTCCGCGCGGGTCGACCCCTTGATTCGCATCCACGACTACCAACGAGCACGACACCGCGCGCTCATCGCGCAGAAGCGGTCCCTGACGTATTCAGCCATCAGGCGGCGCTTCGTGAGCGATGTAGAGGTGTAACGCAGAAAGCGTGCCGACAAAGTTTAGCGCTGCGATCGTATGTTACAGCGTAGGCTTGAAGACCCTCAGCGCCAGGCCATCTGCGCGTCGTGGGTGAGCGCCTGGAGTAATTGGGGTCGGGCGCGTGCCACCGTCTGAGTCAGCAGCAGTCGGCGCGGGAGCCGAAGCGGGCGCTGGTTGCTGTGCCTATGCTGCTGCCAGTTGCTGGCGGAGATCCGTGATCGGTTGCTATGCCACTGCCAATTGCTCCTGCAGGCTCTTCACCTCTTTGCCGACTGCTGAGAAGTAGCGCTTCCACGACTCGGCAACGCCCACGCGAAGCGCGCCTGGTGAAACGTTCCCGTGGAAGCGCTGTTAGACAAACAGCGCTTCCATTCCCAGGCGCGCCACCATCGCCTGCATCTGGTCGTCGGAGGGGCCAGCCTCAGGGCCAGCTTCGAAGCGACTCGCCGCGTCGAGTACGCGAGGCAGCAGATCGATATCTCCCACCGTATTGAGGAAGATACCAGACCGCTGCAGCGCCCAATGGACGGCGAGATCGATGTCCTCCTGGTTCGTCAGTGGCTCGTACCAGACGGCATGCGTATGCGGTCGGCCCATCCAGGGCCGGTAGGCGATGGACTTGATCGTCTGCACGGCCACGTCGCGTTCCTTGCAGGTAGTAAGCAGGGCATTGAGCTGCTCGTCGTAGTATGCGACTCGCATTGTCAGATAGTTGTAGGGCAAGAGAACGGAATCGAAGTCAAACCGCTGCAGGCTGCGTCGGTGCGTCGCGGCGATTTGCAGCCCATGACCTGTGACGCCAATTGCACCGACCAGCCCTTGCCGCTGCGCCTCGACGGCCGCCTCGATCGCGCCGCCAGGACTTAACGCCTGATCCCACTCGATGGGATCGGCGAGGTTGTGCAGTTGCCAGAGGTCCACCCGATCAATGCCCATGCGATCTAGAGAGCGGTGCAGATCCACGCGCGCGGCCTCAGCGGTGCGCCCATCAGTCTTGGTGGCGACAAAGAACTGCTGGCGATGACGCGCGAGCCATGGGGCGATGTGTAGCTCCGCATCCCCGTAGCTCGCCGCGACGTCAATGTGGTTGACGCCATAGCGCAGCAATACATCCAAGGTGGCATCCGCATCGCGTTGGCTAACGGAAGCGAGGGCTGCTGCCCCAAAAATCGTGCGTGAGCTCAGGTGACCCGTCCGCCCGAAAGGTTGTAGCGCAATCGTCATCGCATCGCTCCTCTGCATCGGAGACGTTCGGATGTGTCCATCG